>NZ_JANEZT010000295.1 GCF_025403405.1 Frankia tisae
GATCAGATCAGTACGCCGGACGCCGACCAGCCCGCGGGGCGGATCCGCGCCCGGCGGCGATCAGCGCGCGGCGGCGCGGATGGTCTCGCGCAGCGACCCCAGCGTCGCCGCGAGGGCCGTCGGCTCGTGGCCGCAGTGCGCCATGCAGTTCGCGCAGCGCGGGTCCTTGCCGCGGCCGTAGGAGTCCCAGTCGGTGGTGTCGAGCAGCTCCTGGTAGGACTCGGCGTAGCCGTCACCCATCAGGTAGCAGGGCTTCTGCCAGCCGTAGAGGGAATAGGACGGGATTCCCCAGGCCGTGCACGGGAAATCAAGCTTCCCCTCGAGGAAGTCCAGGTAGAGCGGCGAGTGGTTGATCCGCCAGCCCTTCCGGCGACCTTCCGCGAACGCCTTCCGGAAAAGCTCCCGAGTCGCCTCGACGCCCATGAAGTTCTCCTGGTCAGGAGCCTTCTCGTAGGCGTACGCCGGGGAGAGCATCATCCCGTCGACATTGAGATCGTTGTTCAGGAAGTTCAGGACGTCGATGACGTTCTGCGGGGTGTCGGTGTTGAAGAAGGTTGTGTTGGTGGTCACCCGGAAGCCCCGGCGCTGGGCCTCCTTGATGTTGTCCACCGCCTGGGCGAACACGCCCTTCTTCGCCACGATCTCGTCGTGGCGCTCCTCCAGGCCGTCAATGTGCACGGCGAAGGACAGGTAGGGCGACGGGGTGAGCTTGTCGATCTTCTTCGGGATGAGCAGCGCGTTCGTGCACAGGTAGACGAACTTCTTGCGCTTGACCAGGCCCTCGACGATCTGCTCGACCTGCGGGTGCATCAGCGGTTCGCCACCCGCCAGGCACACCACGGGGGCGCCGCACTCGTCGGCCGCAGCCAGCGCCTGCTCGACCGGCATACGCTGTTTCAACACGTCCGCCGGATGCTGGATCTTGCCGCAGCCCTCACACGAGAGGTTGCACGCGAACAGTGGTTCCAGTTCCAGGGTGATGGGAAATTTCTCGCGCCGCAGAATTTTCTGCTTCGCGAGATAGGCTCCGACTCTGATCGCCTGACGTGCTGGAATGGCCATTTTCACCCTCCTGGTGGTTGATCTCGATCTCGCCGGGTGGGTGGAGCAGTGCCCTGCCGGATCCAGTCTAGGTCCGCGATCCATCCAGTTCGCGGTCGAGTACCGGTGAGAGTTATGTAACCGACGAGGTACGACCCAACCCATCCCGCCCACGCCCGAAAGGGTCAATCGGCGAATGGCCCGGTCAGGAGGCTGCCCGGTCCGGGGATTCCGGTTCGGGGCCGCGTTCGACGCTTAGTCGAATGTGGTTGTCCAGCGCCGCCATGAGGCACGTCGCATAACGACGCCGGTCTACCGGCCCCCCGACGTGGCGGGGTCGGTGGGCCGTGGCCGGCGCTGGATACGCTGCTCCCATGACGGCGGATCAGCGCATCGTGCTCGCTTCCGGGTCACCGCGGCGCCGCGAGCTGCTGGCCCGGCTCGGGGTGCCCTTCGAGGTGGTCGTCAGCGGCGCCGACGAGTCGACGGCAACCGCGACGGCCCCCGAGCTGACCGTCGAGCTCGCCGAGCGCAAGGCCCGCGCCGTCGTCGCGCTGCGCCCCGGCCGCCTCATCCTCGGCAGCGACACCGTCGTCGAGGTCGACGGGCGGATCCTCGGCAAGCCGGCCTCCCCCGCCGACGCCCTCGACATGCTGCGCAGCCTGCGCGGGCGGACCCACCGGGTCGTCACCGGCGTCGTCGTCCTCGACGCGGCGACCGGCACCATCCGCGGCCGCGCCGCCACCACTGCGGTGACGATGCGCGACGTGCCCGACGCCGAGCTCGCCGCCTACGTCGCCGCCGGGGAGGCGATGGACGCCGCCGGCGCCTACGCCATCCAGGGCGGCGCGGCCGCGTTCGTCACCGCCGTCGACGGCGACCTCGACACCGTCATCGGCCTGCCGACGGCCGTCGTCCGCGAGCTGCTCGCCGCCTTCGGCGTAGCAGAGCGGTGTGTCCCGTCAGAGCGATACCCATGAGACAGGACGGCCCGAAGGAGTCGCGGTGCTCGTCATGATGGGCGTGGGCGACTGAGGCACCGCGAGAATTCCGGCCGACGGCTTGTCGAGGTTTCAACCCTTCGGCCGGAGCCGCCAGGCGACGATCAGTAGCTGCTCGACGCGCTCGCCGTGGACGGCCGAACCTCGGCAGCCGAGCTAGGCCACGGCCACCGGGCGGTCGCAGACGACGGTGCGGCGCAGGCTGTCGGAGCTGCGGTCGTCCGGCGCGCTCTACTACGACCTGGATTTCGATCACAGCAGGATGCTGGGGCACCCACCGCGACGCCCGCCGCGCCGGCTCGCCCGCCTGAGCACTCGCCTTGCTGACCAGCTTCACGGTGAACGCCGTTGACTTGTGGCCTGCATCACTCTAATGTCGACCCCTGGTCAGCTTCGCCAATGTGGGTGACTCAGGCGTGAAAGGAAGTTCGATGGCGTCCCTTGGACTCGACTCCTACGTTGTGATCGACAGTTTCTTCGGTGCGCCGTACATCGACGAGGACGAACAGCGCAACGAGCCCGTCGAGCATCGTTATATCCACGGCGGTTTCGAGGGGACGAGCACCCGGTTCGCGCTTTGTTACCCGCCCGCCGAGAGATGGCGGGGCCGCCTTTTCCAGCCGTTGGAGGGCGCCAACGCCGGCCACGAGAACGTCAACACCGGCCCGCTCGGCCAGGTGACCGGCGGGCTGGAGATGATTTTCAGGATGGGCGGCTTCGCCGTCGAGTCCAACATGGGTCACATCGGCGACGTCATGGATCCGAAGGCCGGCCCCGATCCGACGATCTACGGCTATCGGGCCGCCGCCGAGTCCGCCCGGTTCGCCAAGTTCCTGGCCGCCCAGGTCTACGGAGCCCCGACCGCGTATGCCTACGTGTACGGCGGAAGCGGCGGCGCGCGGCGCTCGCCGCTGTGCCTGGCGTACGCGCCCGACGTGTGGGACGCGGCCCTGCCCTACATGGGTGACGCCCAGGACGGCGACTACGGCGACCTGCGACTACTGCGCAACGGCACGCCCAACTTCTCCTCGATGTTCAACGTCCAGCGGGTCCTCGGAGACAGGATCCACGACGTCGTCGACGCGATGTGGCCGGGCGGCAGCGGCGATCCGTTCGCCGGCCTGAACACCCATCAGCGCGAGGAACTCGCGAACGTGTACAAGATCGGCTACCCGCGCGGTGACGAGTCCTTCATCGCCCAGCCGATGGGGCAGATGTGGCTGTGGTCGTCGATGGCCACGCGCCTGCAGGCCGACTATCCCCAGTACTGGGAGAACTTCTGGACCAAGCCCGGTCATGTCGGGTTCGACCAGCCCGAACTCGTGCGCGACGATCTGATCGAGCTGGACACGACGGTCAAGCGGGTCCTGTACGCGAAGGACCTGCTCGAGGACCCGGCCCTGCAGACGGCGGAGCTGGGCCAGGTGCGCGCGCTGGCGTCGTTGTTCGCGGCCATGAACAACATGTGGCACGTCCCGATGGCGGTGCAGCTCGACGAGGTTCCGGACGGCTACATCCTCGGGGCGGGCGTCGAACTGACCAGCGGCGCGGCCGCCGGCCGCAAGCTCTACGTCCTCAACGGGCACAGGGACGTCCTGCTCGTCGACAGCGACGGCGAGGCCGCGAACCTGCGTTTCACCGGCGTCGAGCCCGGTGACCGGGTACGGGTCGACAATCACGCCTTCCTCGCCTACTGCTACTACTACCGGCACCATCTCCTCCCGTGGGAGCCGGAGTACGACTTCCTGCGGGTCGACGGCCAGCCCCTCTACCAGCAGTACGAACTACCGGAGATGTCGCCGTTCATGGGCGTCAAGCACACCGGCCGGATCGAGGGCAAACTGCTGTGGGTCCACCACACTCATGATTCGTCACTGTGGCCGCCGCAGGGCCTGGGTTTCAAGGCGAACATCGAACGCGAGTACGGGGTCGAGCTGGCCCACACGAAGTTCCGCCTGCGCTGGACCGAGAATGCCGAGCACGTTCCGCCGAACATGGCGGCGTCGGCGCCGGGCCGGGCGAACACCACCTACCTGGTGAACTACCAGCCGATCATCGAGCAGTCCCTGGCCGACCTGGTCGACTGGGTGGAGAACGGCATCGAACCGGTCGATACGGAATACGACTACCGCGACGGCGCGATCGTCCTGCCGGCGACGGCCAAGGAACGCCGCGGTATCCAGCCGGTCGTGTCGGTGACGGCGAACGGCAGCGCTCGGGCCGAGGTCGCGGTGGGCGAGGCGGTCACGCTGTCCGCCCACGCCGAGACGCCGCCCGGCGCCGGCACGATCGTCGGCCTCCAGTGGGACTTCGACGGCCAGGGCACCTTCCCCCGCGCGGAGGACCTCGACGGCTCGCAGGCCGAGGTGACCGTGACCACGACGCACACCTACGACGCGCCCGGGACCTACTTCGCCACCGCCCTCGTCGAATCCCACCGTGACGGCGACGCCAACGCCACGTCGCGGCGCATCCCCAACCTGGCCTCGGCCCGCATCATCGTCCGGTAGCGGACGGGCCCGGTGATCCTGGCCGAGTGAGCGTCAGGGTCGCGGGAATCCGAGCGGGCGATGCGTTCACCTCGCGGGAGGCGGCGACCCCACGGGTCGCCGCCTCCCGCGCAGCTCACTGTGACCATCTGCGCACGGATTCGCGCCGGGGTTCGTACTAGATGGAGAAGTCCTCGCCCTGCCAGACGCCGGCCTGTGGCAGGCGGATCGGCGGCCGCTCCCCGGCGCCGTCGCCGGGCGCGGCACCGTCCGCACCGGCCGTGACGGCGGTGCGGGCGCGGGCCGCCTCGAGCCGGTCGACGCGGGTGAGCAGCGACTGCAGGCTGATGCCGACCAGGTCGGGCAGGCGGTCGTCGTGGGCGGGCTGCGGCCGGCTCGGGCTGATGACCTGCCCGGGGACGCCGACGACGACCGAACCCGGCGGGACGGGGTGGACGACGACGGCGTTCGCGCCGATGCGGCTGTCGGCGCCGACGGTGAACGAGCCGAGCACCTTCGCGCCGGCGCCGATCACCACCCGGTCGCCGATCGTCGGGTGGCGCTTGGTGGCCTCCAGGCTGGTCCCGCCGAGCGTCACCCCGTGGTAGATCGTCACGTCGGCGCCGACCTCGGCGGTCTCCCCGATGACCACTCCGGTGGCGTGGTCGATGAACACGCGCTCGCCGATCCGGGCGGCGGGGTGGATGTCGACGCCGGTCAGTTTGCGGGTCATCTCGGCGCCGACCCGGCTGAGCAGCGGCAGCCGGTGCGTCCACAGCCAGTGGTTCACCCGGTATCCCCACAGGGCGTGCACCCCGGGATAGCACAGCGCGACTTCGAGGGTGGAGCGGGCGGCGGGGTCGCGGTCCCGCGCCGTGCGCAGGTCCCGGCGCAGCGTCGCGAGCACGCCTCAGTCTCCCAGGCCGGCGAACAGCGGCGTCGACAGGTAGCGCTCGCCGAAGTCGGGCAGTACGACGACGATCAGCTTGCCGGCGTTCTCCGGGCGGCCCGCCACCGTCAGCGCGGCCGACACGGCCG
This sequence comes from Frankia tisae, assembly GCF_025403405.1. GTDB lineage: Bacteria > Actinomycetota > Actinomycetes > Frankiales > Frankiaceae > Frankia > Frankia tisai. The sequence continues at coordinate 5,570 of NZ_JANEZT010000295.1, forward strand.
CCCCGGCGGAGATGCCGACGAGCAGGCCCTCCTCGCGGGCGAGGCGGCGGGCGAGATCCATCGCGTCGTCGGCCTCCACCTGGATGATCTCGTCGACGAGCGTGGTGTCGAGCACGCCGGGCACGAAGCCGGCGCCGATGCCCTGGATCGGGTGCGGCCCCTTCGCGCCCCCGGACAGCACCGGCGACGCGGCGGGCTCCACCGCGACGAACCGGGCCGACGGCCGGCGCGCCTTGATGACCTCCGCCACCCCGGTGATCGTCCCACCGGTGCCGACGCCGGCGACGAGGAAGTCGATCGTCCCGTCGGTGTCGCGCCAGATCTCCTCAGCGGTCGTGGCCCGATGAATCGCCGGGTTGGCCGGGTTCTCGAACTGCTGGGGCATGAAGTAGCGGGAATCGCTCTTGGCCAGCTCCTCGGCCCTGGCGATGGCCCCGGCCATTCCCTCAGGGCCGGGGGTGAGCACCAGGTCGGCACCGTAGGCGCGCAGCAGCATCCGCCGCTCGACGCTCATCGTCTCCGGCATCGTCAGCACGCACCTGTAACCGCGGGCCGCGCACACCATGGCCAGCGCGATGCCGGTGTTCCCGCTGGTGGGCTCCACGATGATCGTGTCCGGGCCGATCGCGCCGGCCTGTTCGGCGGCGTCGATGAGCGCGAGACCGAGCCGGTCCTTCACGCTGTGCGCCGGGTTGAACGACTCCAGCTTGGCGACGACCTGGCCCCCGACCCCGTCGGTGACCCGGCGCAGCCGCACCAGGGGCGTGTTCCCGACCAGCCGCGTGATGTCCTCGGCGATCCTCATCGACGTTCTTCTCCTCGCTCGGTGCCCCTCTTTGTCACAGGGCCAGGGTATGTCTCGACTCCGGCGCGGAGCCGTCCGTGAACAATCAGGCACCATCGTGCACCCCGGGTGGCGGCGGAACCCGCCTCGGTGCCGGTACCGCGCGGCGGGTTGCGCGATGGGCGGGCGTCCGCGGTCCGGCCGGGATAGTTTCGAACCCGTGGCGATCGGGGTCGAGGACCGGGGCGGGCCCGGATGAGAATCGCGTTGTTCGTGACCTGCCTGGTCGACTCGCTGTTCCCCCGGGTCGGGCAGGCCACGACGGAGCTGCTGGAACGCCTCGGCCACGAGGTCGTCTTCCCCGCCGCACAGACCTGCTGCGGGCAGATGCACGTCAACACCGGCTACGCCCGCGAGGCGGTCGAGCTGGTCCGCCACCATGTCGACGTGTTCTCCGACGCCGACGTCATCGTCACCCCGTCCGGCTCGTGCGCCGGTTCGGTGCGCCACCAGCACGCCGCCCTCGCCCGCGACGCCGGCGACGACGCGCTCGCCCGCCGCGCCGAGGCGGTCGCGGCCCGCACCTACGAGCTGTCCGAGCTGCTCGTCGACGTGCTCGGCGTCTCCGATGTCGGCGCCTACTACCCACACCGGGTCACCTACCATCCGACCTGCCATTCGCTGCGGGTGCTGCGGGTCGGGGACCGGCCGCTGCGGCTGCTGCGCCAGGTCGCCGGGATGACGCTGGTGGAGCTGCCGGAGGCGGAGACCTGCTGCGGGTTCGGCGGCACCTTCGCCGTGAAGAACGCGCCGACGTCGACGGCGATGCTCGCCGACAAGATGCGTCACGTCCTCGGCACCGGCGCGGAGGTGGCCACCGCCGGCGACGCGTCCTGCCTGATGCACATCGGCGGCGGCCTGACCCGGCTGCGCGCCGCCACCCGCACGGTGCACCTCGCCGAGATCCTCGCCAGCACCCAGGCGAGCGTCCGGTGACGGCGGCGTTCCTCGGGATCCCCGCGCCGCCCGGCGTCGGGCAGCTGCGCGGCGACCGGCCGTTCCCCGCCGCCGCGCGCGACGCCCTCGGCGACAGCCAGCTGCGCCGCAACCTCGGCCACGCCACCGGGGTCATCCGCGCCAAGCGGGCCGCGGCGGTCGGCGAACTCGACGACTGGGAGCAGCTGCGCCTCGCCGGCGAGGCGATCAAACGGGCGACGATGGCCCGCCTGGACGACCATCTCGTCCGGCTGGAGGCCGAGGTGAGCGCCCGCGGCGGGACGGTGCACTGGGCCCGCGACGCGAACGAGGCGAACGCGATCGTCACCGGCCTCGTCCAGGCGACCGGCGCGACCGAACTGGTCAAGGTCAAGTCGATGGCCACCCAGGAGATCGGCCTGAACGCCGCGCTCGCCGACGCCGGCATCACCGCCCACGAGACCGACCTCGCCGAACTGATCATCCAGCTGGGCGACGACGTGCCCAGCCACATCCTGGTCCCGGCGATCCACCGCAACCGCGCCGAGATCCGCGAGCTGTTCCTGCGGGAGATGCCCGACGTCGACCCGTCGCTCACCGCCGAGCCGCGCCGCCTGGCCATGGCCGCCCGCGCCCACCTGCGCCGCACGTTCCTGCGGGCGCGGGTCGCCGTGTCGGGGGCGAACTTCGGCGTCGCCGAGACCGGCTCGCTGGTCGTGGTGGAGTCGGAGGGCAACGGCCGGATGTGCCTGACGTTGCCGGAGACGCTGATCACGGTGATGGGCATCGAGAAGGTCGTGCCGAGCTGGCGCGACCTGGAGGTGTTCCTGCAGCTGCTGCCACGGTCGTCGACCGGTGAGCGGATGAACCCGTACACCTCGACCTGGAGCGGCGTCACCCCCGGCGACGGTCCGCGGGCGTTCCATCTGGTCCTGCTCGACAACGGCCGCACCGCCGCCCTCGGCGACGCCGTCGGCCGCGACGCGCTGCACTGCATCCGCTGCTCGGCCTGCCTGAACGTCTGCCCCGTCTACGAGCGCGTCGGCGGCCACGCCTACGGCTCGGTCTACCCCGGCCCCATCGGCGCCGTGCTGTCCCCGCAGCTCACCGGGATCCACGCCGGCAACGACGACAACGCCTCCCTGCCGTACGCCTCCAGCCTGTGCGGCGCCTGCTACGACGTCTGCCCGGTGCGCATCGACATCCCGTCGCTGCTCGTCCGCCTGCGCACCGCCCACGTCGACGCCGCCCGCGAACGCCCGCTGCCCACCGCGGAGGCGCTCACGATGGCCGCCGCCGCCTGGGTGATGTCCACCCCCACCCGCTTCGCCACCGCGCAGACCGCCTC
>NZ_JANEZT010000296.1 GCF_025403405.1 Frankia tisae
CGCCAGCGGCCACCGCGCCCCCGGCCCCGTTGCGCCTGCTCACGTTCAACGCCCAGCACGCTGCACCCGACCGGGCCCGCCGCCAGGCCGCCTGGCTCGCCCAGCGGCGCGGCGCGGACCTCGTCGTCCTCACCGAAGTCGGCTCCGGACCCGGCGGACGCGCCCTCCTCGACGCGCTCGCCCAGCACGGCTACCCCCACCTGCACGCACCGCGACCGGGCGGCGCCGACTACAGCACGGTCCTGGCCTCCCGCAGCACACCGCTCGAACCCGTGCCGACCGGCATCGGGTTCCTCCCGCACCGCGCCCCCGCCGCGGAGATCTGGGTCGGCGGCCGGCGGATCAGGCTGCTCGGCCTCTACGTGCCCTCCCGCGGGCCGCAGCACCGCCGCAACGAGAACAAGCGTGCCTTCCAACACGCCGTCACCCAGGCGCTGCCCGGGTTCCTCGCCGGGTTCGACGGCCCGGTCATCGTGACCGGTGACCTCAACGTCGTCGAACCAGGCCACGTCCCGCACTACCCCGTCTTCGGCCGGTGGGAGTACGACTTCTACCGCTCCTTCGCCGACGCCGGTCTCATCGACGCCTACCGGGCCCAGCACCCCGCCGCACCCGGCCACAGCTGGTTCGGCCGCGGGGGAAACGGCTACCGGTTCGACCACACGTTCATCACCACTGCGCACCGGCCGTCTGTGACCGCCTGCGACTACCTGCACGCTCCTCGCCACGCCGGCCTCAGTGACCACGCCGCCATGCACCTCACCCTCACCGGCTGACCTCGACCCGTTCAAACCACGGGCTCGACGACGAAGAAATCACCTCGGCTGGCCGAGTATTCGCAGGCCACAGCCCTATCGCGCAGCGAACTAGATGTTCACTGCGCGTGGAATCTCCCCCTCGGCGAATCCGGGCATTCTGTGATCCGTCCGGTCGCTCGCACCCCCCGAGTGAGCGGCCGGACGCCTCCCGCCATCTCCGACGCGGCTGCCGCCGGCAGGCGGAATCGGCACCTCACATTCACAATCACGAGATGGATTGGATCTATGCCTCCGCACGATGAGATGGCTCCGCACCGCCTGGGTCTGCTGGACCAGCGGATGAGGAGCATGGCGCCGGACTTCCTGGTGGACCGGGTGCTGGTCCACTACAAGCTGATCGGTCTGACGGACGAAACGATCCGCCAGCTGCTCGACCTCGCTGGCGAGTACCGGCAGGAGAGGACGGCGGCCGAGGACGCGTTCGCGTTGCTCGGACACAAGGTCAGCCCGGTGGCGACGCCGTTGGGTCCCGAGCAGGCCGCCGAACGCCGCGAGCACTTCGCCCGCCGGGCGGCGTTGTTCGCCGAGGACGACATGCGCGCCGAGACCTACTACGACCGGGTGAGGACGATCCTGGGCGAGCAGGGGTGGGCGGCCCTGCTGGGCGTGTACCTCGACGAGGTGACCGCACGGCTGCACCGGCTCGGCCCGGCGCTGGCCGCCGCGGTCGCACCCGCGTTCCAGCTGCTGGCCGAGGACCCCGAGGGGGTCCACCGGCCGGTCGACCCCTACGACGACGAGCTGACGGGCGCCCTTCCCGCGCTCGTCTGACCGGCACACGGCGTCGCTTTTCGCCGGGTGCAGCGGCGCCGGACGTGCCCACACCTCCGCGCCGCCCACGCCCACTCCCGCATCGGCGTTCCCCGGTCGCTGGAGCACTGCTCTAGCAGTGGGCTGGGCTGCTCTTCCCAGGACCGCCTCCGGCCAGCCCCCCACCGAGACCACGTAGGCCCCGCGAAGCTCATCCCCGACCGGCCCGCGGTCCAGGCCGGAGCCCTCCACCCACGACCAGAAAGAAATCATGGACGAGTCCACCGCCGTGAAATCCACCGCCGCCAAACAGCCCACGGACCTGAACGTCGACCAGGCGCACACGGCGCGGATCTACGACTACTTCCTCGATGGGAAGGACAATTTCCCGGCTGATCGGGAGGCGGCCGAGGAGATCCTGGCCGCGGAGCCCGGCGCGAAGGTGATGGCGTGGACGAACAGGGCCTTCCTCGCCCGCACCACCAGGTGGCTCGCCGGGGAGGTCGGGGTCCGCCAGTTTCTGGACGTCGGTACGGGCATCCCGACGTCGCCGAACCTGCATGAGATCGCCCAGGGCATCGCCCCGGAGGCCCGGGTCGTCTATGTGGATAACGATCCGATCGTGCTCGTGCACGCCCGCGCGCTGCTGACCAGCACACCGCAGGGGCGGACGGCCTACCTCGACGCCGACCTGCGGGACCCATCGATGATCATCAACGCTGCCGAGCTGCGTGAGACTCTCGATCTGGAGAAGCCGGTCGCGCTGTCCCTCAACGCGATCCTGCACTTCGTCGTCGACGACGACGACGTGGCGGGCATCGTCGCGGGGCTTGTCGCCGGGTTGCCGACCCGCAGCTACCTGGTGCTGTCCCACATCACCCCCGAGATGAATCCCGCCACGGCAGAGCAGGTCACCCGCCGATACGAGGCCGCAGGAATTCCCCTGAAGGCACGTACGGCCGAGCAGATCTCGGGGATCATCACGGCGGCGGGCTGCACCCTGGTGGAGCCGGGCGTGGTGCCGATCGCCCTGTGGCGTCCGGAGGAGGAGCCGGACGCCGAGCAGCGGGCGGTGTGGCTGCTCGGCGCGGTGGCCCGCGTCTCGTGAGCCTGCTGGCCGTGGAGCATGACACCGGGGTGTCGCCTCAGGTTCTCGGTGCGGCGCAGGTCGGTCCCGGGGACCGGGTCGTCGTGCTGGGCACCAGCGCCGACGGGGGGATGCTGACTCGGACGGCCCTGTCGCTGGTCGGGTCGTCCGGGGTGGTTGTTGCGGTCGGGCTTGATCCCGTGCTGCGCCGGCTGCGGTTCGCCCCGGGCACCGGGAGCCTTCAGGGGATCTGGCCGATCCCGGTCGGCTTCCCCTGCGCGAGGGCTCGGTGACCGCGGTCGTCGGGCACGGTGTGGCCGGGGTGGCGGGCCTGCCCGCGGTGCTGGCCGACGCGGGCCGCGTTCTGGTTCCGGGTGGACGGTTCGCTCTGGCGGAGCCGTTGCACCATGCCCGCCGGTACGACGATGCGCTGCCCGGCCTCACCGCACACGAGCAGTGGCAGATCGACACCGCGCTGGGGCAGGCGACTCCCGCGCATGCCCGGCACGCGGTGGACGATCTCGTGACCGCCTCCCACCTCGGCCACCTGGGTCTGGAGATCGACCGGGGCGATCTCGCTCCGACGACCACAACCCTTCGTGATCATGATGCTGTCGCGGTCCACCTGCACACGCCGCCGGTGCCGGCAGGTCCGAACCCGCTTGAGGCCGTCCGCGGACAGCTCGGGGAGCTGCTGGCCGGCCGTTACGAGACGGCATGCCATCAGCTTCTCGACGACCGGGGCACGGTGACGATCAGAACGCCCACGGTGTACCTGTCGGCGCGGCGCGCACGCGCAGGCCGGCGATGATCAGGACACGGCGGGACGTCCTGCGCGGGCCGGGCGCGGTGGCACGGGTCTACGGCGTGGTCCGGCGTTTCCTCGTCCGCCTCGGTGCGGGTAAGGACGTGGACGCCTACGTGCGGGTTGACTTCAACTTCCCCGAAATCGACGGCGCCAGGTGGGTGCCCCCGGAAGCTTTTCCGGGTGGTGTTCCGCCTGAGGGAACCCGTGTGAAGGTCGGGGATGGTGAAGGCAGTCACGCGTACGCCGTGGTCCTCGGACCCCAAGTACATCTCCGGGTCGACATGGCGACCTTCACGTCGGAGGGATCAGATGAAACAACCCCGGGTTGATCCACATAACCATTCGAGAAAATCCGATGGGACCGAGGATCCAGCGGAGCTGGTGAAGCTGGCAGACGAGGAAAATCTGATCCTGGGTCTGACGGATCACGATACGTTCGAGGGTATTCCCGACGCGGCTGCGGCGCTGCGACCGGGGCAGATCCTGATCCCGGGAGTGGAGATCTCCACGTCCGTCGAGGTGGACGGCGTGAGGGGCACGCAGCACCTGCTCGGCTATTTCTGCGACCCGGAAAACCGGGCGCTGGCCGACGCGCTCGGTCGCACCCGGGACAGCCGCGACACCCGGGCGCAGAAGATGGTCGGGAAGCTGGCGGCGGGCGGCCACACCATCTCCTGGGATGAGGTGGTCGCGGAGGCGGCCGGTGTGGTCGGTAAACCGCACATCGCGACGGTGCTGGTCAGGAACGGGGTGGTGACGAGCCGCGCGGAGGCGTACTCCGCCGACTGGCTCGGCGATGGCAGCCCGTATCACGTGCCCAAGGAGCAACCCGACCTCGCAACGGCCCTGTCCCTCGTGCGCGGGGCGGGGGGCGTTGCGGTCCTCGCGCATCCGCGGAGGACCGAGCGGCGTCCACCGCTCTCGGCGGCGGACATCGCGGCGTTGGCCGACGCCGGGCTGGCGGGCATCGAGGTTTTCCACCCCAACCACACGGATGCCGACCGGGCGGAGCTCCTCGCGATCGCGAAACGCCTCGGTCTGATCGTCACGGGGTCCAGCGACTCCCACGGCGACAACAAGCCGCAGCGTCTCGGGGCCGAAACGACGGCGTTCGCGGAGTTCCAGCGGCTACTCGACGTCGCCGCCGCTCCCGGCACGCCGCTGATCATCGGCTGATCGGCGTGCCACGGGGGGCAGGACGGCGGCGGGACGATCTGCCGGAACGAGTACGCAGGGAGATCGAGGCACGGTCGCGGTCGAGCTGGGTGTATGGGCTTCCTCTTCGTCAGCCTGACTTTCATCGTGATCATGCCGCATGTCCTGTGACGGCCCGCCGGCGGGCCGGGCCGGTGCGGCGCCCAGCGGGTGTTCCGCCTGCTGCCCCTGCGGGCGGAACACCACCGGCCAACCACATCCGGTGAAGAGGACTCGACGATGAGGAGGAGATCGGGATGGTGGGGATGACCGTCGTGCCCGCGTGGGACGGCCGCTTCCTCGGCCTGCTCCCGCCCGCCGCCCGCGCGGCTATGGTCACCCTCGGCGACGAGCACCGGGCCGAACCCGGCACGGTGATCCTGTGGCAGGACCAGCCCGTGGACTGCCTGGCCCTGCTCCTCTCCGGGTGGACAAAGAGCGCGGCGATCAGCCCTTCCGGGCGGCTGGCGATCCAGAACCTGCACCATCCCGGGGACCTCATCGTTCAGCCGGCAGGGGCACCCAGGGCCGCGACGGTGACCGCCGGCGACCCCACGACGCTGCGCCTAATCGCCCATGACGACCTTGCCGCGGTCCTGGCCACCTACCCGCAGACCGCCGCGGCGTTCCGCCACGCCGCCTGCGCACGGCGGCAGGCCGCGCTGCGCGCCCGGCGGACGGACAGCGCCGTGCCGGTGGCGATCCGGACGGCGCGACTGCTGGTCAATCTGCATGCCGCGTTCGGGGCCGGCCAGGACCCGGCCGCCCCGGTGGAGATCCCACTCGGGCACCGGGAGATCGCCGCGATGCTGGCCGCATCCCTGTCCACCGTGCAGCCCCTGCTGACCGACCTGCGCACCAGCGGCCACCTGACGATCCTCGCCCGTGGCCGCATGGCCGTCACCGATCTCGCGGCACTCCACAGCCTGGCCGGACCCGCCGAACCGCCGGCCCCGGCCGAGCGGTGCGCCTCGGGGACCGACCCGTCCTGCCTGGCCTGCGGAGAAGGCCGATGATCCCCTGCTCGCGGCCGGGCCGCCGAGGGCCTCACGTGGAGCATCGTGCGGCCCAGCTCGCCCTCGCCCTCGCCGCGGCCACAGCGGCAACGCCGGTTACTCTCACCCGCGCGCAGGAGCAGGCGTTTCGGGCCCAGACCCGCAGGGTGGGCCTGATCGGCGCCTGGTATGCCGCCACGGACGCCCAGTTGCACCGTGCGGATCGGTGGGCGGCGGCCGGCACAGGCGGCGCTGCGCGGTGCTGGCTGCCGCACCCCTCGCCTCGGGCTCGCCCTGGTCAGGAGACGCGATGATCCCCTCACCTGGCGCGAGGTCCGCTGCGAGGGTGCAGGGGCTGGACCGTGTACCGGTCGGGCGGCTACGCGCAGCTCTGGCGTGGGCGCACCAGCGGGTCGGCACGGGCACGTTCCCCGCCACCCTGCTCGCGGATCGTTGCCAGGTGACAGTCGAGGAAGCGGGCAGCCTGCTCGATGTCCTCGCCTTGCTCGGCCTGGTCGACCGCTACCGCACGCCCAGCGACGCCTGGGTGTACGCCTGCGGGCCGCTGCTCGCCGCAGCGCCGACCGCGGACACCGTGCTACGCCCGCAGGAGACGATTCTGCCGCGGGAGATGTGGGCAGCGATGGCCGACGCGCACGCCCGCACCGGCATGGCGTCGACGGAGACGATCGCCGAGTTCCTCGACGCCCCGGCCGGCCGGGTTGATCGGATCGATGTGGCGGTGCGGCTCGCGACGCTGGGGGTACGCGGCCTGCTCGCTGCCGGCCCGGACAGAGGTGCGGCGCACCGCCAGTGGCAGATGACCGCTCACGGGACCAGCTGGGGCCGCGAGCTGCTGTCACGAGGGTTGACCGACAGCGAGGTGTGGACGGTGCTCGGCGCCGACTCTCCCGACGTCGACATCGACCTGATCACCGCGGCCCGCCGCCTGGGTGTCGGGCTGGCCCGCCTGGAAGGCTGGGTGGATCGGCAGACCCGCACCGGTCGCTTCGCCCGGGTCGGCTCGGAGCTGCGGCTCACCGACTCCGGGCGGGAGGCGATCAGCGCCGTCGGGTGGAAAGGCCCCGAACGGTGAGACGGCGCCGCGGCCGAAGGACTGGCCCCTTCCACTGCCTGGGGACGGAGCCGGGGCGCGGCACGCGGGGTGGTGCCCGCGTGCCGCGCCCACACCCCGCACAGGCGGCGGACGTCCGGCACGGCCCGTGAGCCGTCTCCTGGTGCAGGGGATCGAGCACGTGGCCGTCGGAACCCTGCGGACGACGGTGGTCTGGGCACAGGCCCGCACCGCACGCGCGGGCGTGTTCCCCGCCAACCTGATCGCCGATCATGTTCCTGTGCCGGCGGACGAGGTGGGCCGCTGGCTGAACATCCTCGCCACCGTCCGGCTGCTCTCCCGCTACCAGACGGTCAACCGCACCTTGATGTACGCCTGCCAGCCCCCACTGGCCGCACCCGCCCCGGACGGGGTGCGCCCGCTCGACACCGTCTCACCGCGGGAGTGGTGGGCGGCGGTACAGGCGGCACAGCTCCCGCGCGGCACGGCCCACGGAACGGAGATCGCCGCCCTGCTCGACGCCGAGGCCGGCATGGTCGACCGGGTGGACGTCCTGCTGAAACTCGCCGCGCTGGCCGCCGCCGGCCTGCTTCAGCTCCATCCCGCCGCTGACGGGTGGCACTGGCAAATGATCGCCACCGTGAGGCTAACGGGACAGGCACAGTGACCCAGGTGGACCGCGGGGCGGGGACGTTCCTGCGGACGAGTCCGTCGTCTTCGCCCCGAGTGGTTCATCGAGGCCCGCCGGTCGAACCCAAGCGCCGTCACGGCGGCTGACCGGCCTGGCGCGCTCACCACCGGTCAGGTGGGCCGGCCAGAGGGTCTGGAGCGCAGCCAGGCCGCGATGCCCGTATCAGCATTGTGTCCCGCCCACCGTGACAGCTCGACGGGAACGATGCACGCCCCGCACCCCCTGATCGGGCTATCCCAGCGAGTGATCTGCATAGCCCGGACAGGGGGCTACTTCTAGCCCTATTGAGTCATTTCTCGCTGGGATGCCGGTCGGACTGCGAAGTTAGAACGCCGGGATTCGCTGTGGCGGGGGTAGTCCTAGATAGAGGGGTTTCTCCCTTCCGGGGCGGGTTGGCCGTCCATTGGGATGGCCGGCGAGGTGGGCACTGTGGAGGTCCGGGCTCGTACAGCGGGACAGCGCCGCCGGGCTCGGCTGCGGTTCGCTGGTATCAGCGTCGTGGCCGCTGCCGTGACCTTCCTCGCTGGCTGCGGTGCGGATGGTGGTTCGACGCCCGCTCCGGCTCCCAGTGGCGGAGCCGTCTCCTCGCCCCCGCATACGGGCGGATCGCCGAGCCCGAAGCCGACATCGCCGGCGGACATCGCGCGGCAGGACGCGGTCGCCGCGTACGTGGGGATGTGGAAGGCCGACGCGCAGGCCAGTCACACCTCGGACTGGCAGGCGACGTATCTGTCGCGCTATGCCTCGGGCGATGCTTTGCAGGTACTGACCGGTGATCTGTACGCCGACCATCTCAATGGGCTGGTTGCGAAGGGTGAGCCGGTGAACCACCCGCGGGTGACATCGGTGAACCCGCCCGGCGCGCCGACCTCGGTGAGGATCGAGGATTGCGCGGACAGTCGGAACTGGTTGCAATACAGGACCGACGGCTCGCTTCTGGATGACACTCCCGGGGGAATGCGCCGGATTCTGGCCGAGGCTCGACTGCACACCGACGGGCTGTGGCGCGTCACCCAGTTCGGAGTCGGAGACCTGGCATCATGCTGATGCGTAGGACTCTTTTTGTTGCTGCCGTGACGGCGACGCTGGCCGGCGTATTCACCGTGCCCGCTTTCGCTGGCGACAAGTTCGGCGGAACCGACTGTTCTCAGAATCCGCACCCGGGCTGCCAGCTTTTCGCGGGCGACCTCGGAACGGCCCCCGCCCCCGCCCCAGTGCCGGGTGGCGGTCCTACATTCGTAGGTGGAGGGGGCGAT
>NZ_JANEZT010000297.1 GCF_025403405.1 Frankia tisae
CCATCCTCCCGCTTCGAGGAGGCCATGTCCGCCATGGTCAACGTCACTGGTCCTGAAGATCCCGTCTCGCCCTACGCTACCGAGGTCTCGATGATCCTCATGTCTCACGGGAGTCTGACAGACAGGGGAGCGCGGGACAGTCGGGGGCGTCGGTGGCGATGAAGGTACGGGTGGGCAGGTACGCCTACCTGTGGGAGGGCGCCGAGCCGCTCGTTCCGGGCGACCGCGTGCTCCTGCCCGAGAACTGGCTCAGTCGTACGATCCACGGCGCCGGGCCCTTCGAGGACACCGTGACCGCCGTCGGAAGCGACTACGACGGGCCGATGTCGCGGGTCATTGCCAAGATCGGGGCGTGTCATGACGGCTGCGGAGGCGGGGCTCTCCCAGCCACGGCTCAGCCACAGCCAGCCGGAAACGATCGGACTGGACCGGACACCGCCGGACCTCACCCCGGCAGAGCCCGAACCGCCGCTCGGACCCGAACTGGAACTCTGACCAGCGAAAATGCCCCCTGATCAGGCTCGGGCGAGGTGGCGGCTGATGACCAGGCGCTGGATCTGGTTGGTTCCTTCGAAGATTTGCATGCGCTTCGTCCCTGAGGATCAATATTTGCTGTGAGCTGGGGCGATGCGTCGCAACCCGGCGGAGTCATTTCGCGTAGCCACGTCCTGTCCACGGCACGGAGTTCGCGACGTAGCTGAGCCTCGTGGCGCGTCAGGCTCGCAGGAGGGTGACGGTGCGGCCGGCGGGGCTGGTGATGGTGGTGGTGACGGTTCTCTCGGCGATGGGTGGGGCTTCGGATCGGGTGTCGAAGATGACGAGGATTCCGTGGTCGAGCCCGAGCCGGTCGAGGTAGCCATCGAGCTGGGCTAGGCCGCGGTGGAGCGGGTCGGCTTCGCCTGTTCGGCGGACCTTGAGTTCGAAGGCCTCGCGCTGCCAGCGGCGCCTGCCGTTCGGCGTCGTGTGCGGCCAGCGGACGAGCAGGTCGATACGGCCGCGGCCGATGCCGTACTCGCGTTCGACGTAGCCGCCGCCGTTGACGACGCGCTGGAGGAAGCCCATGAGGACGAGCTGGGGGGCGGCTTCGGGATAGCGGCGGCCAGAGGCGAGGATCTCGCCGTTCTCGACCCAGAACCGGGTGAACTCGTCGAGCATCGTCGCGGTGTCGAACCGGCCGTCAGGCAGGACGAAGGAGCGGGGGTCGGCGAACACGACGGCCTCGACGCCGTCGGTCAGAACCCGGGCGACGACCTCACGGTAGATCGGGTTGGCGATCCGCACCGGGTTGAGGGGGGCGATCAGACCGAGGTCGCGGACGTAGGCCAAGTCGTCGTCGTAGGCGTCGAGGTTGACCAGGGTACCGGCGAGCACCGGTTCCAGTACTCGCCGGACGCGGGGTTCGGCGAGTTTGGCGGCAAGGGAGTCGAGATGGGTGGCCCGGGCCAGGATCAGTCGTTCCTTGGCCTGTTCCACATGCTCGACAGTGATTGTCTCCGGGATCGGTATCTTGATCTCTTCGACGATCTCGCGGGCGAGGGCGTTGACGAGCCAGGGCTGGCCGGCGGTCAGCTCGATCGCCCGCTGTACCGCCTCCTCGGTGAAGTCCTGTCCGGTGTCGTCCGTGTACTGGCTGTACAGGCTTCGCACCTCCTCCGGCGTGAAGTCCCCAAGCCGCAGCGACTTCAGCTTGATGTTGAAGGGGCTCGCCGACCCCAGCCGGGTCGGGTCCCCGCCCGAGGCGGCCTTATATTCGCGGACATCTCGCAGGCCGCAGAGCGCGACCGAGGCGGGGAACGACTCCGGTCGCTCGCTGAACCCGGCCCGGAGTTGGCGCAGCACGCTGATCAGGCTCTGTCCGCGTAGCGCGTCGATTTCGTCGAAGAACAGCACCAGCGGTTGCGGACACGTCCTCGCCCACGCCGAGAGCGCACGTCTGAGTGGGTTTTCCGCGGACAGGTCCGGCCATGGGGGCGGGCGGAGGCTCTCGGGCAACGTCGCGTCGGCCCGGTCACGGATCTCCTGCAGGATGCTCCGCTCGGCCGCGCGGTAGTCGTCGCCCGCGGCCTCGCCGAACTCGCAGGAGAAGTACAACGCGGCGTACCGGCCGGACGCGGTCAGCTCGGCTGCCAGCGCCCGCAGTGCCGTTGTCTTGCCCGTCTGTCTCGGGGCGTGCACCACGAAGTAGCCGTCCTGGGCAACCAGGCCAGGCGCCTGCGGCAGCCGTGACAACGCCGGAACCATGTAGTGGAAGTCAGGGCGGCACGGACCTGCCGTGTTGAATCGCCGCACCACCGGACATCCCCTCCGCCGCCTCCGGATCAGTCCTGTCACGCCCACCCTACGGCTCGCCGACCACGACCCGAGCCCGCAGAGCCATGCAGAGACCACTCCCTACCTGAGGGCAGAATCTCGTACTACTGGCGGGTCCGGGCAGGCCCTCGCCGGTGTCCCGGTCGTCCATACCCACGTCCTCGATCTGGCGACCTGGGCTTACCGTGACGGTCGGTCCTCTCGCCTGGAGGTACCGGGTTCGGAGCCGCAGCCGGGCCGGACGAGGTGACGCTGGACGCCTCATCTGATGATCTTCCTGGGCTTGGGGTCGACTGATGTGTCCCGTTGGATCCGGGCAGTCGTCAGCCGTCGTCAGGTCAAAACACTGTTAGGAAGACCAGCACTCGATGGCTATCGGATGCATGCGTGTTGTCCAGCTCGACAGTCGGTCTACCGGCGTCCGAATCCCCGTCCTCTGCCCTCCAGTAGCGGCCCTGCTCGTCGGACATAAAAGTAGCGAACTGTTCGTTCATCACGCTACTCGCGGTGAAATTATCTGCTTGATGAAGAAGGCTCGTGATCTGTTCGGACCGATAGATAGGCCGGACGGGCTGCTCTCGAAGTAATCTTTCTACCCTGTCTGCAAGAATGCGGGGAAGGCGGATCGCCTGTGGCCACTCGTGACGGCTACCTCCCGCAAGATCTTTCCAGAGGTCTTGCCATGGTATCAACTCCGGGGTATAGGAATTACGTGAGCCACCCCATATCGCAGATGTGTACGAGGTGAACCGGACCAGTTGCCTTGTGCTGTTTCTCGGGGGCGCGGGATCGTCTGCCTTCACCTTCAGCACCTTGGCGACATCTGTGGCCGTGATGGCGAACAACCAGTTCCCAAACCATAGCTTGCCACCGCGCCTGGACCCTAGATCCAATGCCGTTGAATTAGGCGACTCGCGAAAGTTTGATTGCTGGCGGTCCGGTGTGGCGGGTGGTGGTGTGCGTGTCGCGTTTGACGAGGTAACTGTTGTGGCGGGCTCGTTTGACGACGCGTGGGCAGGTGCGGTGGCGGACGGGGTTTTTCCTGCGCCGGATGTCGCGGTGGACGCGGGTGGTGGTTTTCGCGTGTTGCTCAGGGGGAAAAATCCGCCGGCCCGGTGATCTGGCGGCGGATGACACGGAGGGCTCGTAGGAACGAGAGCCGGTCGGGGTCGGCGTCGGCTTCTTCGGCGGCGTCGGTCATGACTTTCCGGATCGCGTAGTGGGTGAGCAGCATTGCCCAGGCCTCCTGGCGGACCATCTCCGGGGTTTTCGAGCGGAGTATCCCGCCGGGACCGCGCAGCGTTGTTTTCACCTCGCCGATACCGGTTTCCTCTTGCCATCGCTCGTGGTAGGCGGCGGCGAGGAGAGGGGCGGGAATGTCGGCGGGGTCGAGGACGGTGGTGATCAGGCAGATGGTCTCGTTCGCGCCGTCGCGGTCGAGGATCTCGTACTCGACGACCCGGACGGCCATGGCTTCGTCGGGGTCGAGGTCGCCGCCGCGGCGGGCGGTTTCGACGAGCGTCCGCCGCCGGGTGAGGGACAGGCCCTTGGCGAGGACCACCGATCGGTAGGAGCCGTCGTCGAACGCTTCGAGGACGGGCAGGACCAGGTTCGCCTTGACGCGCCAGAGCAGGTCGGCGCCGGTTTCGGCGGCGGTGCGCCACAGGTCGTGGCCGTAGAAATTACGGTCCGCTATGAGGAGCATTCCTGGTTCGAGTCGGGACAGGACCGGTCGGGCGAGCGTGGTCTCGGCTTCGCGGCATCCGCCGACCGCGGCGCCGAGGAACGCTCGGCTCCCGCACTCCACCAGCCCGAGAACCTGGATTTTCGGGTATGCGCCAGCTTTCGGGCCGTCGCCGAGTTTCCCGAACTCGTCCCGGTTGGCTGGGGTGTCGGGGACATCGAGGCTGAACCCGTCGATGGCCATCAGTCGTCGTCCAGCGAGGAAAGCCCCGGTCAGGCCGGGATGCGCGATCGGGGTGGCGGCCCGCTCGTACAGCATCCGCAGCGGCTCTTCCCCGAGGCGTTTACGGGCGTGGGTGACACCGCTCGTGGTCGGGATCTCCCAGTCCCGCCACGACCTGAAGGCCCGCAGTCCGGCGACGAGTTTTTCGATGACCTCCTCGTAGTCGTCATCGAAGAACAGGCACATCGCCAGCGTGTAATAGACCATCACCCGGGCGGGTAGTTTCCGGGTCCGTTTCTCGACGCGACCCGTCTCGGCCAGAACCTCGTCCACCAGGTCATGGTGGACCGTGCTCGTGAGCACCCCGAGGGAAATATGATCCGTCAACCGGCCCAGCGGCGTTTCGCCGTTCCCGCCGGTCTTGTTCGCGCCCGTCACTGCTGAATTCTACCGCGGGTACGATGCGCCGCTTTCAAGGGCACCACGCACCTACAAGATCCACTTCAGATCGTGATCTTGTAGGTGCTACTTCTTAATTCAACGGCATTGCTCCTGGAGGTCGTATGCGGGATATTTCATGCCCGAGGAGTGGCACGTTCGACGGGCGTGGGCTTCCACTTCCGCTCGCTGCTGCCGGTGCTCATGCGGCCGAACGGTAGGCGCGCCACCATGCGAAACCAGACGCGTACCCTCGGGACATCCGGATCGGCCCGGACACCTGTGCTGGGCGTTCGAATGCATATCAGGCGTTCCGGTCAAGCTGCTCCGATGGGGCCAGCGAGCTCGTCGGTGGTAAGGTTTTCGTCAGGTTGGCGGCGGCATTCTCGGCGACGTGAGCCTACCTACCTCAGCTATGACCGCGCGGGCCCCGAACCGGCCGATGTTCAACAAGGTACCGGAGATCACTCTCTACTTCTGGGCCATCAAGATCCTCTGCACGACGGTGGGAGAGAGCGCCGCCGACTACCTCGACAGCACACTGGGATTTGGGCTCGGCAACACGACGATCGTGATGTCCGTCCTGCTCGTCGCCTCGCTGGTGGCGCAGTTTCGGCTACGCCGTTACATCCCGGGCGTGTATTGGACCACGGTCGTCCTCATCAGCGTCGTCGGTACACTGATCACTGACAACCTGACGGATGGCCTGGGCGTCAGCCTCATCGTCAGCACGGTCGTCTTCGCCCTGCTGCTTGCGATGACGTTTGTCGCGTGGCACCGGATAGAAGGCACCTTGTCGATCCATACCATCGTCACCAGGCGCCGCGAGACGTTCTACTGGCTGACGGTGCTGTTCACCTTTGCGCTCGGCACCGCCGCGGGCGACCTGCTGACGGATCGGCTGGGACTTGGCCTGCTCACCGCGGTCGTCATCTTCGCCGTCGTGATCGCGGTCGTGTACATCGCGTACCGGTGGATCAGGCTGGGTCCGGTCCTGTCGTTCTGGATGGCTTACGTGCTCACCCGCCCGCTGGGCGGCTCGACGGGCGACTACCTCAGCGGCGCCACCGACGAGGGCGGTGCGGGGCTCGGCACCCTGGCCACGAGCCTGCTGTTCCTCGCCGCGATCGTGGCCACGGTGGTCTACCTGACCGTGACGAAGAGCGACCGCACGGAGCTCCTGCGGACCGGTTCGCCCGGCGCGGCTACCGACCATGAGGGTGGTGCCGTCCCCGCCGCGGGTGCGGTCGGAGAACGGGGTACGGACGGCTCCGCCGTCCTGGACCACTGACGGCACGTGTGCGCCGAGCAGCCGTCGTCGTCGGCGGCTGTCCCGGCGGCGGTGATCAGGTGTCGGGCAACACGGGGAGCGTCACGACCACGCGGCCTCCCGGCCCGGGGAGGACCAGGATGTCACCGCCGGCGAGCCGAGCCAGCCGGCGCGCGAGCGGGAGGCCGAGGCCCGCGCCGTCGCCGGTCGAGGCGGCGCCCCGATATCCGGGTTCGAAGACCGCGTCCACCTCGTCGGGAGTGAACCCCGTGCCGTCATCCGTGATGGTCACCCGAGTGGCATCCGTCCTGGCCGCGGCAGGCTCGGCCTGGTCAATCCGGAGGGTGACGGCCGACCGGGCGTGGCGCAGTGCGTTGTCGACGACGGGGGCGAGGATCCGCTCGGCCAGGGCCGGTTCGCACAGCGCCGGCCGGGCGGCACCGTGCAGGCTCATCCGCACCCGAGGATGTTCCGCGGTGGCGGTCCGCCTGAGCCGCGCCGCGACCTCGGTGAGATCCGCACCTTCCATCGTGGCGGTGCCGCCGGGCGCCTTCAGGAGGGTCTCGATGACCCCTGTGAGCTGGTCGACCTCCGTGAGGACTCCCTCGAGGGCCGCCCGCAGCGACTCGGCCAGGGTGTCGTACCGGGCGCTCGCCTCGGCACCGGTGCGCATCCGGGCCAGCGGCGTCTTGAGTTCGTGAGCGATCTGTGAGGTGACCAGGGCCTCGTGCCGCAGACTCGCCGCCAGCCGGGTGAGCAGGCCGTCCAGGGTCGCGGCGAGGCCCGTGATCTCGTCGTGCGGTGGCCCCAGGCCGAACCGCTGGTCCGGATCGTGCGCGCCCCAGTCACGAGCGCGCGCCGTCATCTCGGCCACGGGACGAAGGGCCGAGCCGACGACCCGACGCACCAGAACGGCCGCTCCGATCAGGATCACGACGTCAAGCACGATCGCGGCGCCGACGGCCAGCCGCTCGCTGTGCACGTAGGGCGCCAGACTGAGGGCCACCACCACCGTGCCCACGTGTCGAGAGCCATCCTGGACCGGCAACGACCGCAGCTCAACCTGACCGATCACCCGCGTTGCGGGTCCGGACGACGCGAGCGCCGCCGCCGCTGTGTCCAGGGACCGATCCACGGGCGGGCGCACCACCGGCGATGCCCCGGGGTCAAAAAGCCACATGTTCGGCTCGATGGCCTCGTCCCCCGGTGTCTCCTCGAGCACGAGCCGGCCGGCGTCGACGGCGACCAGCGCCGCCGCCGATCGGGCATGCGACGCCAGCAGGACGTCGGCGTCGTGGCGTAGCCAGCCACGCAGCAGCAGCCAGAAAGTCGCGGTGAGCAACGCGACCGCGACTCCGATGGCCACAACCGTGACCAGTGTCAGTCGTCGGCGCATCAGTCGAGCCGGTAGCCGATACCACGCGCGGTCGCGATCGACGGATCGCCGGCGACGTCACGCAGCGTGCGCCGCAGTCGTGCGACATAGCTGTCCAGGGTGTTCTCCCGTACCACCGAACCTGGCGGCCACGCACTGGAGATCAACGACGCTCGTCGCACCACCTGGCCGCGCCGGCTGACCAGGGCCGCGAGAAGCCGGTACTCGGTCGGCGACAGGGGCCGCGTGCCGCCCGGGCCGGCGACGACGTGCCGGACCGGATCGAGGACGAACGCGGTCGTGGTGGCGCCGGGCGCCCGGCGTATCAGTACGTCCAGGCGCGCGAGCAGCTCGTCGATCGCGAACGGCTTGGTCAGGTAGTCGTCGGCGCCGGCACCGAAGCCGAGCACCTTGTCGGCGACCGAGCTTCGTGCGGACAGCAGCAGCGCCGGTGCCGCGACGCCATGGCTACGCAGCGCGCCCAGTAGGTCCCGTCCGTCAGTGTCGGGCAGCGCGATGTCGAGGATCAACACGTCGGGAGAGACGGAAGCGGCCGCGCGCCGCAGGGCATCGCTCCCCGTCGCCGCGGACCACGCCACGTCGAATCCCTCGAGGCGCAGCACCCGCACGATCATCGCGCACAGCGTCTCGTCGTCGTCGACGACCGCGACGGTTCCGCGCATCAGCCGCTCAACGCCTCTGCTGGCCCGATCGCGAAGGAAGGGGTGGCCGGGGCGAAACGTGCGCCGATGATGTCACGTCCCACGATCACCTCCGCGCGCATCGCCGCCGGCGCCTCACGCTACTACGCCTGTTCGAAGAGGCGTTGGCCCCAGTACTGGCCGGGTCGGACGCCGGATGGACAGGCGAACGGTCCGCTGCCGACATGTTGGATGTATTCGTTGAGGGCGTCGTTGGACTTACCGGCGAGTGAGGTTTGTATTGTGACGAACTGGGTGCGTGGGTCGCGCTGGTAGGCGATGAAAAACAGCCCGGCGTCGAGGCGACCGAGGCTGTCGGTGCCATCGGTGAAGGAGTAGCCACGGCGAAGCAGCACGGCGCCGTTGTTGTGCGAGGAGTGGGCGAGCCGTACGTGGGCCGTGGAGTCGATGAGCAGCTCGCCGTCGGAGCCTTTCGCGGTGAGGTCCAGCGGGTCGAACTCGTCGTTTCGACCGGGCGGAGAGCCACTCCCTTTACCGCGACCGATGACGCGTTCCTGTTCGGTCTGGGGGTCGTCGGCGCAGGACTGCACGCACAGGTCGCCGCCGCTGACGGCCGGGTCGAGCGCGTCGCCGGTGAAGGCAGGCAGGTCCGCGAGCTGTGGTGGCGGCGCCGGGGGAGTGGGCGCTGTCC
>NZ_JANEZT010000298.1 GCF_025403405.1 Frankia tisae
GCCACATGTCATCCTTGGCCCATGGGCGTGGGGGCGCAGGGTGGCGGGGCGCGCGCGGCAGGTGAGGCGCGCAGGGTCTTTCTCAGTTATACGGAGCCGGACGAGCCGTGGGCGGTGTGGATCGCCTGGCAGCTCATGGAGGCGGGGTACCGGCCCCGGCTGCAGGCCTGGCATTCGGTTCCCGGCCGGAACTTCGTGGAATGGATTCAGCAGGAGCTGGCGGCGGCGTCCCACATTGTCGCGGTCCTCTCCCCCGACTACCTCACGTCCCCGTGGTGTAAGGCGGAACTGCGCTCTGCGCTGGCGCATGCGGTCGAGGGCCGCAAGATACTGGTTCCGGTGCGGATCGCGCCGGGTGACTCACCGGAGCTGATGCGGCAGATCGGCCGGATCACGCTGGTGGACCTCTCCGCGGACTACGCCCGCCGCGCCCTGCTCGACGGGTTGCACGCGGCCGACAGCGGTGAGAAGGTGCCGCCCGCGGTGGCCCCGCCCTTCCCGGGGGTGCCCGGCGGCGGCGACGTGCCGCCGCCCTTCCCGGGGCCGGACCGCGAGGCGCTGACCACCCGGCTGCTGGGCCTGGTGGAGGAGGCCTGCCAGCTGCGTCATCCCGACGCGACGATCCGACGACCCACGGCGGGCAGCCCGTTCCCCTACCTCGAGGCCGCCGGGATGCGTGACCGTGAGCGACAACGCTGGCCGATCGGCGTCAGCATTGATTCACCCAACATGACCACCATGAAGGTATTCCACGAGACGGTCATCCGCGAGATCTACCTGCCGGCTGACGACTCGGTGGACTCCGAGCTGGTCCATCTCGGTGCGCCTGCGGCGGAGGAGGTACTCAAGCAGGCACGCCGCCACCGGATCAAGGTGCGCAGCCTCGCCGAGTTCGAGGGCCGGTGGGACCCCCGGCGCTACCTGAAACGCCAGGCGGAGCGCCTCGCCAAGGATCCGGTCTACCCGCCCGGGTTGTACGTGCCGCAGCGGTTCAGCCTCGGCGGCGATGGTCTCGGCGGCCTCGGCGGTGGGCAGGGTGACAAGCGGACCGTCCAGGGCGACGTGTTCACGGCGATGCTCGACTGGCTCGACGTGGAAGACTCCCGCTTCCTGCTCGTCCTCGGCGATTTCGGGCACGGGAAGAGCTTCCTGCTGCGCGAGCTGGCCCGACGGCTGCCCGAGGAGCTGCCACAGGTCTCACCGATGCTCGTCGAGCTGCGGACGTTGGAGAAGACCCACACCATCGACGAACTGCTGGCAGTGCATCTCACCAAGGACGGCGAGCACGGTGTGGACGTCCGAGCGGTGCGACGGATGGTGGAGCAGGGCAAGGTCGCCCTGCTGTTCGACGGGTTCGACGAGCTGGCCCTGCGCGTCACCTACGACCGGGCCGCCGAGCATCTGAAGACGGTCCTGGACGCGGTGAACGGACGCGCGAAGGTCGTCCTGACCAGCCGCACCCAGCATTTCCTGACCGACAGCCAACACCGCACCGAACTTGGCGACCAGGCGCAGCGGGGAGCGGGCAGCCGGGAGGTGCACCTCGAGGACTTCGACGCCAAGCAGATCCGGGAGTTCCTCGTCCGGCTGTTCCGCCAGCAGGTTGCCGCGCAGGAGGCGAGCAGCGAGAGCGGCCAGACCGACATCGCAGGCCAGCAGGAAGAAGCGGAACGGCGCGCCAGCGTCCGGCTGGACCTGATCCGCTCGATCCAGGACCTGTTGGGGTTGTCCGCCAACCCCCGCATGTTGGGCTTCATCGCCGAACTCGACGAACGGGAGCTGCTGGATGCCCGGACAGGCGACGGCATCACCTCCGCCGACCTGTACGCCAAACTGCTGACCCGGTGGCTCGACCATGAAGTGTCCCGCCGCCAGCCGACCTCCGGCGCTCACCAGACCCTCGACGCAGGACAGCTGCGCCAGGCTGTCGACGCGCTCGCCGTCGACCTGTGGAAGGAGTCACGGGACACCCTCGGCCTGGACAGTTTGTCGGATTCTGTCCGGACAACGTTCACCGATCTCGAATCGCTCAAGCTCGACCCCAAGCAGGCGACGTTCATCGTGGGTTCCGGCAGCATGCTGGTGCGCACCGACGACGCCACCTTCGGCTTCGTGCACCGTTCCGTTCTGGAGTACCTCGTCGCCGCGCAGGCCGCCGGGCAACTCGCCGCGGCCACCTCCGGCCCCGCGCCATCCCTGCTGGGCTACCAGGAGATGTCCGACCTGATGGTCGATTTCCTGCACGGCATCGCCGGGCGCGCCGACCTGGAGCAGTGGGCCCGCGCCACCCTGGAGGAACATCCCGGTCCCGGTACCAGCGCCGGTACCGATGGCGGCACGGCCCGCAGTAACGCACTGCGCGTCGCGCGCAGGATGAAGCTTCGCCTCCACGGCACCCAGCTGGCTGGCCAGGACCTGCGCGGCCATGACCTGACGGGCCAGAACCTGCGGTTCGCGAACCTCACCGGCGCGAACCTCAGCGGCATCCGCCTCTACGAGGCCGACCTCACCGGCGCGACCCTCACCGGCGCCGACCTGACCGGGGCCGACTGCACCGGAACACGCCTGCTGCGCTGCGTCCTCACCGCGGCCGCCCTCGACGGCGGCGACTGGTTCCAGGCCGCCCTCCTCGGCCGCACCCTGGACCCCGGCCTGCTCACCCACCCCGCCCTGCGACTCGCCGCCCTGACCGGCCGCGACACCCCAGCGCTGTGCACGCCACCGGACGGCATAGTGAGGGAGATCGTCTTCTCCCCCGACGGCCGTCTCGTCGCCTACACCGCCGGCACCACGTTGGTCCTCGCCGACACACACATCGGAACCCTGCTGCGCACCCTCACCGGGCACACCGGCCTGATCACTTCGGTCGCGTTCTCCCTCGACGGCACCCACCTCGCCACCGCCAGCGACGACCACACCGCGCGGATCTGGAACACCACCGACGGCACCTGCACCCACACCCTCACCGGACACACCGCCCGCGTCTCGTCGGCCGACTTCTCCCCAGCAGGGCACGTCCTTGCCACCGTAGGTAACGACGACACCTGCCGCCTGTGGGACGTCGCCACCGGCGATCCGATCGCAACAATGATCGGGCTGCGGGACGGGGGGTGGGCCGTGCACCGGCCGGACGGGACCTACACGGTGGTCGGCACCGTGGCCGGGGAGTTCTGGTGGTCGATGGGGCTGTGCCGGTTCGGGCCCGGCGAGCTGGACGCCTACCTTCCGGCGGCTCAGGCCCAGTCAGCTCGGTAGCGGACGGAGCTCTGGAGCAGCGGGGGGGTCTTGCCCAATCCTGCTGGCCGAGATCCGCGACCTGATCACGACCCACGCCCGGCCGAATCTGGGCACGCCGATCGACGGGCTGCTGCTGTCCAGCGTGTCGACGGCGGAGCCGAACCCTTCGCTGACCAAGCCGCTGCGGATCGCCGGCCTCGCCCGGCTCGCCGGGATGAGCCCGTCGGCGTTCCACCGGCACTTCCGCGAGTTGACATCCTCCTCCGTGTTCACGCGGAGGAGGATGTCAAAGGGTCCAGAACACGGCCTGGGGCACGAAGGCCCCGGCGACCGCCGAGCTTCCCAGCACCGTCGCGGCCGCGGTGATGGCCGAGGCGTAGCTGTAGTCTCCGCCGAGCGTGCCGAGATCGGTGGTGACGCCTCCTCGCCAGCGGATGGCGTGGTCGTTGCCGGTGGTGTTGAGCGCCGTCGCGCAGACGTAGCCCTGCGCGTTGATGCCGCCCGGGTCGACCCGCCGCCCGAAGCCCGCGACCGCACTGCGCCGGCCGCGATACCAGACGAATGCAGTGGTCTCCGCTCCGATGCTGCGCACGAGAATCTCACCGCTGTCGTTGATCCCGACCGCCTCGCTCTGCTGGTCACCGGGGAGAACCCCGAGATCGCGCAGAGCCCCGCGTTCCCACAGGAATGCTCGGCTGCGGCCGTCGGCCATCTCGCTGGCCCCCACCACCTGCCCTTTGGTATTCAGGCCCACCGCCCGACTCCAGGAGCCGCCGAGGGTGCCGAGATCGTAGATACGCGCGTTCGACCAGACGAATGCGCGGCTTTGATCGGTCGCCGTGACGCTGTTTCCGCAGATCTGCCCTGCCTCGTTGACGGCCACCGCCTCGCTCGACAGGCCACCGAGCGTCCCCAGATCGGTCATGGCATTGTTGGCCCAGATGTAGGCGTGCCGGTCGCCGCCGCGGACGCTGGTGGTACCCACGATCTGCCCACGCGCGTTGATGCCGGCGGCCCGGCTCCACCGGCCGCCCAGCTCGTCGGTCCCGCCGAGGTAGCCCAGCGGCTGATGGGTACCGCGGGCCCAGCGGAACGCCTGTGCGGTGTAGTGGCTGACCATGTCGCCGACGACGACGCCGGATCCGTTGATCGCGGCGGGCCGGCTGTTCTGCGGCAGCACCCGCAGTCTGCCGGCCCGCCAGACGAAGCCGCCCACCTCGTAGACCGAACGCTGCCAGAAGCCGGCCACCATACCGTCGACGGTCCCGCAGGTCAGTTGGCCGAGACCCACGCCGGTCGGGTCGGGAATACTCGTAGCGGGGGCCCGCGGGGCGGGCCATTTCCCTCTGGGCGGCGGCGGGGGGATCGCCGCCGGCTTTCCGTCGAGGCCGGTCGCCTCGGCGAGGACCACGCCGGATCGCGATCTTGAAAGGTTGCCCTCGTGGCCACGACCGAGCGGCAGAGCGGGTGTCAGGGCCGAAAGCAGACCCATCTGTACAAACGCACGTCGATTTTCCACTCGCGATTCCTTTCACGCCCGTCGGCGGCAGGTCCGTCGTTGCACGGCGGGCGGTCTCGTCCGGCGACCACCCGCCGGATTCCCGGCCCGCCCTTCGGGTCGGGACTATCCCATCGCGACGATGAGGAGCACAGCAACGACACGATTCCCGGGAGCTCGCTGCAGGACCCTTTCCGGGCATTTATGGATCTCTCCACGTGACCGTGACGATCTACGGCTGGAGCACTAGGACTGCGGGTCTGGAGTACTAGTCCTGCGGGTCAAGAGAGGAGGAAGAACACTGCGGAAGTCCCGATCGTGGGTGGATGGCGAGGGTCGAGCGTTCGCGAACACTGAGCGGGCCGCTCTGTCGAAAGCAGGTTCATTCGTGTTCGCCAAGCTCTCCGATCGCGTCACCTCGGTCGCCTTCGTTGGCCATGCTTCTGGTCGTGACCCGCGAGGGGTACTCCCGTCATGGGTGGCGTCGGCACGATCGCGCTGCCGGTTCGCCGCGTCCGCGGGGGCGAGTCCCACCGTGGCCGACGGGATCGCCGCCGGCACCGCGCGACGGGGATGCTCAGCGCACGTCGCGCGGGCGGAACTGGACGCTGATTCGCGGGCCCACCGGGCGCGCCGACTTGGGCACGGCGTGATCCCAGGTGCGCTGACAGCTACCGCCCATGACGATCAGGTCGCCGTGGCCGAGCTCGAAGCGCAGCGCCGGGCCGCCGCCACGCGGGCGCAGCAGCAGCGGCCGGGGGGAGCCCAGCACGATGATCGCCACCATCGTGTCCTGCCGGCCACCGCGCCCTATCCGGTCGCCGTGCCAGGCGACGCTGTCGCGGCCGTCGCGATACAGGCACAGCCCCGCGGTGACGAACCGCTCGCCCAGCTCGGCCGCGTAGTACTCGTCGAGCGCGCTGCGGGCCACCGCGAGCGCCGGGTCGGGCAGCGCCTGGCCGTCACCGTAGAAGGCCAGCAGCCGCGGGACGTCGACCACCCGCTCGTACATGGGGCGCCGCCCGGCCCGCCAGGGGACCCCGTCACGCAGCCGGTCGAACAGGGCGTCCGCCCCCTCGATCCAACGCGGCCGCAGGTCGACCCACGCACCCGCCGACAGCGCGCGCCGACGCGCGGTGCCCGCGAGCGGAGCGACCTCGACCGCCGCCGCCGCATCGAGCAGCGATGCCTGGAACGGCGCAAGCTCCACGACCCGACGATACCAAACATCCGTTCGAATGACGGCGCCGGGCGGCGACCGCCCACCGCCGGGCGGCGCAGCACGCGGCCACGTCGTCCCGGCCGCCCGGCGCGTCAGGACGACACCGGCGAGAGATGCACTTACTGCCACTTTGGTGCACATGCGCTGCCCAGCAGCTACTTTTCGAAACTGGCCTGCCACCCGCGGCAGCCCAGGCAGACAGTCGAGAGCGACCGAAGAGGAGCACGACGATGTCAGAGGTGTCCGGGAATGCGGCCGCGGTCCGGGCCGCCGGCACACTCGCCGGCCGGCACGCGGCTCAGGCCGACGCCGAGCGGCGGCTGCGGCCGGAGGTGGTCGACGCGCTCGTCGGCGCCGGATTCGGCCGCTGGTTCACCCCGCCGGAATTCGGCGGCGAACCGTGCGGTTACCGCGACCTCGCCGAGGCGGTGATCACGGTCGGGGAGGGCTGCGCGTCCGCCGCCTGGGTTGCGGGGCTGCTGGCCAGCTCGGCGCGGTTCGCCGGCTTCCTGCCGCCGCCGGGGCAGGCCGACGTGTGGGAGCAGGGCCCGGACACCCGACTGGTCGCGGCCGTCATCCCGCAGGGCACGGCGGCCGAGGTCGACGGCGGCTGACTGGTCTCCGGCACCTGGTCGTTCGTCAGCGGGGTGGAGTTCGCTGACTGGGCGATCGTGCTCGGGCCGATCGTTGCGGGCGTCGACGAGGGACGCTTCTTCGTCGTGCCCAGGTCGGACTACACCATCACCGACACCTGGTTCACCCTGGGTATGCGCGCCACGGGCAGCCAGTCGTTGACGCTGGACGAGGTGTTCGTCCCCGCCCGGCGGTCGTTTCCGCGCGAGGAGCTGCTCGCCGGGCGCCCCGAGCCGGTCGGCGGGCCCCGGCGATTCGCGCCGCTGTTCGCGGTGAACGGCCTGACCTTCGGCTGCCCGATCCTCGGCGCGGCCCGTGGCGCGCTGCGGATCGCCGAGGAGTCGCTGACCCGGGCGGCCGCCGAGGGACGCGCCGTGCGGGACTCGGCGCGCATCGGCTTCGCCCGCGCCGCCGGGGAGATCGACGCGGCCGGGCTGCTGCTGGACCGGGTGGCCCGCAGCGCCGAACGCGACGCGTTCACCCCGGCGCTGATCGCCCGCAGCCACCGCGACAGCGCCCTCGCGGCGGCCCTGCTCACCAGCGCCGTCGACGCCCTGCAGCACGGCAACGGCGTGCGGGGCGAGGCCCGGAACGACCCGCTGCAGCGGATCTGGCGTGACGTGCACGCCGGCGTCAAGCACATCGTGCTGCAGTTCGAACCGGCCGCCCTGCACTTCACCGAACACCTGCTCAGCCCGCACCACGAGCATCCCGACCCGCCCGAGCGGGCTGCGGACTGACCAGGCGTAAGCCACTCCGCAGTCGTCCCATGTGGGCCTCCCGGCGACGCTCAGGCGAAATGCGGGAAAACTCCGTCCACGGAGGGTCGCCGTCCTTCTACACTGGCAGAGAATGTGTGGGGCAAATCAGGTCAATACGGATCATTCCGGGAGTCGGCCACGGTGAGGTACGGGCTCGGGGTCGACCTCGGAACCACGTTCTCCGCGGTGGCCGTCGGCCAGGGCGGAGCGCCGGAGTTCGGCCGCGCCGGCCACACGGAGATGATCGGCCTGGGCAACCGCAGCGTCGTCGCCCCGGCCGTGGTGTTCGCCGGGCGCGACGGGCGCCTGCTGACCGGGGAGGCCGCGGTGCGCCGGGCCGTGCTGGAGCCCGACCGGGCGGCCCGGGGGTACAAACGCCGGCTGGGTGATCCCACCCCGCTCGTGCTGGGCGACGCCCCCTACTTCCCGGCGGCGCTTCTCGCTGCCTCGTTGAGCGACGCCGTCCAGGCGGTCACGCAGGTCCAGGGCGCGCCGCCGCAGTCGATCGTGCTCAGCCGCCCGGCCGTGTGGGGCCCCTACCGACTGGAGCAGTTCGACGCGGTGCCCCGGCTGGCAGGTCTCGGCGAGGTCCGGATGGTGACCGAGCCGGTGGCCGCGGCGACCCACTACGCGGCGATCCGCCAGCTCGCCGACGGCGACGTCATCGCCGTCTACGACCTGGGCGGGGGCACCTTCGACACCGCGATCCTGCGGTTCGAGGCAGGTGAGATGGAGATCCTCGGCGTGCCGGAGGGCGTCGAGTGGCTGGGCGGCGTCGACTTCGACGAGGCCGTCCTGCGCCACGTCGACCGGGAACTCGGCGGCGCCGTCACCGACCTCGATCCCCGCGACCCCGACGGCGCGGTCGCGCTGGCCCGGCTGCGCCAGGAGTGCGTGCTGGCCAAGGAGGCGCTCTCCTTCGACACCGAGACGGTGATCCCGGTGTTCCTGCCGGCGGTCCGCCACGACGTCCCGCTCACCCGCGCGCGGTTCGAGGAGATGGTCCACCCGGCGATCGACGCCACCGTCGAGGCACTGCACCGCGCGCTGAGCTCCGCCGAGGTCAAGCCGGAGGACCTCGCCGCCGTGCTGCTCGCCGGCGGTTCCTCTCGAATCCCCGCGGTGGCGCGGATGGTGGAATCGGCAATGGGACGTCCCACGGTCGTCGACGCGCATCCCAAGCACGTGGTGGCGCTCGGCGCAGCCCGCATCGCCGCCCAGCTCCTCGAGCCGACCGGCCCGCCAGCACCGGCCACCCACCCACCGAACCCC
>NZ_JANEZT010000299.1 GCF_025403405.1 Frankia tisae
CGTCCTTCCCCGCCCCGCCGAGCCGCCCGCCGGTGACGTGGCGGCGAACGCCGGCGCGGTCGGGAGTTCTCAGCCGCCGGCCACCGTCAGCGCGATCGTGGGACCGGCGGCCGGCGCGCGCCGGCCGCCGACGAGCCCGGGGGCCGCGCCGAAGGGGGACGGCCGGCTCGCCGCCGCCCAGATCGTGCGGCTGCCCCCGACGGGCCCGCTGATGTCGGGCCTGCTCGCCGCGCCTGGCGCGTGGGAGACTCGGACGCTGCACCTCGAACCGGGCGATGTGGTCATCGCGTACACGGACGGACTGGTCGAGGCGCGTGACCCCGCCGGGCACCAGTTCGGCACGCACCGGCTGATCGCGGAGATCCTGCGCGACCCCGGCCGCACCCCGATGGCCCTGCTCGACGACGCCTTCGATGCCGTGCGCGAGCATGCACCGGGCCGGCAGGGCGACGACCGGACCGCGATCCTGCTGGCTCGGACCAGCGAGCCGGCGGCGCCCGCCGACGAGTGGTCATAACGCCGACAATCGGCGTGGTTACCGGGGTTTTCGGGTACATCACCGACCATGAACGACGAGCCCGGCACGGACCGGCCCACCCGCTCGAACCGGACCCTGCGCTCCCTGCCGTCCCGCTTCAGCCCGCTGCGGCTGATCGCCACCATCCTGCTCGCCGTGCTCGTCGTCGGCCTGATCGCGGTGGTGGCCGGGTGGCGGCCCAGCCTCAACCCGTTCAAGGAGCGGACGATCGACCGCAGCTCCCCGGCGGTGCTGCGCTCGCTGGAGGACCTCAGCGCATACCACGCCGCCGGCGCCCACTTCGAGGTCGTCGTCGATCTTGAGGACGACACCAAGTGGATTCCGGCGGCACTGAAGGGTGAGCGCACGCTGTTCGTGGGGGTCGGCACGGTCGACTCGACGGTCGACTTCGGCCACCTCGACGCCGATGCCGTCACCGTCTCGCCGGACCGCCGTTCGGTGACCATCGAGCTGCCCAACCCGACCCTGTCCACGCCGGTGCTGGATCTCGAACACAGCTACGTGGTCGCTCGCCAGCGCGGCGCGCTGGACAGGGTCGGCGGCCTGCTCGGCGGGGTCAGCAGCGACAAGGCGCTGTACCAGAAGGCCTCGTCGAAGATGACCGACGCAGCCCGGACCGACGGCCAGGTCACCGAGCTGGGCAAGAAGAACACGACCGCCATGCTGCGCGGTCTGCTGGGGGCGCTGGGCTTCACCGACGTCCGGGTGACCTATGCCGCTGACCGCCGCTGACGGGTGGCCTCCCGGCACCGCCTCGATCGCCGGGCGGTGCCGGGGAACACCGTCATCCCCGGCTGGGGCTCAGCGCCGAGCCGCCTGCTCGGCCACCACCCGGTCGATCTCCGTCTGGAAATGCTCGGAGATCTTGATGATGTGTGGCTCCCGAAGCAGATAGAAATGTTCACAAGGAACATAGTGGGTGTCGTGGCTGCCGGTGAGGAAGGCCGACCAGGCATCCTCCGAGTCCGGATTTTCGGCCGATCGGTAAACGAGGGTCCGGCCGGCCCAGGGCTGCGGCCGGTAGAACCTTTCGAGTAGCCGGCCGTGATTGAAGAAGACGTCAAACTGCTCGGGTCCGCCGAACTGCACCACACCGGTCAGCGGAATCTGTACCATTTTCTTGAGTGTCGCCATGCTGGTGAAGTTCGTCCGCTGTTCCGGCAGGAGCCGCTGGGTGAAGCGGGCCAACCGGTGGCGGTAGTTGCGGGCATGCTCCTGCGCGCCACCAGCCGCCGCCGGGGTGCCGGCGCCGTTCCCGGGCCCCCCCGAGCTCGGGGGGCCTGCGGCCGGCGCCGCGTCGTCGTCCCCGGGTGTGATCCGCAGGGAGGAGGGCAGGTAGGTGTCCATGATCGACAGGAGGCCGACCTCGTCACCGGCCGCCGCGAGCTGCTGGGCGATCTCCATCGCGATCAGACCGCCGAGGGAGTGCCCGGCCAACAGGTAGGGGCCCCGCGGCGCGATGATCCGGATGATCTCCAGGTGGCGGCGAGCGGTCTTCTCCACGCTCCAGTCCGGGAAGCCGCGCCGTTCCAGGCCGTGCGCCTGGAAGGCGTAGACCGGCTGCTCGTCGCCGAGCCGGCGGGCCAACGAGTGGAAACCGAGCGCGAGCGCGCCGGCTCCGGCGAAGCAGAACAGCGGCGGGCGCGAGCCGGTGCTGCGCAGCGGCACGACGGTCGGATGGCGGGGGCCGGCCTGCTGGGCCAGCGAGACCATCCGGGCGAACGCGCCGAGCGTGGGGGAGTCGATCAGCGTCGACGAGGGCAGGGAGACTCCGAGCTTCTCGTTGACCTGGGTGAGCAGCTCGTTTGCGGCCAGCGAGTCGCCGCCGAGCTCCATGAAGTCGTCCTCGATCCCCACCTCCTCCAGATCCAGGACCCGGGTCCAGATGTCGGCGACGACGATCTCCCACTGGCTTCGCGGCCGGGCGGACCCGGCGGGCGCCGCGGGCGGGGGCGGCAGGGCGCCGCGGTCGACCTTGCCGCGTTCGTTGCGGGGCAGCTCCGCCAGCGCCACGATCGTCGTGGGCACCATCCAGACCGGCAGCCGCTCGCGCAGCGCCCGGCGGATGCGCACCGGGGACAGCGTGTTGCCGTTCACCGCCGGGACGACGTAGGCGACCAGGCGGTTCTGCGTCCCGGTGGTGACCGCGGTGACCACCGCCTCGGCGATCTCCGGGGAGTTCAGCAGGGCCGCCTCGACCTCGCTCGGCTCCACCAGGTATCCGCGGATCTTCACCGCGGCGTCGCGCCGGCCGAGCAGCACCACCGTGCCGTCGGGCTCGAACCGGCCGAGATCGCCGGTGCGGCAGGTGGTCCGGCCGTCCGGGCGCGGGGTGAACTTCTCCGCTGTCAGCTCCGGGCTGCCCCAGTAGCCCGCGGACAGGTACGCCGAGGTCACCTCGACGTCGCCCGACTCGCCGGGCCCGGCGATCGTGCCGTCCTCGCGGCGGAACACCACCTCCTTGCCTCGCGCGGGCAGCCCCGCGGGGACCGTGCCCGCGGGCAGCGGCGCGTGCGGCGGAATCTCGAAGAAGCCCAGCGAGGCGATCTCGGAGGCCCCCGACCAGTTCACGTAGGTGCAGGAGGCGGGCACGTGCGGGCGCAGCGCGGCGATGTCGCGGCCGTAGGCGGCCTCGCCGCAGGTGGTGACGATCCGCAGGTCGGCGAGGACCTCGTCCGGTTCGAGGGAGCCGAGCAGCGCCCGCAGCAGCGACGGCGTGGTCTGCAACGCCGTCAGGTGCTGGGCGATGATCCAGTCGGCGAGGCCGCGCAGCCCCGCCGCCCGGGGGTCGTAGGCATAGAGGCCCGCGCCGTTGAGCAGGCCGAACACGACCACGGTGATCCCCGCTGCGAACGAGTACGGCAGCGCCAGCGCCAGCCGGTCGCCGGGCGCGAAGCCGAGCCGCTCCGCTCCGGCGTAGGCATCGCACAGGAACGTGCCGTGCGTCCACACCACGCCCTTGGGCGTGCCGGTGGAGCCGGAGGTGAACACGACGCAGGCCGGATCGGTGAGCTGCGGCTCGGGCCACCAGACCGCGTCGGACCCGTTGGCGGCGATCCACTCGGCGCCGTCACTCGCCGCGGCCGCCAGGTCAAGCACCAGCCGGGGACCGTCGCTGGCCAGCAGGTCGAGCAGCGGCTTCGGGTCGACCGCCGCGGTGGCCACCTGGGACTCCACCGGCTGCAGGCCCACCGTGGACCGGGCCACGGAGCCGTCGGCCAGGTCGGTGATCAGCGCGGTGCAGCCGGCCTGGCGGATGATCTGAGCCATCCGCTCGGCCGGCACCATCGGGTCGAGCGGGACGACCGGCCGGCCGGTCTTCATCGCCGCCAGCACCCCGAGCAGCCCGGGGACCCCGTGCGGAAGTAGCGTCGCCACCGGGCCGTCCTCGGTCGCGTCGAGCCGCCCGAGCACGGCCACCGCGATGTCGTCCGTGCGGCGATCGGTCTCGGCGAACGTCATCGTGACGCCCGGAGACACCAGCGCCGGGGTGTTCGGCAGTCGGGCGGCGACCTCGCGAAACCGGCTGACCACCGAGGCCGGCAGATCATCGAAGTCCAACGCGGGGAAGGAGACGTCACTTCCGGGCGCCACGACCGCCAGAGCCGCGTGCCGATCGCTCTCGTTCAATGCCACTCCTTCGTCCACTGTGCTGCCGGCGCCATACGTCCGTGACGGATGACCCTCGACCACGTGCTCTCGCCGATCGTCGGATCGTCAGACGCGCGACCGGGCGGTCCGCCGGAAACGCCCCGAAGGTCCGCCGCCGCCGCGGCGACGAACGGGCGGGGCTGTCGGCGGGATGTCACTCGACGGGAGTGGGTCGTTCTGGGCGACCCGCCAAGGAAACACGTGCGGCACTGCAACCGTTCGCTCGAGGTACACGAACAGCCTCCCCAGCATGCAGTCCGATATAGCGTGGGACTTTATACCACGATGGTGTGGCTTACTTGCCGTCACCCCTCGTAACCTTGACGGAAGTGTCGGTTTACCCGCTCGTAATCGGGATCGACGTTTCTCCACTGCGTAGGGATTTGCTGGTGTTGCCGGGTATTCCGGCAGTGGCGCGAACCGGTCACCCGGGGTTGATCTGCGGTCTTCGGGCATTCTCCCCGATGGGCGCGTCACAGTCCCGGCGCCGCCGGATCGGGACGCGGCGGCCCAGGCGGTCGGCGTGTTCCGTGAATCCGCCCGCCTGCCCGGCCGTCGGTAGCGGTCGGTAGTCGTCGGTGGATGCTCCGGTGCGCCCAGCCCGGATGCGTGGGTTGTTCCGGGTACGCAGGCCGCACCGGTGCTCCCTCGCCTCGCCGCCCCCGCCCGGGGGAGTGCCGAGCACTTCTCGGGCAGCCCGAACAGGCCGCCCCCCGCGCCGCGGCGGCGGGGTTCGGGGTACCCCTGCGGGTGCGTGGGGAGGGGCTCTCCCCTGTCGCCACGGTCGAGGGAGTACGGCTCCGATGTTGCCTACGTCACCCTGGACCAAAAGTGTTGCTCACACTTGCATCCCAAAGGTTGAGCGGCCTAGACTCATGAACTGTGAACGACGGGCAGGCTTTCACTGGAGGCTCGACGGCGAAGGATCGCTGGAGGGCGCTTCGGAGTGGCCCAGCCCGCCGCGACACCCAAAGATTGATCAAGATGAGGGAGGCCCTTGTGAGCACCTACCTGTGGGACCCGTTCGCGGCGCTGGGGCGGATGGACCGGGAGTTCGACGAGATCGTTCGGCGTGCATGGGGCACGCGGCGCCCGGCGCTCACCGGCCGCTCCCAGAGCGTGGAGTTCGCTGTTCCCTCGGCCGACGTCGTCACCGAGGGCGAGGATGTGCTGATCAACCTCGAGCTGCCCGGCGTCGACGTGGAGCACGACGTGGTCGTGGAGATCGACCGCGGTCGGCTGGTCGTCCGCGGCAAGCGCGGTGGGCGGCGCGAGCAGGAGCGCGCCGGTCGCGTCCACCGCGAGCGCTGGTCCGGTAGCTTCCGCCGGGAGTTCCAGCTCCCCGAGCGGGTCGACGCCTCGCGGATCTCCGCGGGCTACGAGCGGGGCGTGCTGACCGTCCGGCTCGCCGGTGCGGCTGCCGAGCCGAAGACGACCCGCATCGCGGTCACCGCCGTGAACAGCGACCACGAGCCGGCCAGGGTCGCACCGGCGCAGTCGAGCGAGTCCCCGGCCATCTCGGAGCAGCCCGCGGCGGCGCAGCCCCGGGACATCCGGCACGAGTCCGCGAGCACGCCGGCCGAGTGACGGCCCGTCCGGGGTGCGAGTCCCTCCGCAGCCCGGATGCGCCGCGGCGTCGGGCCCGGGCGGATGTCGTCCCGAGCCCGACGCCGGCGTCAGCGGCGGCGCGGCGACTCGCCGGCGGACGACGACCGCCCGCCGCCCGGGCGGCCTGCCGAGCCGCGGCTCGACGGCGGCGGCACCATCGGGCCCACGTCGCCGTCCGGGGCGGTGTCCAGGTCGACGATGACGGGTGCGTGGTCGCTGGTGCCGGTGCCCTTGCGGGCCGCCCGGTCCACCCACACGGCGCGTACCCGGCCCGCCACGTCGGCGGAGGTCAGCGCCAGGTCGATGCGTACGCCGAAGTTCTTCGGGAAGCAGAGCTGGCGGTAGTCCCAGTAGGTGTAGACGACCGCGTCGGGCCAGCGGGCGCGCAGGACGTCGACGAGACCGGCTCCGGTGAGCTCCCCGAGCGCGGCGCGCTCGGCCGGTGTGACATGCGTGGCGCCCGCGAACTCCGCCACGTCCCACACGTCTGCATCCGTCGGAGCGATGTTGAAGTCGCCCAGGGTCATCAGCGGGCCCCGGGCCGCCTCCGCGGCGACGACGTCGCGCAACGCGGCCAGCCAGGACAGCTTGTACGCGAAGTGCGGGTCGTCGACGGCGCGCCCGTTCGGCACGTACAACGACCAGATCCGGATGCCATCGCAGGTCGCGGCGATCGCGCGGGGCTCGGGGCCGGGGAAGCCGGGACCGCCCGGCAGCCCCCGCACGACGTCGTCGAGGCTGCCCCGCGACAGGATCGCCACGCCGTTCCACCGGCCGTTGCCGTGATGGGCTACCCGGTAGCCGCGCCGGAACAGGTCCTCGTCGAACAGCTCGAGGAAAGCATCGTCCGACAGCTTCGTCTCCTGCAGGCACACCACGTCCGGTTCGGCGCGGTCCAGCCACTCGATCAGCCGGGCCTGCCTGGCCTTCGCGGAGTTGATGTTCCACGTCGCGATCCGCACACCTGCTCACGGTAGTCCCGCACCGTGACGGCCCCGCGGGCCGCTCCCGCTCTGCGTGTAATGCTGCTGTACGTGGACGGCGAGCACACGGCGGTGGGCCGCCCCTACGTCATCTGCAGCTGCGCGATGTCGCTGGACGGCCGGATCGATGACGGCTCCGACGCGCGGCTGATTCTGTCCAGCCCGGCGGATCTTGACCGGGTCGACGAGGTGCGCGCCGGCTGCGACGCGATCCTCGTCGGTGCCGAGACCGTGCGCCGGGACAACCCCCGCCTCGCCGTGCGCGCCGAGCATCGCCGGGCCGCCCGGGTCGCCACCGGCCTGCCGCCGACGCCGGTCAAGGTGGTGCTCTCCGGCAGCGGCGACCTCGATCCGCGCTCCCGCGTGTTCGGCACCGACCCGGTCGAGACCCTCGTCTACCGGGGCGCCGGCAGCGCAGCGCCACCGCCGTCCTGGTCCGGCGACTCCGTTGCCGGGGGGCGGGTGAGCGTCGTCGACCTGCCCGGCCCGCCGCCGGCGACCGTCGGTGATCTGCCTGGTCGGCCGCTGGTGGGCGTCGCCGCCGTGCTTGCCGACCTCGACCGCCGGGGCGTGCGCCGCCTGCTGGTCGAGGGGGGAACCTCGGTGCACACCGCCTTCCTCACCGCCGGCCTCGTCGACGAGCTGCACCTCGCTGTCGCCCCGTTCTTCGTCGGCGAGCCCGACGCGCCGACGTTCGTCGGCCCCGGGGCGTTCCCGCAGGACGTCCACTCCCCGCTGCGGCTGGCCGAGGTCCGACAACTCGACAATGTCGTGCTGCTTCGGTACCTGGCACAGATGGTGACCTAAACGCCCCGTCCGGTTTTGTGCGCGCCGTCCCGGGCATCGTTCCATCCGGATCAACCGATCCCATGGTCCGAGGGAGTGATCACTGTGTCGGTGCAGACCGGCGGCCGGCTGCGGCACGCCGTCGACAACGGCGGCGGGGTTGGGGGCCAGGCGAAAGGCGCGGCGCGGCAGGCCCGCCACAGTCGGACCGTCGACATCGCCGCCCGCATCGGGCTCGCCGGGCGGGGCCTGATCTACGTCCTCATCGGGGTTCTCGCCGTCCAGGTCGCCTTCGGACTCAGTAACGCCCAGACCAACCGCAACGGCGCCCTCGGCGAGATCAGGGACAAGCCGTTCGGATCCGCGGTCCTCGTCATCCTGGTCATCGGTTTCCTCGGCTACGCGGCCTGGCGGCTGCTCGAGGCCGCGGTCGGTGTCCAGGACGAGACCGACGAGAAGAAGCGGACCGCGAAGCGCGTGGTCTCCGCGGCGCGCGGCGTCATCTACCTGGCGATCGCCGGCAGCACGATCAGTTTCCTCGTCTCGGGCGGCGGCGGGTCCGGCGAGCCGGCGCCCTGGACGGCGCGGGTCATGCGCAACGACGCCGGTCGGGTGCTCGTGGGGATCGTCGGCCTCGTGGTCGTCGGGATCGGCATCGGAATGATCATCCGTGGGGCGAAGCGGAAGTTCGAGGAGAAGCTGAAGATCGGGCAGATGGGCACCCTCGCCCGTAAGATCGCCAAGCCCGCGGGTCTCGTCGGGTACATCGTGCGCGGCGTCGTGTTCGGGCTGGCCGGGGTGTTCGTGACCAAGGCGGCGATCGAGTTCGACCCGAGTGAGGCCAAGGGCCTGGACGGCACGCTGAAGACCCTCGCCGGGCAGGCGTACGGCCAGTGGCTGCTGACGCTGTGCGCCATCGGCCTGGCGCTGTTCGGCATCTACTCGTTCTTCGAGGCCCGCTACCGCAAGCTCTGACCGGCGGCGGTCCGCACGACGGCGGCCCCGATCGATGCCCGCGGGCATCGATCGGGGC
>NZ_JANEZT010000029.1 GCF_025403405.1 Frankia tisae
GCCCGAGGCCCCCACCTGCACCTACTGACTCACCTGCACCCACTGACTTCGGTGCGGCAGCCTAACCGAGGCGGAGAGGCGCCCGCGAGGGCCGACGCAGGCTCGTGATCGGCGCGTTACCAACCGCTCACGGTGACCACGTGGGGCACTTCGAACGGTGTGAAGACCCGGCCGCGCTCGGCGGCGGCGAAAAGGGTGAGCACCCCGTCGCGCCAGACCGGGCGCACATGGTTCCGCGTGCGAAGCAGGTCCGACCGGCGAGGCTCGGCCTGCCCGGCGGGCGCGACGACGCGGCCCACGGCGGTCTGCCCGAGCACGGTCTCCACCAGCACGGTGCCGCGCAGCCGGCTGACCCCCGGGTAAACGACGGCCCGCCCGCCCTGCCGGTTGGCGTGATCCGCGACGGCCTGCGCGGCGCCGTCCGCGAGCTCGGGCGGCCCGATCCGCTCCGTCCCGCAGGCCAGCCCGACCGGCCCCGCGACCAGCGCGCCGACACGGAGGAACTCGACGGCGAGCCCGACCGTCGCCCCGGGCGAGCCGGAGCCCCCGAACCCCCCGGCACGACCATCGGTGATGGCGGTCCCGGCGGCGGCGCCGTCGATGACGGCGGTCCCGGCTGCCTGGCCGGTTCCGCGGGGAACATGCCCGGCGGACCAGCCACCGGCGCCGATGGCCCCCGTCCGGACGGTTGTCTCCCGGCTCTCCCCGATCGGGGGTCCCACCCGCGGGGTGTGCCTGGCAAGGGGGCCCCCGACCGGGTCCGTCCCGACCCGCGCCGCCGCCGCGGCGCGCCGGGCCGCCGCCAGCTCCACGATCGCGAGCTCACCGGCGAGGTGCGCGACTCGTCGCCAGCTGCCCGGCCCGCACCAGGTCGGCGAGACCGCGAACGACAGGGCCACGTGTGGCGCCTGCGCGCCGACGAGGTGGGTGCAGGCGACGGTGTCACCGGGCAGGTCCAACACCTCGACCAGACGGTGGATGAGCAGGTCGGCGTCGCGCAGGGAGACGCAGCCGGCATCGACACCGACGAGGAGCGGCCCGGTCATCGCGCGGGCACCGCCACCGCGCGGGGGCGGCCGACCGGCGCAACGGCGTCGGACCGCTCGGACCGCAGCGACCGGCGGACCGGTGCGGCTGAACCCTGATTCCGACGCCCGCCGGGACGAACCGCCCGGTGTTCGTGATCCCCCATGTCGTTCCCTTCGGTGACCGCAGCGCCGCACGTGAGCATCCGACGCGCCGAGCAGAGGGTGGCAGCGCCGAGTGAACGTCCGGCCAACAACAGAGGGCAGGGTAGTTGTGACCACCACCTTTCTAGTCAGAAAACGGGGATTTGACTGGCCCTCTAGCCCATCCCGGCTATGACAATGAGGCCGCTCATAGTCGTCTTGCCATTTGGTCAGTGGTCCCGCGGATTCCGCCGGCCGGCGGGGGACCACCATCGGGCGGCAGGCCGGACGGGCGACCGTGCGTCTGTTGGCACGGCCGCTCGGCACCCAACGCAATAGCGTCGCCGCGGCACCGGGTGTTCGCTGGAACCGGCCGGCACGGGAGGACGCGCGCCCTGCCCTCTGCCCGGCCGGGACGCCGCGCCGCGGCTCCCACCGCCGCGGCGAAAGGAGTTCCGTTGACCGGCCGAACTGGGTCTCCCAGCGTGGAATTGCCGCTGGCGGGGGTGCGGGTGCTGGATCTGGCGGACGGCCGCTGCGAGTCGACCGGCCGCTACCTCGCCGACCTCGGCGCCGAGGTGCTGCGGATCGAACCACCGGGCGGCGCGGCCTCGCGGCGGGTGGGGCCGTTCACCGACGACGGGACGAGCCTGTCGTTCGCGGTCCACTCGATCAACAAGCACAGCGCGGTGGTGGACCTCACCACGCCGGCGGGCCGGGATCGGCTGCGCGCGCTGGCGGCGACCGCGGACATCCTGCTGCACACCGCCCGTCCGGACCAGCAGCTCGCACGCGGCCTCGACCCGGAGGGACTGCTCGCCGCCCAACCGGGCCTCGTCGTCGTCTCCATCACCGACTTCGGGTTGACGGGTCCCCACCGGGACTGGACGGGCAGCAGCGACGTGCACGTGGCGATCGGCGGTCTGTTGTCCCGCTCGGGACTGCCCGGTATGCCGCCACTGCTGCCGCCGGAATTCCTGGCCGACGAATGCGCCGCCGCGCAGGCCACCTGGGCCGCCCTGGTCGCGTATGCCAACCGGCTGGACACGGGGCGCGGCGACGTCGTCGACTTCTCGGTGCTCGAGGCGGTCGCCCAGGTCCTCGACCCGGGCTACGGCATCTCGGGCAGCGCCCGCGCGGGGGCGACGGTGCGTGACCTCCCGCGGGGGCGGCCGGACGCCCGCCACCTGTATCCGATCTTCCGCGCGGCCGACGGCTGGGTGCGGATCTGCATCCTCGCCGCGCGGCAGTGGCAGGGAATGTTCCGCTGGCTCGGCGAGCCAGCGCAGTTCGCCGAGGCAAAGTACGACAACCTCGGCGCCCGCTTCGCCGCCGCCGGCGAGCTCTATCCCCTGATCGGGAAACTGTTCGCCGAACGCACCCGGGAGACGATCGTCGCCGAGTCGATCGGGTTCGGCGTTCCCGCAGCCGCCCTGCTCGACGCCGCCGGCGTGGTGGCCGGCGAGCACTTCCGCGAACGGCGGACCTTCGTGCCCGTCGAGGTCGCCCCGGGGGTGACGGTGCCCGTGACCGACGGTCTGGTGGAGATCGACGGCATCCGGGCCGGCCGGCGGTACGGCCCCCCACCACTCGGCGAATGCGACCCCGCGATCCTCGCCACCATTGCCAGCACCGCAGCCACCCCCGGGCCGGCTCCCGGGCCAGGTCCCCGGCGGACGGGCGACCCAGGCGGCACGGACGACCCAGGCGGCACGGACGACCCAGGCGGCACGGACGACCCAGGCGGCACGGACGACCCAGGCGACCCAGGAGGCGCGGCGGCGGCTGCGCGCCATCCGTTCACCGGCCTGCGGGTGCTCGACCTCGGGGTGATCGTCGTCGGGGCGGAGCTGGGCCGGCTGTTCGCCGATCACGGCGCCGAGGTGATCAAGGTCGAGAACCGGACGTTCCCGGACGGCTCGCGGCAGAACCGCAGCGGCGCGCAGATCAGCGAGAGCTTCGCCTGGGGCCACCGCAACAAGTCGAGCCTGGGGCTGAACCTGCGCGGCCCGCGCGGCCGGGAGATCTTCCTGCGGCTGGCCGCGACCGCGGACGTGGTGCTGTCGAACTTCCGCCCGGGCACCATGGCGTCGCTCGGACTCGGCTATGACGAGCTCGCCCAGGTGAACCCGGGGATCATCGTCGCCGACAGCAGCGCGTTCGGCTCGACCGGCCCGTGGAGCCGCCGCCTCGGCTACGGCCCGCTGGCGCGGGCCACGGCGGGCCTCAGCGAGCTGTGGCGCTACCCGGACCTCCCGGACGGGTTCTGCGACGCGATCACGATCTATCCCGATCATGTCGCCGCCCGGGTCAGCGCGGTGGCGGTGCTGGCGCTGCTGCTGCGCCGACGGCGCACCGCCCGCGGCGGCACGGTGAGCGCCGCCCAGATCGAGACGATCTTCTACCAGATGGGCGCCGGGCTCGCCGAGGAGTACCTGCGGCCGGGCTCGGTCCACGCCCAGGGCAACGACCGGCGCGGCGACGCCCCGCGCGGCCTGTTCGCCTGCGCCGGGGACGACGAGTGGTGCGTCATCGACGTCGGCGGTGACGTCGGCGGTGACGTCGGCGTCGACGGGGCGTTCGGCCGGCTCGCCGGCATCGTCGGTCAGCCGCAGTGGCGGGACGATCCTCGGTTCGCCACCGCCGCCGGCCGCGACGCTCACCGGGCGGAGATCAACGCCGCGGTGGGCCGCTGGACCGCGGCCCTCACTCCGGCGCAGGCCGCCCGCCGACTGCAGGAGCACGGCGTGGCCGCCGGGCAGATGCTGCGGGTGCACGAGTTGCCGGCCGACCCGCAGCTCGACGCGCGCCGTTTCCTGGTCGAGCAGAACCAGCCGCAGCTCCCGGCGCCGTTGCTGACCCTGGGCGGTGAGGCCCATTACCGGGGCGTCGCCGGCCCGCTCACCGGCCCGGCCCCGCTGATCGCGGAGCACACTCGCGCGCTGGCGGAGCGCGTGCTCGGCCTGTCGCCGACGGACATCGACAAGCTGGTCGCCGCGGGCGTGCTCGAAGCCCCACGGCCCGCCGCGGCCTCGGCATGACGGTGCGACACGACAGCCACGAGCGGCACGAGCGGCCGGAGCAGCACGATCACCGTGAGCAGGAGACATGTTGAACGACCTTGACGGCCTCGCCCCCGCGACGCCGGTGCTGGTCGGGGTCGGCCAGCACGCCGAGCAGCCCGGCCGGCCCGGCTACGCGCGGCTGTCCGCGGTGGACCTGGCCGCCGCGGCCGCCCGGCGGGCGCTCGCCGACGCCGGCATCGATCCGGCCGCGATCGACACGGTCGCGGGGGTCCGCCAGTTCGAGATCTCCGGCCCCCGGGCGAAGGCACCGCTGGGCCGGTCGGACAACTACCCGCGCTCGGTCGCCGCCCGCCTCGGCGCGGATCCGGCGCGGGCCGTGCTGGAGGTCGTCGGCGGCCAGTCGCCGCAGCACCTCGTCAACGAGTTCGCCGCGGCGATCGCGACCGGCGCCGGGCCCGAGGTCGTGCTGCTGTTCGGTTCGGAGGCGATCTCCACCGCCCGGGCGTTCGCGGACGCCCCCGACCGGCCCGACTTCACCGAGCACGTCGGCGGCCAGCTCGACGACCGCGGCTACGGGCTGGCCGGCCTGTCGTCGCGCTACCACGCCGCCCACGGCCTGCTCGGCGCGCCGAGCCAGTACGCGCTGTTCGAGAACGCCCGGCGGGCGCGGCTGACGCTGTCCCGCGCCGACTACGCCCTCGCGATGGGCGCGCTGTTCGCGCCGTTCACGAAGGTCGCCGCCGCCAACCCCCACGCCGCCGCACCGGTGGAGCGCGACGCCGCGGAACTCGCCACCATCACCGAACGCAACCGCATGATCGCCGATCCGTTCCCACGGTTCGTCGTCGCCCGCGACCAGGTCAACCAGGGCGCCGCCGTCCTGCTCACCTCGGTCGGCACCGCCCGCCGCCTCGGCGTCCCCGCGCAGCGGTGGGTGTTCCTGCCCGGCCACGCCGACCTGCGCGAACGTGACCTGCTCGCCCGCGCCGACCTCTCGACCAGCCCCGCCGCGATCATGGCCGTCCGCCACGCCCTCGACCTCGCCGGCATCACCCTCGACCAGATCAGCACCTTCGACCTGTACAGCTGCTTCCCGATCGCCGTGTTCAACCTCTGCGACGGCCTCGGCCTCGCCCCCGACGACCCCCGCGGCCTCACCCTCACCGGCGGCCTGCCGTTCTTCGGCGGCGCCGGCAACAACTACTCGATGCACGCCATCGCCGAAACCGTCACCCGCCTACGCGCCACCCCCGGCGGCCACGGCCTCGTCGGCGCCAACGGCGGCTCCCTGTCGAAGTACTCCGTCGGCGTCTACACGACCACTCCCACCCCGTGGCGGCCCGACAGCAGCGCCACCCTCCAGGCGGAGATCGACTCCTGGGAGCCGGTCGAGGTGACGACCCGCGCCGACGGCTGGGCGACGATCGAGACGTTCACCATCACCCACGGCCGCGACGGGCGCCGCACCGGCATCGTCGTCGGCCGCCTCGACCGCGACCACCGACGCTTCCTCGCCACCACCGTGCGCGGCGACACCGACCTGCTCGACCTGCTCGCCGGCGAGTCCCCGTTCGGCGAGCGGATCTTCGTGCGCGCCACCGCCACCGGCAACCGGGCGGCGCTCAACCGGACCGCACTCGACGCTCTCCTGCCCGCCCGGACCCCCGGTTTCCGCGACGAGTACGACCATGTCCTCGTCCGCCGCGACGGCCACCTGGTGGAAGTCACCATCAACCGGCCGCAGGCCCGCAACGCCCTGCACCCCCCGGCGAACGCCGAGCTCGACGAGGTCTTCGACGCCTACTTCGCCGACCCCGACCTGTGGGTCGCGATCATCACCGGCGCCGGGGACACCGCGTTCAGCGCCGGCAACGACCTGATCTGGACGGCCAGCGGCAAACGCGGCTCCGTGCCGCTGACCGGCTTCGCCGGGCTCACCGGCCGCCGGCACATGACCAAGCCGGTCATCGCCGCCGTCAACGGCTACGCCCTCGGCGGCGGCTGCGAGATCGCCCTGGCCTGCCACCTCGTCGTCGCCGACACCACCGCCCAGTTCGCCCTCAGCGAGGTCCGCGTCGGCCTCGTCGCCGGCGCCGGCGGCCTCGTCCGCCTCCCCCGCGCCCTGCCACCGAAGCTCGCCACCGAGATGATCCTC
Organism: Frankia tisae; assembly: GCF_025403405.1. Lineage (GTDB taxonomy): Bacteria > Actinomycetota > Actinomycetes > Frankiales > Frankiaceae > Frankia > Frankia tisai. Next base: position 6,351 of record NZ_JANEZT010000029.1, read on the forward strand.
ACCGGCCGCCGCCTCGACGCCACCGAAGCCCACGCCCACGGCCTGGTCAACCGGATCGTCCCCGCCGGCACCGCCCTCGACGGCGCCCGCACGCTCGCCGCCGAGATCCTCGCCAGCTCACCGACCTCGGTACGCGTCTCCCTGCAGATCATGAACGAGACCGCCGGAATCGCCGACCCACACGACGCCGTTGCCCACGACTCCCCCGCCCTCGACGATCTCCTGCTCAGCGAGGACATGGCCGAAGGCCTCGCCGCCTTCGCCGAGAAACGCACCCCCCACTGGCGCAACCGCTGACCCCGACCGGCCGCCCACGGCCGGGTCCGCCGGCCCTGGCGAGGAGAACCATGAGCACTGAGACCGACAAGACACCCGACAGCACCGACGCCGAGAAGGTCTTCGACGCGCAGCGTCGACATCGCTGGATCACGAAGACGTCGACCGTCGAGGAGCGGATCCGACATCTCACCCGGCTGCGGGCAGCGATCACCGATCATCTCGACGAGATCCGGGCCGCGCTGCATGCCGACCTGCTGCGCCCGCCGCGCCCGCGGGTCCCGGTCGAGGTGGCGGCGGTGCTCGCCGACATCGACGACGCCGGCGCCCACCTCGCCGAGTGGACGGCGCCCACCCCGCTGACCCCGCCGCCGTACCTCGGCGCCGGGGCCGAGGAGTTCGTGCAGTACGAAGCCCGCGGGGTCTGCCTGCTGTTCGCCCCGTGGAACTTCCCGTTCGGCCTGCTGTTCCAGCCACTGGTACCGATCATCGCCGCCGGCAACACCGCCATCGTCAAGCCGAACGAGCTCGCCCCGGCCACCTCCACGGTCAGCGCGCGCATCATTCGGGAGGTCTTCGCCCCGGAGCACGTCGCCGTGTTCACCGGCGGGGTGGAGCTGGCGAACGCGCTGCTGGAGCTGCCCGTCGACCACATCTTCTTCACCGGCAGCCCCGCGGTCGGGCGGGTGGTGATGGCCGGCGCCGCCCGCCATCTCGCCTCGGTCACCCTCGAACTCGGCGGGAAGTGCCCGGCGATCGTCGACGGGACCACCGACCTGGCGACGGCCGCCACCCAGATCGCCCAGGCCAAGCACACCAACGCCGGGCAGATCTGCCTGTCCCCCGACTACCTGCTGATCCACCAGGAGGCCCGCGACGAGTTCCTCGGCCACTACCTGGCCTGGGTCGAAAAGAACCTCTACCCCGACGGGAAACTCGCACCCGGGGCTCTCGGCAAGATCATTGACCGGCGCAACCTGGATCGGCTCACCGGCTACCTCGACGACGCGGTCGCCCGCGGCGCGAGGCTGGTCGACAACGGGGTGCCGGATCCCGACGGGCACATCCTGCCGCCCGCGGTGCTGCTGGACGTGCCTGCGGACGCCCGGATCCTGACCGAGGAGATCTTCGGGCCGATCCTGCCCGTGCTGACCTTCACCGACCAGGCTCAGATCGTCGAGCACGTCCGCGCGGGCGGCAAGCCGCTGGCGATCTACGTCTACAGCGACGACCGGGACCTGGTCGACGCAGTGCTCGCGGGCACCTCGTCCGGCGGTGTCACCGTCAACGGCTGGGCGCTGCACTTCGCCGACAGCCAGCTCCCCTTCGGCGGGGTCGGCAGCAGCGGCATGGGCCGCTACCACGGCGTGCACGGCTTCCGGGAGCTCTCCCACGCCCGATCGGTGTTCCTCGCCGCCGCCCCGCCCGCGGGCGGTACAGCGGTATGACGACCGTCGTGCCGCTCGCCGATCCACCCGACGACGATCGGAAGGAGTGGCCATGCGAGTCCTGATCACCGGATCCCGGGGGAAGATCGGTTCCCGCGTCGTCGCGCGCCTGGCCGCCGACGGCCACCAGGTCACCGGCACCGACATCGCCGCCGCCCACTACGGGCCGCCGTTCGACCCCTACCAGCGCGCCGACCTCACCGACTACGGCCACGCCATCGCCGTGGTGCTGCGCACCCGCCCCGACGTCGTCATCCACACCGCCGGCATCCCCGAGCCCTCCCACGATCCCGGGCACGTCATCTTCGCGACCAACACCCAGTCGACGTACAACATTGCCGAGGCGGTCGCCCGCACCCGCGTGCCCCGCCTGATCTACACCTCCAGCGAGACCGCCCCCGGCTTCGTCACCGCCGAACGGCCCTTCCTGCCCGACTACCTGCCCGTCGACGAGAACCACCCGCTGCGCCCCCAGGACGCCTACGGCCTGTCCAAGGCCCTCGGGGAGAACATCTGCGACGCCCTCGTCCGCCGCAGCGACGCCACCGCCGTCTCCGTGCGCCCCAGCCTCGTGCTCACCCCCGACGCCTACGAGGCCGTCCATGCCGGCGTCGCCGCGAACCCGCGCCGGGGCGCGTTCAACCAGTGGTCCTACGTCGACGCCGACGACCTCGCCGAGCTGATCGCCCTGGCCGCGACCGCCGACACCCCCGGCCACGAGGTCGTCTACGCCGCCCAGCCGGACAACATCGCCGGCCGCCCGCTCGCCGAACTCACCACCGAGGTGTTCGGCGCGGACGCCCCACCGCTGCGGGAGCTGGACCGCCCCGACGCCGGCGGCATCTCCATCGCCAAGGCCCGCGCCCTGTTCGGCTGGAAACCCGGCCGCTCCTGGCGCGACCACGTCACCGCCACCGCCAACGCCAACGGCGGCTGACCCACCGACACGAGCCGCCCGACCGCGCCGCCGACGGCGGCATCACGTTCCTTGACACCGCGGACGTCTACCCGCTCGGCGGAACGGTGCAGACCATCGGCCGCACCGAGGAGATCCTCGGCCGCTGGCTCACCGGCCGCCGCCACGAGGTCGTCCTGGCCACCAACTGCGTCGGGCCCACCAGCCCGGGTGGGACGGCGACGCCCGGGTGCGAGCCCGCGACGTGCTCACCCCGCCCGGCGGCGACGAGGCGCACTGGGACTGCAACGCCGAGCACTTCACCGCCGCGGGCGAGTTCGAGAGGGCGCTCGACGGGTTCCTGATCCGCACCGGCGACCGGACCGTCCTCGTCGATGCCGGCCTCGGCCCGTTCTCCGCCCGCGGCTTCCACGGCGGCCACCTGCTCGACAGCCTCACCGCGCTCGGCGTGCAGCCCGCTGACGTCACCGATGTGCTGCTCACGCACCTGCACGGCGACCGCACCGGTTGGACCGCGCTGGAGGACAAGCCGGTCTTCCCGAACGCCACCTACCGCTGCCACGCCGCCGACTGGCACCACTTCGTCGACGGGCCGGCACCCGACCGGCGCACCGCGTCGAAACTCGCGCCGATCACCGGACAGATCGAGCTGTTCGACACCGACAGCCCCGCCGCCCAGGCCGCCCGCGCCCGCCTCATCGAGGAGATCGAAACCGACGGCACCCCCGTGGCCTCCCCGCACTTCGCCGGCCTGCGCTTCGGCCGCGTCCTGACCGGCACCACCCGCCGCCGCTGGCTCTACCTCGACCACTGACCCCGGCCGTGGCGGGCCGCCGGCTTTGACAGCGGACGACCGGCATGGTCACGTGGATCTGACATGGAAATCGGACAGCTCAGAGCCTTTGTCACCGTCGCCGAGGAGGGCCACGTCGGCCGGGCGGCGACGCGGCTGCACCTGACGCCGTCGCCGGTCAGTCGCAGCATCCGCGCGCTGGAGCACGAACTGGGCGTGGAGCTGTTCGTCCGGAGTCATCACTCGCTGGAGCTCACCGAGGCGGGCCGGGCGGCGCTGCCGCGCATCGAGGCGGCGCTGCGCAGTCTGGAGGAGGCGCGCTTCGCCGCCCGGCAGGCGGCCGGGCAGCTCGCGCCGCTGCGCCTGGGGTCCACCCACTTCGCGCCGCCGCACGTCGTCGACCGAGTGGTCGCGACCATCTGCGCGTTCCTGGCCGGTGCGCCGGGCCAGACTCGCGCCTCGGATGCCCCGGACGCCCCGGATGACCTGGATGACCTGGACGCCCTGGACGCCCTGGACGGTGGTCTGGCCGACCTGATCCACAACCCGTCCAGCGAGCTGCTGCCGGCCCTGGACCGCGGCGAGCTGGACCTCGCCCTGGTGCATCTGCCCGTCGACGATCCGTCGCTGGACGTGCTACCCCTGGTCGCCTACCGGTTGCGCGTCGCGATGCGCGCCGACGACGAGCTGGCGACCCGGACCTGCCTGCACCTGGCCGACCTGCGCGACCGGGAGATCCTGCTGACGCCCACCCGGCTGCAGCCGGTCGCCATGCGCCGGCTGACCGACCGGTTGGAGCAGGTCGGTCACGCGCACGTCGTCACCATGCGCGAGCAGGACCTGCTGCTGCTCGCGAACACCATCCGCCGGTCCCGCCAGCTCACCCTGACCGGCTCGGTGAACTCCGGGCCCGCCGGACGGGTGTTCGCCGACCCGGTGTTCGCCCTGGTCCCGCTGGCCCCCGGGGAGATCGACTTCCAGCTCGGCCTGGCCTGGTCGCGCGCCACGGCCGCACGCGACGCCCGGATCACCGCCGTCGTCGACCACCTGCGCGACGCCTTCCCGCCTCGCTGAGCCCGCGCGCACTCACCGCGTCTGGGCTCAGCGGGTGCGGACTCAACGGGTGCGGACTCAACGGGTGCGGACTCAGGTGTTGGTGTATGTCGGTGCGCGCTTGTCGCGGAACGCCGAGATCTGCTCGGTGTGGTCGTGGGTGAAGGCGGTCATCACCTGGGTTCGGTTCTCCAGGTCGATGCCGGCCTGCAGGCTGCCGACCTCGAGCTGGCTCCAGGCCACCTCCTTGGTCATCCACACGCCCATCGGGCTGTTCGCCATGATCTGCGCGGCGATCTCCAGGGCGGCGTCGAGGGTCTCGCCGTCGGGGACGACCCGGCTGACCAGGCCGAGCCGCTCCGCCTCGGCGGCGTCGACGAGCCGGCCGGTGAGCAGCAGCTCGTGCGACCGCCCGGCGCCGATCAGCCGGGGCAGCAGCCAGCTCACCCCGATGTCGCAGCCGGACAGGCCGATGCGGACGAACGCGGCGTTGAACCGGGCGGAGGTGGCGGCGACTCGGATGTCCGCGGCGAGCGCCAGGCCGAACCCGCCGCCGGCCGCCGGCCCGTTCACCGCGGCGATCACCGGCTGGGCGAGGTTGCGCAGCCGGGGGACGAGGGCGGCGATGGCCTGCTGGGTGTGCAGGCGGGCCTGCGGTGAGGCGTCGGCCTCGCCCGCCCGCCGCCCCGGCGCGCTGTACAGGTCCAGGCCGGCGCAGAACCCGCGCCCGGCGCCGGTGAGGACCACGACCCGGCAGTCCTCGTCGGCAGCCACATCGTCGAGGGCCTGGTGCAGGTCGCGGATCAGCTCCCCGGACAGCGCGTTAAGCCGCTCCGGCCGGTTCATCGTCAGCACCCGCACACCCGACGCGGGCTCGGTCACCAGCACCGTGCGGCCCTCCGCCTCGGTGTCCCGCAGATACAGCTCGCCGTTGAGGTACACGGAACCGCCCTTCAGTGCGTGGGGGGCATCGGCCTCGGCCGGCTGGACTCGCGGTGGACGCGGTAGAGCGCCTCCTGGCTCAGGCTCGCGCCGAGGACCCCGTCGGCGGTGTGGATCGTGCCGGAGTACAGCCCGCGTCCCCCCGCCGCCGAGCGGGGGACCAGGTCGAGCAGCACCCAGTCGTCCATCCGGATCGGCCGGTGGAACCAGACGGCGTGGTCGAGGCTCGCGCCCGAGAGGGCCGCGCCGCCGGGGAACGCCGCGAGGCCGGTGAAGGTGTCCGACAGGTACGTCAGGACGCAGGCGTGCAGCAGCCGGTCGTCGGGCAGCGCGACGGTGCTGCGCGCCCACACCCGGGTGGGCCACCCGGAGTTCTCGTAGGGCTGCTTCGGCAGCCGGCCCTCGATCGAGAACAGCCGGCCAAAGCGCAGCTGTTCGGCCGTGGTCGGGTCGCCGGCGTCGGGCATCGGGTCGACCTGATGATCGTCGCTGTCCTCCGGGACCTGGAACGACGCCGACATGTTGAAGATGACCTTGCCGCCCTGAACGGCGACGACCCGGCGGGCGGAGAACGACCGGCCGTCCCGGTCCCGTTCCACCCGGAAGATCGTCGGCCGGGAGGCGTCTCCGCTGCGCAGGTAGTAGCCGTGCAGCGAGTGCGGGACGCGCCCGTCTGCCACCGTGCGCCCGGCGGCGAGAAGCGCCTGGGCGGCGACCTGCCCACCGTAGAGGGAGTATGGGTCCTCGAACACCGTCAGGGCCCGGTAGAGGTCCTGGTCCAGCTCCTCCAACTCCAGTAGATCGACAATAGTGGCCGCCGGCTTTGCCGACGGCTGCGCGCTGTTCGCGCTGTTCGCATTGTTCGCATTGTTCACGCTTGCGGGTTGCACGACTCCCCCATACTTTCTGGATCACCCATCCGCTCCTGCTTCCCGACGCCGGCCTTCCCGACACCGGCCGCGCCGGTCAGTCCGCGGTGGCCAGACCCCAGGCCTCCCGCACCTGCGCGAGGGTGGAGCTGCCCACAGCCGGTCCCATGCCGGCGACCCGCCCCGGCGTGCGGGAGAAGCGCGGCGCCGGGGCCGGGGCCACCTCCTCGCCCAGGTCGACAAAAACCTCCCGGGCGGCCAGATGCGGGTGCGCGCGGGCCTCCGACCAGCTCAGGACGGGTGCGGCGCAGGCGTCGGTGCCGTCGAACACCTGCTCCCACTCCGCCCGGGTGCGGCTGGCGAACGCGGTGGCGAACGCGGCGCGCATCTGCGGCCAACGGCTGGCGTCATTCTGGGCGTCCGCCCATTCCGGCAGGCCGAGCAGCTCCACGAGCCTGGCGTAGAACTGCGCCTCGATGGGACCGACAGAGAACCAGCCGCCGTCGGAGGTCTCGTAGACGTCGTACCAGGGCCGGCCGGTGTCCAGCATGTTCGTGCCCCGCGGCTCGCCCCACTCCTTACGGGAGATCATCGACCACATCATCGCCGACAGGGACGCCACCCCGTCGACGATCGCGCAGTCGACGACCTGGCCCTTTCCGGAGTCCCGCGCCTCGTGCAGCGCGGCGAGGATGCCGACGACGAGGTAGAGCGCCCCGCCGCCGAAGTCGCCGACCAGGTTCAGCGGCACCTGCGGCGGCCCGTCCTCCCGGCCGATCGCGCCCAGCGCCCCAGTGATCGCCACATAGTTGATGTCGTGGCCAGCGGTGCGCGACCACGGGCCGTCCTGGCCCCATCCGGTCATCCGGCCGTAGACCAGCGCGGGGTTGCGGGCGAGCAGCGCGTCGGGGCCGAGGCCGAGCCGCTCGGTGACGCCCGGCCGGTAGCCCTCGATGAACACGTGCGCGGAGTCGAGCAGTTCCAGCAGGCCGGCGTGGTCGTCGGGGTTCTTCAGGTCCAGGGCGACGGAGCGGCGACCGCGGGTCAGCCAGTCCGGCTGCGTGCCCACCGTGGCCGGCTTGTCCACCCGGATGACGTCCGCGCCGAGCTCGGTGAGCAGCGTGGCCGCGAACGGCGCCGGGCCGATGCCGGCCAGCTCGATGACCCGCACACCGTGCAACGGGCCGTACGCAGCCGCGGGAGAGGGGGTCGAGGTGTCGGGCATCATCGCTCCTTCGGGTGGATCGCACCGACGAGGTGGATCGCGACTTGCGGGTGGATCACGGCTTCGGGATGGATCACGGCTTCGGGATGAAACAGGTCCTCTGCACGGATCATCCCGTCCCAGCCTGCATGGTGCCTGCTCAGCCGGCGACGGGGACGCCGGAGGCAGCCGGCGCCGGCACGGCGGGGGTGGTGGTCCGAGCCCGCAGGAGGCGCCGGGCGATGGCGTGCTTGTGCACCTCGGTCGGGCCGTCGTACAGGCGGAACGCCCGAATGTCCCGAAAAATCATCTCGACGACGGTCTCGTCGGTCACCCCGATGCCGCCGAGGACCTGCACGCAGCGGTCGGCGACCTTGAACAGCTCCTCGGACACGTAGCACTTGACCTTCGACGCCTCGTGCCGGCCCTGCTCGCCCTGGTCGAGCAGCCAGCAGGCGCGCCAGATCGCCAGCCGGCAGTTGTCCAGCGCGATCTCGTTGTCGGCGAGCTGGAAGCCCACCCCCTGATGCTCCCCGATCGGCCGGCCGAACGCCGTGCGGGTCCGGGCGTGCTCGACGGCGATGCTGTGCGCCCGGTCCGCCGCGCCCAGCCAGCGCATGCAGTGCGTCAGCCGAGCCGGGGTGAGCCGGAGCTGGGCGTAGCGGAAGGCGTCGCCGACCGTGCCGAGCAGCGCGGAGGCGGGCAGCCGCAGGTCGCGGAAGTTCACCACGCCGTGGCCCTCGACGTAGTTGCGGTCCATGGTGTTCATGACCCGCTCCACCTCGATGCCGGGGGTGTCGCCCCGGGTGAGGAACAGCGTCGGGCCGCCCGGCCCGTCGGCGCCGGGGGCCACCCGGGCCATGATGATCCAGGTCAGCGCGCCATTCGCCCCGGTGATCAGCCACTTGCGGCCGTTGATCACATAGTCGTTGCCGTCGCGCACGGCCTCGGTGAGCAGCTGGTTCGGGTCGGAGCCTGCGCCGCCGGGCTCGGTCATCGCGAACACCGAGCGCGCCCGGCCTTCGATGACCGGCCGCAGGAACTCCTCCTGCCGCTCCGAGTCGGCGATCTTCGCCAGCAGTGCCATGTTCGCCTCGTCCGGGGCGGCGCAGTTCATCGCCACCGGCCCGAGCGTCGACCAGCCCGCCGCCTCGTAGACCACCGCCTGCTCGACGTGGGTGAGCTCCCGGCCGCCGAAGCTCCTTGGCGCCTGGATGGTCAGCAGACCCGCCTTGCGCGCCAGGCCCACAAGTTCCTGGCGCAGATCGTCGTTGGGGCCGTGCGCGGTCAGCCGCGGATCGCGCTCGAACGGCACGATCTTGTTCTCGACGAACGACCGCACCCGCTCCCGAAGATCCACCAGTTCCTGCGGCAGACTGAAATCGATCATGATGTTTCCCTGGGGTCTCGTCAGAATGGGTCTGGTGCGCCGGGACGGTTCCGATACCGGGTGCGGCGGGGCCGGACCCGGGCCGGTCAGGTGCGGGAACCGGTCAGGTCCGCCGTCCAGCCGAGCACGGCGTCGGCGATCCGCGCGAAGGCGGCGTAGCGCGGGCCGGCCACCGGATCGTCGGCGAAGCGCCGGTAAAGCTGCCTCCAGGCGATCGCCAGCCGCAGCCGGGCCAGCGCCAGGTGGAAGCCGAGCTCGGCCGGCGGTCGGCCCGCCGCGGCGAAGTAGGCCGCGGCGACCTGCTCGCGGCGCGGGAAGCCGGGTTCGAGCGAGGGCACCTGGCGCAGCTCGTGCAGGGCCGGCGGGTCGTCCGGCTCGATCCAGTAGGACAGCAGCACCGCCAGGTCGAACAGGGGGTCGCCGCGGGTCGTCATGTCCCAGTCGAGGACGGCGACCGAGGCCAGGGTCACCGGATCGACGAGCATGTTGTCGAACTTGAAATCGCAGTGGATCAGCCGCACCTCGCCCGCCGGCACGTCGGCGACGGCGTGTCGCAACCAGCCGATCACCGCGTCGGCTGCTGCCGGCAGGCCGTCGGGGTACACCGCGGCGGCCCGGCGCGCCCAGCCCTCCACCTGCCGGCCGAGGAACCCCTTGGGCCGGCCGAGCTCCCCGAGCCCGACCGACGCCGGATCCAGAGCATGCAGGGCGGCCATCGCCCCCAACAGGATCGCGGTCAGCCGCTCGGGGACCGTGCCGGCGTTGGACGTGCCGGCGTTGGACGTGCCGGCGTTGGACGTGCCGGCGTTGGACGTGCCGGCGTTGGACGTGCCGGCGTTGGACGTGCCGGCGTTGGACGTGCCGGGCCGGGCGGGGGGCGCGGGCAGCGCGGCCGCGGCGAGCGCGGACGGCACGGTGGCGCCGACGGCGACGCCGTCGCGGTACTCCAGCAACTGGAACTGGGCGCCGAGGACGGCGGGATCGGTGCAGAAGTGCACCCCGCGCGGGGCGAGTGGGTAGCCCGCGCCGAGCCGGCACAGCACCCGCCACTCGCGCGCCATGTCGTTGGCGCCCTCGGCCGACGGCCCGGGCGGCGGGCGGCGCAGCACGGTCGGGCTGCCGTCCACGGACACCAGGTAGTTGAGGTTCGCCAGGCCGCCGGCGAACTGCCGGGGGGCGATGTCGGTGTCCAGGTGCAGCCCGTGGCGGGCCAGCTCGGCGGCGAGGCGATCCCAGGGCTGGGCGACGGTGGCCTCGGGGGAACGAAACCGCGGGTCGACGTCGGTCATCCCGCGTCCCCCGAAGCCACCGAGCCGGACGCAGCGGGCCCGGCGGGACTGCCGTTCGCGGCCGGTCTGTCGGCGAGCTGGCCCCGGTTGCCGGCGACGATGCCGGCGCGACGGCCGGCGACGCCGCCGGCGTCGAACCCGCGGTCCAGCCACGCCGCGGCAGCACGCGACTCGGCGGCCAACGCGTCGGCGGTGCCCAGCGCCGCGATGGCCCGCACGGAGGCGAGGAAGGCCGCCCGGGTCGCCGGGTCGGACCCCCGGATGCGCTGGCCGAGGCGGTGGGCGGCGGGCAGCAGGTCGTCGTGCCCGACGACCTCGCTGACCAGGCCCGCGTCCCGGGCGGCCACCGGGTCGAGGAACTCCCCGGACAGGCTCATCCGCAGCGCCCGGCGTTCGCCGATCGCCCGCGCAAGCAGGACACTCATTCCCCAGCTCGGCAGGACGCCGACCCGGGTGTGGGTGTCGGCGAACGCCGCCTTCTCCGAGGCGATGAGGATGTCGCAGTGCAGCGCCAGCTCGAAGCCGCCGGTGATCGCCGGGCCGTTGATCGCGCCGATCAGCGGCTTGCCGGTCGGCTTCCAGGGCAGCCCGGGCGGCAGGCCGCCGTCGCCCGGTCGGGTCAGGGCCAGGCGCAGGTTCTCGCCGCTGCCGGCCACCTCGCCGAGGTCGAGACCGGCGCAGAACGCCGGGTCGGCGCCGGTGAGGACGACGACGGCGATCTCGTCGTCGGCGTCCGCCGCGGCGAGCGCCGCCCGCAGGGCGCGGATCAGCCGGGCGGTCAGCGCGTTGCGCGCCTTCGGCCGGTGCAGGGTGAGGACGGCGACCCCGTCCACCCGCTCCACCAGGAGATCATCGGTGCCGGGATCGGCGTCGACCATCGCAGCTCCTCGTTCGCAGCAGTGGGATTCCGAGCGCCGGTCACAATGGCGGGACCGCCGGCAGGTCCGGGTAGTCGGGCGGGTGGCCGCCCGCGCGTCCGCGCAGCGCCTCGGCGACCTCCTCGGCCTGGAAGGCCCCGGTCTGCCAGGTCGCGATCTGGTCCAGCCCGGCGGCGACGTCGTGGTCGCGGGCGTAGAGCAGGCTCTCCTTGCTGCCCCACACCGCCAGCGGGCTGCGTTCGGCGATCTCGGCGGCGATCTCGCGAACCCCCGCGAGCAGCGCGTCGTGGTCGCCGAACACCTCGTTGACGAGGCCGAGCTCCCGAGCCCGCGCGGCCGGCAGGCGCCATCCGGTGTAGGCCAGCTCCCGGGCCACTCCGGCCGGGATGAGGGTCGGCAGGCGCTGCAGGGTGCCCAGGTCGGCGGTGATGCCGATGTTCGTCTCCTGGACGACGAAGAAGGCGTCGGCGGTGGCGTACCGCAGGTCGCAGGCGGTGATCAGGTCGAGGCCGCCGCCGAGGCAACCGCCCTGCACGGCCGCGAGGACCGGCATCCGGGCCCGCTCCAGCGCGGTGAAGGCGTCCTGCATGCGGGTGATGAGCCGCTTGCGGCCGGCGTTGGCACGCGCCGGGTCGCCGCTGGGCAGCAGGTCGGTGTGCTCGAACGAGGCCAGGTCCATCCCGGCGCAGAAGTGCCGGCCGGTCGAGGAGATGATCAGCGCCCGCACGTCGCCGGCGTCGCTGAGCCGCCCGACGGCATCGGGGAGTTCCCGCCAGAACTCCGGCAGCAGCGTGTTGAGCGCCGCCGGCCGGTTGAGCACGAGCTGGGCGACCCGGCCGGTGACATCGACCTCGAAGCAGCGGTAGCCCACGGCGGACTTCTCATCCATGAAGCGCAGCTCCTCGGCGGTTCGACGACGGCCAGCCCTTGGATCTCCCGGAGCCCGGCCCCAGCAAGAGTAAACTAAGTGTACTAAGTTGGCGACAATCTTCGGGGGCGTGGCGCGCGGGGCATGACCACCCTGCCGTGAGGTGGTCGACGCCGGCGGCCGCGCTCCCGGGCCACCCGCCCCCGCGGCGGGGATGTGCCACGGGGGCGGGTGGGATCGGGAGCCCGGGTGAGGTCAGGACAGGATGTAGCCGCCGTCGACGACGATCTGCTCGCCGGTCTGGTAGCGGGACGCCTCCGAGGCCAGGTAGACGGCGATGCCGCCCAGGTCCGCGGGGGTGCCCCAGCGCCGGCCGAGCAGCCGCGGCAGCGAGCGGGCGGCGAACTTCTCGTCGTCGAGCAGGTCGTCGGCCAGCGCGGTGCGGATGTAGCCGGGCAGGATCGCGTTGACCCGGATGCCGTCGCGGCTCAGCTCGACCGCGCAGCTGCGGACCAGGCCGGACAGCGCCGCCTTCGCGGTGCCGTACGCCTGGGTCCGGGCGAAGCCCCGGTTGGTTCCGATGATGCTCGACACCGCGACGAGGCTGCCTCCCGCGCCGGCGGCGACCAGGTGCCGGGCCGCGGTGCGGAAGGTGAGGAACACCCCGTCCAGGTTGATCCGCAGCACCTGGTGCCACTGGTCGAGAGTCAGGTCGGTGAAGCGCATCGGCTCCCCGCCGATGCCGGCGTTCGCGAAGCAGGAGTCGATCCGCCCGAACGCGCCGACCGCCTGCTCGAACGCGTCGATGACCTGCGCCTCGTCGCCGACGTCGCAGCGCAGCGCGAGCACCTTGCCGCCGTGCGCGGCGAGGGTCTGCTCCGCGGCGGCGTTCTTGCGCTCGTTCGTGCCGAGGATGACGACGTCCGCCCCGGCGGCGGCCAGCGCTTCGGCGATGCCGAGGCCGATCCCGCCGTTGCCCCCGGTGACGAGCGAGACCCGGCCGTGCAGGTCGAAGGAGGCGACGGCCGCCGGGTCGGGGCTCGGGCCCGCCTCGGCGGGACGGTCCGCTGCGGCGGGACGGGCGGTTGCGGCGGGGCGGCTCACCGTGCGGCGTCGAGCAGCAGCGGCCAGATCGCCGGGTCGGCCTTCCAGGTGTCGTAGAAGGCCGTCCGGGTGTAGATGCCGCTGATCTTCGCGATGAGGCCCTTGCCGACCTCCTCCGGCGTGCCGACGACCGAGAAGGTGTGCATGATCTCGTCGGTGATGAGGTCGGCCATGCCGTCCCACTCGCCGCGCTTGGACAGGTTGGTCAGCTCCGGCTGCAGGTCGCCCCAGCCGTGCACGTCGAGGACGGCCTTGTAGGCCGGGGTGGAGGCGTAGAAGGCGATCTGCTTCTTGGTCCCGAAGACCGCCGCCGCCAGCTCCTCCTCGGTGCGCCCGACCGTCACGAACGACGGCCCGGCGATCGCGAAGCCGTCCAGATCGACCTTGCCGACCTTGGCCCGCCCGCGCAGCAGCGCCGGGAGGGTGACCTCCTCCAGATACTTCTTCGTGCTGAACGGGTGGACGAAGAAGCCGTCGGCCACCTCGCCGGCGACCTCGGTCATGCCCTCGCCGACGCCGGCGAGGTACACCGGCGGCGGGCCGTAGGGGTGCGGCGACGGTGCGAAGAACGGCGTCATGAGGGTGTGGGTGTAGAAGTCGCCGCGGAAGGCGAGCTTGGTGCCGTTCTGCCAGGCGTCCCAGATCGCCCGGGTGGCCAGGACCAGCTCGCGCATCCGGGCGGCCGGGTGCGACCAGGTCATCGAGAACCGCTTCTCGATGTGCGGCTTGATCTGCGAGCCCAGGCCCAGGATGAACCGGCCCTCGCTGTACTGGGCCAGGTCATAGCCGAGGTAGGCCAGCGTCATCGGGGTCCGCGCGAAGGCGATCGCGATCGACGTGCCGACGCTCGCGGTCGAGGTCGCGTTGGTCGCCTGCAGCGTCTGCAGGAATGGGTCGTGGCGGGTCTCCCCCACCCAGATGCCGGCGTAGCCCTCCTTCTCGATGCGCGCCGCGCCCGCCGGCGTCGCCGCGAGGTCGTCCGACAGGTTTGCGTCGATCTTCATCCGCTCTCCTCCTGATGGCGGGGCCTGCCGACGACCGCCGCGCCCGTTTCATCATGCCGCCAGGGCCAGGCAGATGAACGACTGACGTAGTTAACAAAGTATTCTTTGAAGATGCCGGAGCACGGCACGACACGCACGCCGACCGGCAAGCGGGCCTTCCGATACGGACAGCACCCGGACGGTTTCATAGGGTGCCTCCGACCGGGATCTACGCGACGCCGCCGGCGGGCCGATCGACCCGCCCCCGACAGGCCAGGCCGCCTCCCGATGGCGGGCCAGCCAGCCCGCCGCGACACGGGCCGCCACTACCGCATTACCTGATTCGTGCCTAGGACGAGGGTGCCATCGCGGGCGACCCTCGACACGCGCGGTGTCCATCGGATTGTGCGTCGGCACGCTCCAGACGCCGCCAGCGCGGCCTGCGCGCCACCCCCGGGTGCCGGCGTGGCCGCCTGAGCAGGGAATACGCCGAGATTCCGGCCGGACTGCCGCGAGCCGTACCGCGGAGCAGGAGATCCTAGCCCGCCTGTCGATTACCGCAGGTAGCTATCCCGGGCGGACTTTCGTCCCTATCACCGGCCACTGGCCACAAAATGTAGGATGTTCATGTCGATCAGTCATCGACGCTCGGGCCGGGGGACGATTTCCGGCCGCATTCTCTCCTCAAGGTGGCCCGCGAGACGTCCGCGCGGCCACGGACCCCATATTTCGCGGTTTCCGACAATCGGAGGAAGACGGCGTGACCGACAACGCCGCGGCAGCTCAGCCGCTACACGTACAGGGTCGAGATGCGGTGATCGCAGCATCGCAAGGCGTGACATGGCGTGATGGAGAGCCACCGGACTACCACCTGTCCCACCAGAACATGCCGGCGGAACGCTCCGTGCACCACGAGCCCGGTTCGCTCGCGGACATCGTGGAGCGGGTCGTGCAGGTCTTCGAGATGGAGCTGTCACACAAGAAGAACCCCTCCGAATGGGTCAGCATGGTCGCTGACAAGGTCAGGGTCAGCGTCAATGGCGGCCCGAAGGTAGGCAGTGCCGAGTTGGCCGAGCGGGGCAGCTACAACGTCCTGATCGGGGAGAACCCGTACTACTCGGCCAACGACGAGTCCTTCGAGTCGTCGCACGACGTGTTCCACGAGGCATTCCCCAGCGGTTTCTTCTGGGAGGTCCTGGAGGTCTACTCGCCGCCGCCCGTGATCGCTTTCAAGTGGCGGCACTGGGGCACCTTCAGCGGCCCCTACAAGGGAGTCGAGCCAACCGGCGAGCGTATTGAGATGTACGGCGTGACGGTGGCCCACGTGACCGACGACCTCCGTCTCACCGAAACTCAGCACTTCTACGACAACACCGATTTCCTCGGGCAGCTCGCCCGCGGGCAGCTCGCGCCCAACCCGCGCGCCCACCAGTAGGAACCGCACCGCCGGGCGCCGCGGGCGTCCTGGGCGGATCAGATCGAATCGGCGGCGCCGCCGCGCGCGGCGCCGCCGACAACGGCCTTGAGCAGGTTCGCCGCCGGGAGACTCACCGGCCCCAGCCACCCGCGGGGCCGCCGGCACCGGCAGAGGCGGAGTGGCCGGCGGAGGTCGCGACGCCGGCGGAGGTCGCGGTGCCGATGGCGGCAACCTCGTCGTCGGTGAGCGCCACCCAGGCGGCGTCGACGTTCTGGTCGAGATGGCGGGTCTTCGACGTGCCGGGGATCGGCAGCAGTGCCGGCGAGCGACGCAGCAGCCAGGCGAGCGCGACCTGCGCCGCGTTCGCGTCGTGCGCGGCGGCGATGGTGTCGAGCACCGCGCCGAGACGCTCGCCGACCAGCACCGGCGCCCACGGCAGGAACGCGAGCCCGTCGCGCTCGCAGACGGCCAGCACCGCCTCCGCCGCCCGGTCCCCGGCGTTGTAGCGGTTTTGCACGCTGACCACGTCGGCGAGCGAACGGGCCAGGGCGAGCTGCGCGGGCGTCACGTTCGACACCCCGATGTGACGGACCTTGCCCTCTCGCTGGAGATCGACGAACGCGCCCACGGTGTCCTCGTAGGGCACCTGCGGGTCGGGGACGTGCACCTGGTAGAGATCGATGGCCTCGACCCGCAGCCGGCGCAGGCTCGCCTCGCACTCGGTCCGGATGTGCTCGGGGCGGCCCAGCGGCGGCAGGCTGGTCGCCCCCGCAGCGACCTTCCCGGGCCGGAAGCCCGCCTTCGTGGTGATGAGCAGGTCGTCGGGATACGGGTGCAGCGCCTCGGCGATGATCTCCTCGGATTCGCCGTAGCCGTAGATGTTCGCGGTGTCGATCAGGTTGACGCCGCGCTCGTACACCCGGCGTGTGAGCGCGACGGCCTCCGCGCGGTCGCGGACCCCCTCGGCGTTGCGCGCGCCGGAAATCCGCATCGCGCCGAAGCCGAGGCGGCGCACGGTGTGGCCGGCCAGAGGGAACGTGCCGGTCGTGGTGTCGTCGAGGGTGCGGTGTGCCATGTCTCGATCACAAGCCTCTCGCTGGTCGGATGGCGGCGGGTCCCGGAGCTGTTCGCCCGACAGCGGCACCGAACGGGGCGATGTGGGACCGTACGTCAGGTGGTCGACGGTTCGTTCGCCAGCCCGCGCGGCCCGTCCGGGACGGCGTACCGGCGGGTGCCACCGCAGCCACGCAGTGATCCGCCGCAGCGTTCCGCACTGTTTCGATGACCACGGTGCACACCTCACCATTAGAGCACTAAGTTAACTATCAGAACCCGAATTCCGGCCCATCTGCCCACCCTCCGGGGCGGCAGCGGCCGAGACAATACAGTCAACTGTTTACACTTTTAGGCGATCCATTCGTCGCGGGCCCCACCTGCCGACGATCGGGCCGCCGCACCAGCTGGCCTGGCCGGCCCCGGGCCACCGTCCTTCCGAGAGGAACTCACGTGCAGATCGCGGATTCAGTCGCAGTGGTGACCGGCGGGGCGTCCGGCCTCGGCCTCGCCACCGCCACCCGGCTCGTCGACGCCGGCGCGAGCGTCGTCCTGCTCGACCTCCCGAGCTCCAACGGCGCCGCGGTCGCGGAGAAGTTCGGCAGCGCCGTGCGCTTCAGCCCGGGCGACGTCACCTCCCCCGCGGACGTCACCGCTGCGCTGGACACTGCTGCCGAACTCGGCCCGCTGCGGATCGCCGTCAACTGCGCGGGCATCGGCAACGCCGCCAAGACACTGGGCAAGGAGGGGCCGTTCCCCCTGGAGATCTTCGAGCGGGTCATCCGGGTGAACCTGATCGGCTCGTTCAACGTCATCCGGCTCGCGGCGGAGCGGATCAGCAAGGCCGAGGAGACCGAGGGCGAGCGCGGCGTCATCATCAACACCGCGTCAGTGGCGGCGTTCGAGGGTCAGATCGGCCAGGCGGCCTACTCCGCCTCCAAGGGCGGCATCGTCGGCATGACCCTGCCCATCGCCCGCGACCTGGCCAACCTGAAGATCCGCGTGGTCACCATCGCCCCCGGCCTGTTCGACACTCCGCTGCTCGCCTCCCTGCCGGAGCCGGCCCGCATCTCCCTCGGCCAGCAGGTGCCGCACCCCTCCCGGCTGGGCTCCCCCGACGAGTACGGCCTGCTCGCCACCCAGATCATCGCCAACCCGATGCTCAACGGCGAGACGATCCGCCTCGACGGCGCGATCCGGATGGCGCCCAAGTAAATCGGCGCACCCCGCGGATCGGCGCACCCCGGCGCGGCCGCGCCTGCGACCGTGCCGGGGGTCGATTCGGACTCATCGAGTGCAGCCGCTCATACGTCACTCTCCGTTGCAAGGGAGCGGAGCCGGCGCTGCACTAGGCCACCGGCCCGGGAGCGAGGATGGCCCGGCCGGGGCTACGTCGGGCGGGACCGTGGGGGGCTCGCCGCCCACTTCGGCCGCCGCCGCCGCGCGAGGCACGCCGCGCGTAGAAGTGGCCCGAGGGACGGTGCCGGGGCGGTCCCGTTCAGCCAGCAGCAGACCGGTGATCAGAAACCCGCCGAGTACGAGGAACACGTCGACGCCGAGACACCCGCCGGACAGGGCATCCGGGTGAAAGCCGAGCACCGCGAGGACGGCGAGCGCCCGTAGCCTGTCGAGCGCCGGGTTGTCACCAGCGGCCCGAGGTGGCCACCAGCTGTGCGGCGTGGCACAAGCGACTCTCCAACGTCGCGTCACCATGGAACGGGCCCACTCCGGCGGAACCCCAAAGGGCCTGGCCGGGCGTCAGGCACCCGCCGCCGTGCGCAGCCCCTGAAGCCCGAGCATGCGAACGATGAGCCGGTCGCGAGTGCGGGCCGGCAGATGGGCGAGAACGCCGACGAGCTGGGCGTCCCTACCGGCCGAGTAATGCGGCCTGGGACGGCGGGCCAGCGTCGCGCGCACGATGACCCGAGCGGCGGTCTCGGCGGGGGCGTTGCGCTGGCGCGCGAGGGCGCCGGCCACCGCGTCGAGCTGCGGACGGTACAGCGCGACCCGGTCCGGGTCGTTGTCGGCCATGGCGACGGCGGCCGCCGCGGCCGCCGTCGCGAAAATCGGTGTGTCCATCGCGCCCGGCTCGACGATAACTACCGGGACCCCCCAGGGCGCCAGCTCGACCCGGGCTGCCGCGGACAGCGACTCCAACGCTGCCTTGCTCGCCGAAACGGCCCCGGCGTGGGCGACCGCGACCCGTGCCGTGGGTGCGCTGATGTTGATCAGACGCCCGCCGCCCTGGCGCAGCATCGGCAGAAATGCCTGGGTGACCAGGACCGGCCCGTAGAGGTTGACCGCGAACTGGCGGTGCAGCTGCTCCGGCGCGAGGAGTTCCAGCGGCCCGGTCACGATGACCCCGGCATTGTTGATCACCGCGTGCAGGCCTGTGCCGCACCGGTCGGCGGCGATGGCCTGGGCGGCGTCGCTGACGCTGTCGGGGTCGGTGACGTCGAGCGGGACCGTCTGCACGCCGGCGATGGCGTCGAGGTCTCCCCGCGCCCGTCGAACACCGGCGTAGACACGCAGGCCGCGACCGGCGAGCGCGCGGCAGGTCGCGCTCCCGATCCCGCCAGCCGCGCCCGTGACCAGAACCGCCCGCTCATGATCGGGCGATTCCACGGATCCTCCTGACATGTGTTTCTCCAGACCTGTCATCAACAACATGTACAGATTGACATGTCTAGTTTGTAGGTGAGGGATCGCACGTGTCAACAGGCCCCGCCCATCGGGCGGAACCAGGGACCCGGTCCGCCGGGGTGCGACCGGCCGGCAGAGAGGTGAGGCGGCGGCGATGTCACTGCGGCACGGCCTGCTCGGCCTGCTGGCCGAGGGCCCGGCCAGCGGGTACGACCTGACCAGACGGTTCGCAGAGCTGCTCGGCCAGGTGTGGCCGGCCCGGCACCCGCAGATCTACGCGGAGCTCGGCCGCCTCGCCGAAGCCGGATTGATCGAGGTGGACAGCCACGGGCCCCGCCAGCGCAAGGCCTACCGCATCACCGGCGCGGGGCTAGCCGAGGTACGCCGCTGGCTCACCGACGATGAGGTCGACCACACGCTGCGGATGGAACCGCTGCTGCGGTCGGTCTTCTTCTGGCTGATGGAGCCGGCGGACCTCGCCGCCCACCTGGAGCGGGAACGGCAGTACTACAGCGGCACGGCCGCGGCGATGCGCACGTACGCCGGGGCCAAGGACCGCGGTGAGTTCGGCACAAGCGAGCAAACTCGGTCACTACGCATCGCCGCGGAGGCCGGCATCCGCCTGTTCGAGGCGCTCGCCGAGTGGGCGAGCTGGGCCGAGCGGTACGCCGCCGAGCACCTCACCGAGCACCACTCCGAGACCGGGCACCACTCCGAGCACCCGCCCGCGCTACCGGAGGGTCGCCCAGGCTCCGGATCGGCATGACCGCCGTGACCGCCGTGACCGGCCAGGCTCCCGCAGCCGTGCTGTGCCGGACATCTCGCCCCGAGTGCGGGCATCGGGCGTCCAGGCAGGCAAAGGTGGAACGGAAGGTCGTGCCGCGGGGCGCGCGGCCCGACAACGGGAGGAACACGGTGGCAGACGGGAGAGACGCCGGCAGCGCCGAGAAGTCGGCCGCGGAGCACCGCGAGTTCGTCGACCTCATCGAGGCGCTGCGCGCGGCCCAGGACACGATCACCGGCGCCAGCCCGCCCGAGGACGTCGCCCGCAAGGCCCGGGAGGGGCTGGAGGAGGTGACCCGGCTGCTCGCCCCGTTCACCGTGAGCGAGTCCGAGCAGCTCGCCGGCTACCTGCTCACCGAGCCTGGCCACGCCCAGGCGCTCGCACCGGCTCTCCACGTCGACGAGAGCAGCACCGAGCACGTGCGGGGCCGGCTGGTACTCGGACGCTACTACCTGGGTGGCAACGGCGCCGCGCACGGCGGCAGCATCCCGCTGTTCTTCGACGACGTGCTGGGCCGGCTGGCGAACGCCGGTGGGCGGGGCACCTCTCGTACCGCCTACCTGCACGTCAACTATCGCAAGATCACGCCGATCGGCCCCGAGCTGCTCGTCGAGGCTCACGTCGACCGGGTGGAGGGTCGCAAGCGCTTCGTGGTCGGGACGATCCGCGACCCCGAGGGCGACCTCACCGTCGACGCCG
The DNA here is from genome assembly GCF_025403405.1 of Frankia tisae. GTDB lineage: Bacteria > Actinomycetota > Actinomycetes > Frankiales > Frankiaceae > Frankia > Frankia tisai. Next base: position 26,960 of record NZ_JANEZT010000029.1, read on the forward strand.
AGGGACTGTTCATCGCGTTGCGCCCCGGCCAGCCCTGATCGCTCCCGCTCACCGAGTTCACCCCGGCTGAGCTGGGATTCTGCTTCGGCCCCACGGTGAGGGGGTATTTGAGGCAGCATGAGGCTCGACCGCGACGAGTGGCCCCCTCACCGGTCCGGCCCAGGTCGGAGGCAGCCCGTTCTCGGGCTCGGCGGTGCCCCGCGTTGACGGCACTATCCTCCTGGCCGGGGCGTTGGTTCACCGCGCTGCTGCCCCTGCTCATGTTGGCCGGGGTTGCCGCGTTGGAACTGAGCAACCGGGAGTGGACCGTCCTGGAGCTGGCGGTGCTCAGCCCGATGCTTGCCGCCACGTTCGGTGGCCCCCGGCTGACCGCGCTGTACGGGGTGCTGGCGGTCGGCGTGGGAGTCATGCTCGGCATATTCGATCATCTGTTCGGTCAGAGCGATGGCGGCCCGACCGCCCAGGCGGTGCGCCTCGGCGGGGTCGCCGTCGGCGGCGTGCTGGCGGTGCTGGTCAGCCGGTACAACACCCGGCGGGAGACGAAGCTGCAGAACGTCACCCGGGTGGCGGAGGTGGCCCAGCAGTCGATCCTCGCCGCGGTGCCGAGCTCGTCCGGGGGCCTGCGCTTCGCGGTGCGCTACGAGAGCGCCGCGGCCGAGGCGAGGATCGGCGGGGACCTGTACGAAGTCGTCGACACCGCCTGGGGCACCCGCCTGCTCGTCGGTGATGTCCGCGGCAAGGGCCTCGACGCGGTACGCATCGCCAGCCGGGTGCTCGGCTGCTTCCGCTTCGTCGGGCGGCAGGCGGAGGATCTGCCCACGGTGCTGGCGGGCCTCGACGCCGAGGTCGCCGAGGTCTGCGGGCTCGACGACTTCGTCACCGCGGTGGTCGGGCAGGTCGACGGCCGGCGGCTGTGGCTGGCCAACGCGGGCCACCCAGATCCGGTGCTGGTCCGCGAGGGTCGGGCGAGCCTGCTCGGCGTGGCGACCCGTCTGCCGCCGTTGGGCCTGCTCGCCGACACCAAGGACACGGCCGGGAACACCGTCGAGGTCACGCTGCGGCCCGGTGACCGCCTGCTGCTCTACACCGACGGCATCACCGAGGCCCGCGACCCGGCGACCGGCCGGTTCTTCCCGCTGCTGCCCGCGGCGCAGGCAGCCCTGTCCCGCGGCACCCTGGAGGAGGCCGTCGCCGACCTGGTCGACCGGCTGCGGGCCTGGACCCGGTCGACGCTGAACGACGACGTCGCCCTGCTGGTCGCCGAGTTGCCCCGCCCCGCCAGCCGGCTGCGCCGCGGACCGCCGGCCTGACCGCCGGCTTTGACTGCCGGGTCAGGAGGATCGGGCGACGGCGCCGTCGCGGAACCGGTTCATCCGTTCGAGCCGCTCATCGATCTCGTCGCGGAAGGCGGCCAGCCGGCTGATCTTCTCGTCGATCTCGGCCCGGAGCTTGCGATACGCGGTCTCGCCCTCGGACAGCAACCGCAGCCGGTCGCCGTCGTCGGAGGCGGCGTGGAACTCCACCCGGACCTGGGCGAGCCGGTCCTCGTAGACGAGGATGGTGCGGATCTCATCCAGGTTGAAACCGAGCAGGGTCTGCAGCTCCCGGATCCGGCGTACCCGGGCGAGATCGGAGTCGGCGTAGAGCCGGTTCCCGCCGGAGGTCCTCCCGGACGGGGTGATCAGCCCCACTTCCTGGTAATACCGCAGGGAGCGCACCGAAACCCCGAGCTTCTGCGCGGCCTGACCGATGCCGCACAGCTCGCGCTCCGCCTTCTGCGTCCCGTCCTCGCCACGCATCCTGCGATTGTTTCTCACGTTCCCACCGGTCGGCGCGGCGCCGTCGGTCGGTGCGGCGCCGTCGGATGCCAGGGCCCGGCCGGGCCGTTCGGCCCGGCCGGCCGGCGTTTCCTCGTCATCGCCGGTGTCGCCCATCGGGTTTCAGGACCTCTCGGAGGCTGGTTGTTCCCGGTCAGGGGCCATAGCCAGAAGACGCTGTCGGGGGCCGTCGCTCGGCGAGCGTACCGTTCGACGGGCCTATTGTTCGGTAGCCCTATCCTTCGGCGGCCCTATCCTTCAGCGGCCAAGGTGCTGCCCGCGCCGTCCTCCATAGCCGCGATGTCGCCGGCGCCGGCCAGGCCCTCGCCGGCGTCCTCGCGCAGCGTGCGGCGCGCGTGCGGGCTGTCCTTGCCACGCAGCCAGGACAGCACCGCGCCGAGCGCGCAGGCGATGGCGGCGAAGTAGAAGGCGAGGTGCAGGCCGTCGCCGAACGGACCGGCGATGAGGTTCGGGAAGAACGTGTGCCCGGTGAGGAAGTGGGCCTTGCCCGGGTCGAGGGAGTTCAGCGTGCCCGGGCCGAGGAGCTGCTCGGTCGGGTTGATGCCGAGGAACGCGGAGAACAGGCTGCCGATCGGCGGCAGGTTCGCCAGCTCGTGGGCCTTCGACGGGTCGACGCCCTGGGCGGTGAGGCCGGAGAACATCGCGTCCGGCAGGCTGGAGGCCAGGCCCAGCACGATGACGGTGAAGAACACGCCGATGGACAGCACGCTGGCCGAGTTCTGGAACGTGTTGAGCATCCCGGCGCCGGCGCCGCGCTGGTTCGGCGGCAGCGTGTTCATCACGGCGGTGGTGTTCGGCGCGGCGAACAGGCCCATGGACAGGCCCATCAGCAGCAGGATGGCCGCGAACGCCACGTAGTTGAAGTCGATCGGGATCACGTTGAACAGCAGGAACGCGATGGCCGTCATGACCAGTCCGATGGTGGCGAACGGGCGCGCGCCGTAGCGGTCGGCGAGCCGGCCGGCCACCGGCCCGGAGAGCAGGAAGCCGACGGTGAGCGGGATCATGTAGATGCCGGCCCACAGCGGCGTCCGCTCGAAGCTGTAGCCGTGCAGCGGCAGCCAGATCCCCTGCAGCCAGATGATGATCATGAACTGGAGGCCGCCGCGGGCGAGCGCGGCGAGCAGCGCGGCCAGGCTGCCCATGGTGAAGGCCCGGTTACTGAACAGCTCCAGCTTGAACATCGGGTCCGACGAGCGCAGCTCGATCGCGACGAACCCGATCAGCACGGCGAGCCCGCCGAACATGCAGATCAGCACGAACGGCTTGGTCCAGCCCATCGTGTGGCCGCCGTAGGGCTGCAGGCCGTAGATGATGCCGGTCAGGATCGCGATGAGCCCGATGGCGAAGGTGATGTTGCCGGCCCAGTCGATCCGGGCCTGGGTGCGCACCCCGTTGTCGCGCAGCTTCAGGTAGGCCCAGACCGTCCCGAAGATCCCGAACGGCACCGACACCAGGAACACCAGGTGCCACTCGACCGGGGCGAGCAGGCCGCCCACCAGCAGGCCGAGGAACGACCCGGCGATGGCCGCGACACCGTTGATGCCCAGCGCCAGTCCACGCTCGTTCTCCGGGAACGCGTCGGCGATGATCGCGCTGGAGTTGGCGAACAGGAACGCGCCGCCGATGCCCTGCCCGACCCGCATGATGATGATCCACAATGCGGCGGTCGTGCCGTGCATCCAGGTGACGGCCAGCAGGATCGAGAACACGGTGAAGACCGCGAAGCCGAGGTTGTACATCCGCACCCGGCCGAACATGTCGCCGACCCGGCCGAGACTCACCACGAGCACCGACGTGACCAGCATGAACCCCATCAGGGTCCACAGGAAGTACGAGGTGTTCCCCGGGGCGAGCGGGTCGACCTTGATGCCCCGGAAGATGTCCGGGAGCGCGATGATCAGGATCGAGCTGTTGATCGTCGCCATCAGGACGCCGATGGTCGTGTTCGACAGGGCGATCCACTTGTAGTTGTCCGAACCGGACACGGTCGGGACGTCATCGGCCCCGGGCGGCGAGGTGCCGGCGGTGGTGTCGGAAGTCGTCACGGCAGGAAGGCTAGCGTCTCCATCTCACGTCAACGGTAGATGTGATGCGGCTCATAGTGGGCGCGCACACAACCGGGAACCTTCCGCACTCCACCACTTCCGTTCCACCACCTCTGACGTGCATACGACACCCCTGGGCGGCGAATTTAGTAGTATGGTTCATACCGTGAATATGGAGCCGAGCCGAGCGTACCGGCAGCGCCGGCGGGCCGAGACCACCGACGCGAACACCGAGCGGATCCTGCGCGCGGCCACCGAGCTCTTCGTCGAACGTTCATGCGAGCACATCACCTTGCCGGCGGTCGCCGAGCGGGCCGGCGTCGGCCTGCAGACCGTCATCCGCCGCGTCGGGACCAAGGACGGCCTCGTGCGGGCCGTCAATGGCTGGATCGTGCCGCAGGTCGCCGCCACCCGCGGCGACCCGGGTGACGCCCGCCCGGCCGGCGACGACCTGGTCGGGGTGACCGACCGGCTGGCCCGGCACTACGAGCAGTGGGGACGGATCACCGAGCGCACTCTGCACCAGCAGGACGCCTCCCCGGCGCTGAAGGAGAGTGCCGATGCCGGCCGGCGGGCTCACCGGGAGTGGATCGAGGCGGTCTTCGCCGCCGACCTCGATCCCCTGCCCCCCGCCGCCCGGGACGACCTCGCCGGCCGCCTCGCCGCCGTCTGCGGCGTCGTGCTCACCGGGGCGGTCGCCCTGCTGTTCCACGCGGCCGTGCTGCGGCCGATGCGCCATGCCGCGCCGCTCAACCGGGTCGTCGCCACGCTGGGCCTGCTCATCGT
>NZ_JANEZT010000002.1 GCF_025403405.1 Frankia tisae
CGGGTGTCCCGCGGAAACCGTGTTCCCGGGCGACCGGCCCGCGACACACTGCTCCCGAAGGCGCCGATGACCATGACAACCCTCCCGCCCGGCGGGCGCCCGCCGCGCCGGCGGGTGCACCGGGAATTCGCCTACGCCCTGGCCGGTCTGCCGCTGGGCATCCTCGGCTTCGTCTACGCCGTCGCCGCGATCTCCGTCGGCGCCAGCTTCGCCGCCACCATCGTGGGTCTGCCGCTGCTGGCTGCCCTGCTCGTCGGCGCCCGCCGGCTCGGCGAGGCGAGCCGGCGCCTGGCCGTCCGACTACTCGGCGCGGGCGTTCCCGCGCCCCGTCCGTTCCGGCCACGCCGCCCCGGCGCATCCGGCTGGATTCGGGCGGGGCTCGGCGACACGGTCGGCTGGCGGGCCCTTCCCTACCTGCTGCTGAAGTTCCCGCTGTCACTGGCCAGCGGGATCATCTCGATCACGCTGTGGAGCTCCGCGCTCGGCGCGGCCAGCTATGCGCTCTGGCGGCCGTTCCTGCCCTTGCAGCGCGACGGCGACGGCCATGGGCACCGCGGCGCCTCGTTCGGCACGGACTTCTTCCTCGACACCGCCCCCCTCATCGCCGCGGTGACCGTGACCGGGCTGTTCCTGCTGCCCGTCGCCCGCTGGTCGGTGCGCGGGCTGGTGCACCTGGACGTGCTGCTGATCCGCGGCCTGCTCGGCCCGACCCGGCGATCCCTCACCACGCAGCGGCTGCGCAACCTGGAACGCACCCGCGCCGCCGCCGTGGACGACTCGGCCGCGGCGCTGCGCCGCATCGAACGCGACCTGCACGACGGGGCGCAGGCCCGGCTGGTGGCGATGGCGATGAACCTCGGTATCGCCCGCGAGCACCTCGCTACCGACGGCGACGCCGTCGATCTGGACGCCACCCGCACGCTGGTCGACGCGGCCCACCGCGACGTCAAGGAAGCCCTCGTCGAGCTGCGCAACCTCGCCCGCGGGATCCACCCGCCGATCCTCGACCGGGGCCTTGAGGCCGCGCTTGCGAGCCTCACCGCCGGCAGTGCCCTGCCGGTGCGGGTACGGATCGACCTGCCGGACCGCCCGTCGGCGGCGATCGAGACGATCGCCTACTTCTGCGTCGCCGAGCTGCTGGCCAACGCCGCCAGGCACAGCCGCGCCGGCGAGGCGCACGTCAGCATCATCGGGCGGGCCAGGCGGGTGCGCGTCGTCGTCGGCGACAATGGTGCCGGCGGGGCGCGCATCGACCCCGGGGGCGGCGGGGGGCTCGTCGGCCTGGTGGAACGGGTCCACACCGTGGACGGCTGGCTCGCCGTCACCAGCCCACCCGGCGGTCCGACCGCCGTGACCGTGGACCTGCCGCTACACGCCTGACCTGTCGCTACACGCCTGACCTGCCGCGCCCGGAAGAACCGGTAGCCGGGCGCCGTGACATCGGAGTCCACCGCGATCCGACTTCTCCGGGATCTGCGGAGCGCCCCGATGACGGAATAGGGTCGTGACTGTTCGGTGCCTACGGTCGCACCGATTGTGATTTTCGACAAATGGATGGGATGGGATTGCATGGTTGACGGACAGCGCGAGGTACTCGAGGGGATGCCGTCGCCGGCGTCGGCGCAGCCTCATGACGCCGCCGAGACCATTGCCGGCGGCCCGTTGCAGGAGGAGGGCCCGGGTTCTCTCGAGCCGTTGCGCAACGGCCTCATCGCCTCCGTCGCCCTGATCGCCGTCGTCATGATTCTGATGTGCAGCTACGCGAGTGCCTTCGGGAAGGTCTCCCCGCACGACATCAGCTTTGCGGTGGCGGCACCGCAGGCGGTCGCCGATCAGCTCGACGCGTCGCCCGCACTGGACGTACGCCAGGTTGACGATCTGGCCGCGGCGCGGCGGGCGGTCGAGCACCGTTCCGTGTACGGAGCGTTGGTCTTCACCGGGGCGGACTCGGCCACCTTGCTGGTCGCGAGCGGGGCCGCGCGCTCCGTCCAGACGGCACTGGTCCAGGTGGGCGAGCGGTTCGCCGCCGCGAGCGGGACAAAGCTGACCGTCACGGACCTGGCCCCGACCGCGTCGAGTAATCCCAGCGGAACGATCGAGTTCTATGCCATCGTCTTCCTGGCGATCGGGAGCGCGCTTGGGGCCACAGTGCTGGGCCGGGTCCTGGGAACCGTTCGCAATCTCCGGCACATGGGGATGCGGGTCGGATTCCTGATGTTCTTCACCGGCCTGCTCAGCCTGGCGGCCACGGTGTTCGTGGACGGGGTGTACGGCGCGCTCGCCGGCCATCCCGTGCCGCTGTTCGCCGTGCTCTGGGGCTACACGACGGCGATCTGCCTGGCCTGCACGGGCGTCGCGGCGCGGTTCGGAACGCTGGCCTCCATCGTGCTCACGTTGACGCTGACGGTTCTCGGCAACCCCAGCGCGGGCGGGCCGGTGGGCCGGCCGTTGCTCAACGATTTCTATGCCGCGCTGACCCCGTACTTCCCCCATGGCGGCGGCCTGTCGGTGCTGCGCGGCGTCCAGTACTTCGACGGCCGTGGCATCGCCTCCGGCGTCGTCTGCCTCGTCGTCTGGGCGGGCGTCGGACTGCTGCTCCTGGCCGGTGCGGCCGTCCGCACCGGGTTGCGGACGCGGGCGGGCCAACCTGCGCCCGCCGCCGCTTAGCCGATACCCGGGTGACCGTGCGGTAGATCTCGCGCACGGTCACCCGGATCAGGTCGGCGGCCGCCGAACGTTCGTCAGGGGGTCTTCGCGGCCTCGAGCGCGTCGAGGAGCTTCTGCCAGGGGAACAGGGCCTTCCACGCCTCTATGTCGGGAATGTCCTCCAGCACGACGTCCTCGTATTCGAAGATCACCTGTACGCCCCAGGACCGCAGGGTCGCGATGTTCGCGAGGAACGCGGGATGCTTCGCATGGGTCGGGTTCGGCGGCAGCCCGATGATGATGGGGATCCCCGAGCAGATGGTCTCGTTGAGCAGGCTCAGCGCGAGGGTGTCCGAGATTCCGCCCGCGAACTTGTTCACCGTGTTGAAGGTGGCCGGCGCCACCACGATGGCGTCGGGTACCGGGCGCTCCTCGTTGTCGTCCTCGACCAGCGCGTACTCGCTGCGCACCCCGTGGCCGGTGAGGCTGGCGAGCAGTCCGGTGTCGATGAACTTCAGCGACGACGGGGTGGCGACGACCCGGATGTCCCAGCCGGTGGCCTGCGCCTGCTTGGCGAAGACGGGGAGGTCGTCGGCGGGGTAGCCGCCGCCGCAGACGACGATGTAGAGCGCGCGATTTCCGACAGTCATGGCGAAGAAACCCATCTCGAGGCCGCGGAGAAACCGGAAGCATTCGTTCCAGCCATCATTCTCCCGCCAGTTCGGCCGCTTTTTGGCGTAGCCGCCGAACGTCGGGTGCGGATGGTCCGAAGGTCCCGCCGCACCCGGCCGCGGGCAGGCGGTGGGGACGGTCAGATGCGGGTGAAGGCCTCCGCGTCCCGGCGGAAGCGGTCGAGCTCGGTCAGGCTGATCGTCGGGCGGGCCTGCCGGGCGGCGTCGAGCAGGTCCGCGGTGCCCAGCGGCGTGGTGGCGGGATTCTCGCCGCCTTCCGGGCCGGCCGCGTCCGAGCCGGGCTTGCCGTGCAGCCAGGTGCTGTCGGCGGCCCGGTGGAAGGCCGCCGCGGCCGAGCGCTGCACGACCGCGGAGAGATCCGCCGGGGTGAACAGGTCGGTCGCGGCCACCACCGCGTCCAGGTCGATCTCCGCCTTGTTGGCGACCCGCTCCAGCAGGCCCGCCAGCAGCACGCGGCGCCCACCGGCGTCCGGTGGCCCGACCGGGAGCACCAGGTCGAACCGGCCGGGCCGGACGAACGCCGGGTCCAGCGCCGACACCGCGTTCGTCGCGCAGATCAGCAGCCGGCCCTGCACCCCGCGGAACAGCGGGATCGCCTTGAGCAGCTCGTTGACGACCGACTGGTTCTCCGGCCGGGTCTCCCGGGACTGGGCGATCTCGTCGACCTCGTCGATGAACACGACGACCCGTTCGACGCCCATCAGGTCGTCGATCGCCGAACGCAGCTCGGCGGCGAGCCCGGCCGCCCCCGACGCCAGCCGCGACGGCAGCAGCTCCACGAACGGCCACTCCAGCCGGGCGGCGATCGCGCGGGCGAACGACGTCTTGCCGGTTCCCGGCGGCCCGAACAGCAGCATCGCCGTGGGGATGACCACGCCGTACGCCTCGGCCAGCTCCCGCTCCCGCACCGGCAGCAGCAGCCGCTGCTCGATGAGCTTGCGCTCGTCCTCCATGCCCGCGAGGTTCGACCACTCGGACGTGCTCAGCAGTGCCCCGCCCCAGCGCTCGACGGTCGACACGTCCGCCGGGCGCAGCGGGATCTGCTTGTCGTAGAGCTCCTGCCCGGTGGCGCTGAAGCCGCGGTTGAGGAACGCCTCCTCCCCGGACTGGCCGGGAGTGATCAGCGTGGTGATCCGCCGGCAGCCGGCGTGCAGAAGCAGGTTCTCCACGCTCTGCAACAGGCCGGACCCGATGCCGTGGTGGCGCCAGGCCGGTGCGAGGGCGACCGTGAGGACCCGGCCCGCGCCACCTTCCTTGCGCCCGATCGCGGCCCCCACAATGTGCTCGCCGGCGACGGCGACCACTACCGGGGACTCGGTGTCGGGCGGCTCGTGCCGCAGCGCCAGCACGGTGTCGGTCAGGTTGATCGGTGGTCCGCCCGGCGTGCTGCGTACCTCCTCGAGCAGCCGCACGGTGGCCGCATAGTCGACGGTCTCGTAGGGACGGATGTGCCAGATGGGCACGCTGGCTCCTTCAGGTCGGTCACCGACGGATCGTCGAGACGACTCTGCCTTGGCAGGTGCGGCGAACCCACCGGGACTGAAGGAGCTTTGTGAGGGGACCTAGGGACCGGCACCGGTTGACAAAGGCAGTCTGTGTGCCCGGGGGTGCCCCCCCGGGCAGGGTCGCCGTTTCGTCGCCCGACGGCCCGCGCCGCCGCCCGGCCGGGTGCGGGGATGCTGGTGGGCGCGCGGCGCGCGGCAGTGGTGACGCTGCTCGCCAGGCACCTTCGACGGGCGGACCGGCGACGCTCCTTCGGGCGCCCGCATCGTGGACCCCGCCACGCCCATCCGGGGGAGGCCGTTCCTTCCCGGCACCCCCGAACGGGTGAAGCGGGCGCCTCTCAACGGATGTCCGGCGGGGGACTGGCGCGGCAACGGCGTCGGCGTCGGCGTGGGGTGACCCGGCCGTCTGTCGGCTAACTGAGGTTGATGGTGATGTCGGCGTCGTTGGTGTCGCCGAGGGTGTGGACGTGGATGCTGCCGGTCGCGCCCGCGAATCGGCCGGTACCCCCGGTGATCGTCGAGTCGAAGTCGCTTTCGCTGCCCGTGCTCGACGATGCGAGCGTCGCGTCACCGAAGATCGCCTTCGAGGTGCAACGCGTGTCGAGGTTGGCTGCGAACTCGCAGGTGGTGTGGTTGGTGCCGGCGATCTGCCCGGAGTGGGTGGCGTGGTCGCCGGCGTAGAGGTTCTCGACGAGTTCCATGCGGCCCCCGGGCGCCGGCGGCCCGGTCATGGTGTGGGTGGGCGATCCACCCGGCGGCGTGTAGATGAGGTCGACCTGGTCGTCGAAGTAGCGGGTCGGGAAGGGCGTGGCCGCCGCGGCGGCGGCCGTCACCGCGGATGCCGCCGGGGTCGCCGCTGGGGTCGCCGCCGCCGGTGTGTCGGTAGAGCCTGAGCAGGCGGCGAACAGGGCCATCGCCCCGACCGCCGTCACCGTCGCCACCGCTGCTCGCCAGCGCGGCGCCGGGCTGGGGTACGCACGTTCCCGCATGGGAACCTCCTCGTCGTGTCGATCTCCGGCACCCGCCGGCCTGCCGGCACATCGTGGAGTTGGGCGTGTCCCGTCCACACGGGTGCGGATTCCCGGGTCGATCGGGAGAATTTCCCGGGTCGGCGGGACACGGTGACGCGCACACTGAGCGGGTGTTTCCCCGCCGAGGCTGCGTCCGGCTACCCAGCCGAACCGCCCGCCGACTCCTCGCTCACGTTCTGGCGCTGGCCGCCGTCATGCTCACGGTGGCCGGGGTGGCGCTGACCATCGCCAACCGGCACGCGGCCGTCACGACCACCGGGCAGCGGCCGGACAGTCCGTGGACCCAGATCGTTCCGGCCGCCGGCTTCATCATCGCCGGCTGGTTGCTGGCCACCCGACGCCCGGAGGTCGTTTTCGGCTGGCTGGCGCTGGCCGCCGGTCTCGGCCACGGGTTCGCGGTCGCCGGCATCGAGTGGGCCCTGTTCTCGCACGATGGGCGGCACCTGCCCGGGGCGGGGCTGGCGCTGTTCGCCGCGGGTGTCGGGGAACCGGTGGAACCGGTGGTGATGGCGACGACGTGGGCGGCGTTTCCGAGCGGGCGTTTCCCGCCGGGCCGGATCGGTCGGGCGGCCGTCGTCAGCGTGGCCCTGTGCGCGGCCGGTTGGACGACCGGGCCGCTCGGGCGGCACACGATCCCCCATCCGACGCCCGAGTTCGCCGGGCTGCGCAACCCGCTGGGGATCGACGCGTACCCCGACTGGGGCGCAGCGGTGCTGTTTCCCGCGGGACTGCTGCTGGGCTCGATCGTGATGGTCCTGCGCTGGCGGCGTGCGCGAGGACGAGAGCGTCAGGTGCTGCGCTGGCTGGGCGTGGTCAACATCGGCGCAGTCGTGCTCACCCCGGTCATCGTCGCGCTGCCGGCCGGCGAGGTTCTCACCTCGATCGGGACGATGCTGCTTCTGATCGTCGTCGTCGCGGTCGTGCTCGCGAACCAGGTCTACGGGGTCGACGTCGTCCTCAACCGTGCCCTCGTCTACACCCTGCTCGCCGCGTTCGTGGCCGGGGTCTACGCGGCCGGGGTGGGGCTGCTCGCGCTGCTCGGAGACCGGGCCGGCGGGCCGTGGACGGTGGTGGCCTCGCTCGGCGCCGCCTTCAGCCTCGCCCCGGCCCGGTCCCGGATCCAGCGGTCGATCAACCGTTTCCTTTACGGCCATCGCGATGAGCCGTACACGGTGGTCAGTCAGGTGGCGTCCCGCCTTGAGGCCGCGGGCAGCGTCGAGCAACTGCTGCCCGGCCTGCTCGAGGCCGTCGTCGAGGCGCTGCGACTGCCGTGGGCGGCCGTCGAGATGCTGGGGGACAGCGGAGTCACCCGCCGTATCAGTCACGGCGACGGCACCGGGCGCGCGGGCACGATCCAATTCCCGCTCGTCCACCAGGGTCGCGACATCGGATCGCTCGTGGTCGCGCGGCGCGTGGGGGAAGCTGAGCTGGACTCCCGGGAGTCCCGACTGATGGAGCACATCGCGGGCCAACTCGCGGCTGCCGCGAGCAACGTCATGCTCACCGAAGATCTGATCCGCTCGCGCGAACGGATCGTCAGCGCGACCGAGGAGGAACGCCGCCGGCTGCGCCGCGACCTCCACGACGGTCTCGGTCCCGTGCTCACCGCGGCCGCGACCAAGGTCGACGCCGCCCGCAATCTCGCTGGCCGCGACCTCCCGCGAGCCGACGACCTTCTCGGCGCGGTCCGGCGCGACCTGACCACCGCGCTCGACGACCTGCGCCGCCTCGTCCACGCGCTGCGACCCCCCGCCCTCGACGACCTCGGGCTGCTGGGCGCGTTGCGCGAGCATCTGCGGCACTCCGGCATTCCGGTGACGCTCTCGGCGCCCGACACGATGCCCGAGCTGCCGGCCGCGGTGGAGATCGCCGGATACCGGATCATCACCGAAGCCGTCGCCAACGTCACCCGGCACGCCCACGCGTCGCACTGCGTGGTGTCGATCGAATGGGGGGAACGCATGACGGTGGAAATCCGCGACGACGGCACGGCCCGGACCGCCTGGGCGGCCGGCGTCGGCCTGACGTCCATGCGCGAACGGGTCACCGCGTTGGGCGGTCGCTGGACCGCCGGGCCCACCCCCGATGGCGGCCGGGTGTGCGTTGAACTCCCGCTCTCCCTCGCCGGCAGCGCCGTGCCCGAGCAACCTCCCCTCCCCGCTCAGATCGCCGCGGCCACCACCCTCGTCGGCGCCGCCGGATGAACGACACCGGCCCCGTGCGGGTCCTGATCGTCGACGACCATCGGATCGTGCTCGAAGGCCTGGCCGCTCTGCTCGACTCGGTGGACGGCATCGAGGTCGTCGGCGAAGCCACCTCCGGCGAGCAGGCCGTCGCGCTGGCCGGCCCGGCCAGCCCGGATGTCGTCCTGATGGACGTCGACATGCCCGGCATCGGCGGCATCGAAGCCACCCGCCGGATCCGCGCCGCGCATCCCGGCGTCGCGATCCTCATGCTGACGATGTACGGCGAGGACGAATTCGTGTTCGCCGCTCTGCGCGCCGGCGCCCGCGGCTACCTACTCAAAGGCGCCCAGCAGGACGACGTGATCCGCACCATCGGCGCCGTCGCCCACGGCGACGCCGTGTTCGGATCCGACATCGCCGAACGCATCCTGCGCGCATTCTCCGACCCGGCGCCGGCCGCCGCCCCGTTTCCCGAACTCACCGACCGAGAACGGGATGTGCTGGGCCTCGTGGCCAACGGCTGGCCCAACAGCCGCATCGGCCGCGCCCTCGGACTCACCCCCAAGACCGTCGCCAACCACGTCTCCAACATCCTCGCCAAGCTCAACGCACCCGACCGCGCCGCCGCCATCCTCCGAGCCCGCCGCGCCGGTCTAGGGGAACCCTGACCACCAGAATGCATCGAAATGGGCCCAGCGAATTCAACGCGATCAGCTCCAAACGGCCCGAATCGGGCAGATGAAGAAACCTTTCCCGTAATTCATCGACGCCGACAACTCCAACCGTGTTCGCCAACAACCGGCCGGCGGGTGTCCAGATCGATATGGCTGTCACCCTTCCCGGGCGGAGGTGACCGGCGGAAGGCCGGTGAGGTGAACGTCGCCCGGACCAACGCCGGCCGAAGCACCGCGGCCCCTCCTCGGCCAGGTGGGCGGGCACATCACCAGCCCTCGGCGGCGAAGTTCTCGCCGCGGCAGAACAGCTCGATGCCGGTGCGGGATGTTCCGTAGGTCCGCGCGGGGATCGCGTCGAGGGGGAACCAGGCGATTCCACCGCATTTCTCCGGCTCGGCGTTGACCGGCTCGCCCGTCCAGCTCGCCGGCCGGAAGACCAGGCCGAGACGCGCGCTGCCGCGGTCATTGCGGGAGTGGATCGTGGCGGTGAGGCAGAGCCTGGACCGGTCGAGGACGAGGCCGGTCTCCTCACGGGCCTCCCGCACGAGCGCGCTGGCGGCGTCCTCGTTCTGTTCGAGTTTCCCACTGGGCAGGTTCCACCAGCCGTCGGCGAATCCGGTTCCCGCGCGCAGCGCAAGCAGCACCTGGTCGTCGCGGACCAGGAGCAGCAGTACGTCCACGGGACTCGTGTAGGTCATCCCACGATGATCGGCCCGTCTCCGCGTGCGTCGGTTACCTGGCCGGGATGTCTGATGTCCGTCACGCACCGTTATCCTCCGGTCGTCCGCATGAGGCTGCCCCCCCACCGGGTACATCCTCGTGTTGTCGCCGAGCGGAATCTTCCCATTGCTGCAGGCGAACTGACCTCGCGCGGCATCAATGACCGCGGGCAGGCCTGCGGAATCGAGCCACGCCTCCGGTGCCGGCACCGGCCTGAGTCGCGAGGACTCGCCGGTCCACCTCCATGACATCCCCAACCGCAAGACGTGTCGCTGAGACACCGTCACAGTCCCGGTCGTCGCCCCCGCACCGACACCCTGATCTTGTCCCGGCAGTCTGACCGCGCTCCGGCGCCCTGGCCGCTCGGTGGAGGATCGGTCGCAGGTGCTCGGTTATAGTCGGATCACGGATGATCCCGGCCTGGTGGCGGGCCGGGGCGGCGGGGGAATGCGGCGGACGCGGAGTAGCGCGTGATCGTGCAGGGGCACGTCCAGGCGGTGCTGCCGGACTACGAGATCGGGGCCGAGCTCGGCCGGGGCGGGTTCGGCCGCGTGTTCGCCGCCCGGCATCGCCGGCTCGACCGGGACGTGGCGGTCAAGGTGCTGGCGGTGCCCGCGCCCGCGCCGGAGCTGCCCGCCGACGGCGTCGACGCCGAGGCGCGGATCGTCGCGAGCCTCGACCATCCGCACATCGTCCGGGTCTTCGACTACGTGCGGGACGCGGACATGGCGCTCATCGTCATGGAGCTGCTGCCCGGCGGGACGCTCGCGCGGCGCGCGCAGGCGGGGCTCGCGCCGCCGGCCGCCTGCGCCACCGTCGCGGCGGTCGCCGTGGCCTTGGACCGGGTGCACCGCGAGGGTCTGCTGCACCGCGACATCAAGCCGTCGAACATCCTGTTCGCCGCGGACGGGGCGCCCAAGCTCACCGACTTCGGCATCGCGCGGCTGCTGGAGTCCACGGGCACCGCCACGCCGACGAGCGTGGTCGGCTCGACGCCGTACCTCGCGCCCGAGCAGTTCGATCTCGCCGCCCCCGGCGTGGCTGCCGACGTCTACGGCCTCGGCGCGGTGCTCTACGAGCTGCTGGCGGGCTCGCCCCCGTTCGGGACCGATCCGCGGCCGCACGTCATGGCCGAACGGCACCGCCGCGCCGCGCCGCTGCCGCTGCCGCTGCCGCTGATCCCCGCCGAGCTGGCGAGGGTCACCCTGCGGGCGCTGGCGAAGGATCCGGCCGACCGTCAGCCGAGCGCGCTCGCCTTCGCCGCGGACCTGATCGCCGCCGCCGGGCAGGCCTTCGGCCCGACCTGGCTGGCGGGCACCGGCATCAGCTTCCGCGGCGAGGAGGACCTGCGCCGCCACGGTCGCGGGTCGTTGCCACCGACGCGGCGCTACCGGCCGGTCGACGGGCGCGTCCCGGCCGGAGCCGGGGCGGTCGGCCGCGGGTTGGCTGGCGGCGGTGACCCGTCCGGGTCGTGGTACTCCGAGGTGCTGCTATCGCTGCGGGAGCGAGTCGCGTCCGCACGGGATCGGGCCGGGACTCGCGGCTGGCCGGCGACGGCCCTGGTCGCGGTCGTCCTCGTCGTCACCGTGCTGCTCGCCACGGGGGTCCTGCGTGTCGGGCCGGCGGGGTCGGCCGGTCCCGCCGCGGCACCCGCCCGCCCGAGCGCCGCGCCGGCCTACCCGGTGAGCGCGCCGCTGCCGCTGCGCGGCCTGGTCAGCCTGGCGGCGGACGGCAGCGGCGGCATCCTGCTCGCCGACTCCAGCCAGCACGCGCTGACGATGTTCGCGCGGGGGGCGGCCAGCACCGTCGTCGGGCGGGCCACCGCCGACCGCACCGGCCAGCCGGGACCGGCCCGGGACGAACCGGCCGCGGTCGCCGCGCTGCGCCGCCCGGCCGGCGTCGCCGCCGCCCGTGACGGGTCGGTCTTCGTCGCCGACGAGTGGAACTGCGTCGTCCGCCGGGTCTACCGCCCCGTGGGGCAACCGTGGCGGGTCGAAACCGTGGCGGGGCGCCCGTCGACGGAGACGGTGGACCGGGTGCTGGCCGGGGCGGCCGACCGCGGCGCGACGGTGGCGCCGGCGACGATCTGCCCGGCGGGCGGTGCGGACGGCCCGAAGAACGTCGGCGCGCAGATCGGCACGCCGACCAGCGTGGCGGTGGGCCCGACCGGGGCCCTGTACTTCACCACCGGCTACGCCGGCCAGGTCTGGAAGATCGACCCCGCGGCCGGATCGGGGAACTACCGCACGACCGCGGCACAGCTCGTCGCCGGCAACGGCGCCGCCACCGCGCACGGCCGCCGGGCGGCCCACGAACGACGGTACGACGGCGGCACCGACCGGGCGGCGGAGGTCCCGTTGGCCAACGCCTACAGCGTCACGGTCGATGCCGCCGGCCGGGTGTTCGTGCTGTCCTACGCGGACGGGCACGCCCGCATCCACGTCGTCGAGAACGGAGGAATGATCAGGACTGTCGTCGATCGTGGCATCGACGACGCCGGCATCACCAGCCTCACGCCGGCCCCGGGTGGCGGGGGCGTGCTGTTCACGGACGCCCGGCACGGGACGGTCTGGCAGGTAGGTGACCGACCGGCCGGTACCGGTACCGGTACCGCGCGTCCCGTTCTGCGGGAAGCCTGCGTCGGTGACACCGAGCGGCTGTTCGGCGTCCTGGCCGACCGCGGCGGCGACCTGTATTACACCTGCAACGACGCCAGCCAGGCGTCGCTCTACCGGATGTCCGCGGGTGCGCTCGCCGCCGGCGGATCCGGTCCGGGCCAGCGCCTCCTCTACTGACCGCTTGGCCGCGTTTCGGAGAGGATATTCATGCTTGTCCAGTTTCCCTGACCCCGGGCGGCGGGGCGTGGCGGGCGCTGCGACGATGAGCCGTGCGTCGGCGCCGGCTCGTCCGCCTTGTGGCCTATGTCTGTGTGATCGGCTGCGGGTTCGTCCTCGTGGGATGCGTCGGTGACTCCCGACCACCGCGCCGGCCCGCGGCGGCCCGCGTCCCGGCCACGGCCGTCCCCGGCAGCGAACATGGCCCCGGCAGCGAACAGTCGGGGGGTTTCGACGTTCGGGCCGAGAACGCCCGCCCGGGGGCCGAGTGCGGCCTGAGCCAGCTCGGTCCGCAGAACGCGGTGCAGGGCTGGCTGGACCAGGTCGGCATCGCCGCGGGCACGCCGGTGCGGCTGTTCGCGTCGACGACGGCACCGTCGCTGACGGTCTCGGTCTTCCGCACCGGGTGGTACGGCGGGCGGACCTGCCGCCTGATCACGACGGTCGGGCCGATTCCCGGGCGCCGCCAGGCCGATCCCACCCACAACCCGGCCACCAACACGATCTCCGCGGCGTCCTGGGCGCCCACCGCCACCTTCCCCACCGGGTCCTGGCCGCCCGGCGACTACCTGTTCCGGCTGGACGCCTCCGACGGCAACCACCGCTACGTGCCGCTGACCGTCCGGGGGCCGTCCGCCGCGGGACGGGTGGTGATCCTCAACGCGGTGACCACCTGGCAGGCCTACAACGCCTGGGGCGGTTACAGCCTCTACCACGGCCCGCGCGGTTTCGCCGACCGGGCCCGGGTCGTCTCGTTCGACCGGCCGTACGACTACGGCGACGGCGCGGCGGACTTCACCGGCAACGAGGAGCCCCTCGTCGCGCTCGCCGAACGCCTCGGCCTGCCGGTCTCCTACGCCACCGACCTCGACCTGCACGCCGACCCGCACCTGCTCGACGGCGCCCGCGCGGTGATCTCGCTGGGGCACGACGAGTACTACTCCCCGGCGATGCGGGCCGCCCTGACCGCCGCCCGCGACCACGGCACCAACCTCGCGTTTCTCGGCGCCAACGCGGTGTACCGGCGGATCCGCCTCGACCCGTCGCCGCTGGGGCCCGACCGGCTCGAGACCGCCTACAAGGTCGCCCAGGAGGATCCCCTCTACGGCCGCGACGACGCGCGGATCACCGCCAACTGGCCCTCCCCGCCGGGCGCCAACCCGGAGAGCTCGCTCACCGGCGGGATGTACCAGTGCAACCCCGTCCACGGCGACCTGGTCGTCACGCGGCCGCAGTCCTGGCTGCTGGCGGGCACCGGGCTCGCGGCCGGCGCCCGGCTGCCCGGTCTGATCGGCTCCGAGTACGACCGGGTCGACCTCGCCTATCCCACCCCCCGGCCGATCGAGGTCATCGCCCATTCCCCGATCACCTGCCGCGGCGTCCACGACTTCTCCGACGTCTCGTACTACACGGCGCGTTCGGGGGCCGGGGTGTTCGACAGCGGAACCAGCGCCTGGGTCTGCCCCCTGGCCGACGTCTGCGGGCCCGGCACCGGCGGCCCGGACGTCCAACGGGCCATCACCCAGATCACCACCAACCTGCTGACCGCCTTCGCCGCCGGTCCCGCCGGGGTGCGCCATCCCGCCGTCGACGCCGTCCCGGCCGAGGACCGCGGCGGCACCGCGCCGGGAGAGAAGAACTGACCGGCCGCGGTGGGGTCCGGTAGCGGGGCCGGCGATGTACCTGGCGGGGCGGGGCCCGCTGCCCGAGTCCGCGCGCGGCCGGACGAACGACGCGGACGGCGGCGGCGGCGAGGTCGTCGCCGATGCCGATGCCGGGGCGGCGACGCCCGCCATGTCCGCCAACGTGCTGTACCTCGGCCTGACGAGTCTGGTCACCGACGTCTCCGCCGAGATGGTGGCCTCGGTGCTGCCGCTCTACCTGACGGCGCGGCTGGGATTCAGCGCGTTGCAGTTCGGCGCCGCCGACGGTTTCCTCCAGGTCGTCGCCGCGGTCATCGCGCTGCTCGGGGCGCTGCTCGCGGACCGGTGGCGGCGCTACCGCGAGGCGGCCGGCGCCGGGTACGCGCTGTCGGCGGCCTCCCGACTGGGCCTGCTCGGGGCGCACGGCTGGCTGCCCGTGCTCGCCTGGCTTGGTGCCGACCGGCTCGGCAAGGGAATCCGGACCGGCCCCCGCGATGCGCTCATCTCGCTGTCCGCGCCGCCGGGGCGGCTCACTGAGGCGTTCGGGTTGCACCGGGCGTTCGACACCGGCGGCGCCTTGCTCGGCCCGCTGCTGGCCGTGGCCCTGCTCGGCGTCGCCCCCGGCTCCTACTCGACGGTGTTCACCGCGGCGTTTCTCCTCGCCGTCGTCGGCCTCGCCGTCCTGGTGCTGTTCGTCGAGAACCGCCGGCCCATGGACGACGCGCTGCCGCCCGTGGGCGCGCCGCCCGAGGTTGTGGGCGCGCTGCCCGAGGTTATGGCTGCGTCGGCCGGCGGAGCGCCGCGCCGGCTGTGGACTCCCCTCGCCGCGCTGTGGGCGGACCGGGCGCTACGCCGGCTGCTCGCGGCGACGGCGCTGCTGAGCCTGCCCGCGGTGAGCGACTCGCTGCTGTTCCTGGCCCTGCGTCACCAGGCCGGGATGGACGCCCGGCTCTTCCCGTCCCTGTTCGTCGTCGAGTCGCTGTGTTATCTGCTGTTCGCGGTGCCGATGGGTCGGCTGGCGGACCGCGTCGGCGCCGGGCGGGTCCTGCTCGGCGGCCAGGTGGCGCTCGCCTGCTGTTTCGCCGTGCTGCTCGCCCGGCCCGGGCACGGGGTGAGCGTGCTCGCCCTGCCCGCGTTGCTGGGGATCTACTTCGCCGCCACGGACGGGGTGATCGCCGCCTTGACGAGCCAGACGGTTCCCGCGGCAGCGCGAACCACGGGGCTCGCCCTGGTCGGACTCGTACTGGCCGCCGCGCGGGGGCTCGCGACGTTCGGTTTCGGCGCGGTCTGGACCCGTTCCGGGCCGGGCACCGCCCTCGTCGACGCGCTCGCGCTGACGCTGGTGAGCGGGACGTTCGCGGCGGTGCTGCTGCGGCCCTTCCGACCCGGCCACCACTCGTCGGCCCGCCCCGCCGATGCCGTTCCCGTCTCCCGACTCCCGGCGGCCGAGATTCCCGCGGCCGTGGTTCCCGCAGCGTCCGCCGGCGCGCGCGGCCGCGATGACAGCCTGGCGCGAGGATTGCGATGGCCGGCGGGCCCACGGGTGGCGGCGTTCGTCGTGGTCGTCGCGGTGTGCCTGACCAGTGTGATCGCGGTGAGCGTGCGGGACGGGCGACGCGAGGCGCCCGCCGCCCGGGCGTCGGGCGCGCACCGGGCCGCGGGGGCGGCGTCGCCCGGCGCCACCCACCCGGTGCCGATGACCGCGTCGCTGCCGGCGCTGCTGGTCCGCCCGCACCTGCTGGTGCTCGACGCCGCCGAGGGCGCTGGCTTCGGCCGGGTCGAAGCGGCCGACGTGCGCGATCCGACCGGGCCGCGGGCGCCGACGTCGCTGACCTGCGACCGGGTGGACCAGCGGGCGGGGCGCGGCCTGTGCCTCACCGACGACAGGGCGTCCGCCCGCGCCGGCGCGGCCGTGTTCGACGACCGGCTGCGCGTGCTGTTCCGGCTGCCGATCGCGGGCCTCGCCAGCCGGACGCGGGTGGCGCCGGACGGGCGGATCGGCGCGGCGACCACCTTCGTCGCCGGCGACGCCTACAACATCGACACTTTCTCGACCCGGACGCTGCTCATCGACCTCGTCTCCGGCCGGATCGTCGCCGACCTGGAGGACTTCGCCGTGACGCGGGGCGGGCGCCGGCTGCACGCCATCGACGAGAACTTCTGGGGCGTCACGTTCGCGGCGGACTCCGACACCTTCTACGCCACCCTGCACACCGGCGACCACTACTACCTGATCCGCGGGCACGTGCGCGACCGGCGGGCGGAGATCCTGCGGGACGGGGTCGAGTGCCCGTCGCTGTCCCCGGCCGGCGACCGCATCGCCTACAAGTCGCGGCGCAGCCACGGCTTCGCCCCCGCCACCTGGCGCCTGCACGTCCTCGACCTCGCCACCGGCGCGGACCGCCCCCTCGCCGAGACCCGCAACGTGGACGACCAGGCCGCCTGGACCGACAACGACCACGTCAGCTATGCCGTGGCGAACACCGGCCCCGGCAGGCCCCTCGCCGACACCTGGACGGTCCCGGCCGACGGCACGGGCCGCCCACGGCTGCTCGTGCCGTCCGCCCAGTCCGTGGTCACCGTCGCCCCGCCCGCTTCGGGCTGACACGGACCGTCCGTCATGGAACGATTGCAGGATGAAACGGCCATGGTGGCGGTTTGCGCTGCTGCTCGTACTCGTCGCTTCCGCGCCCATCGTGACGGGGATCGTCGGTGGCTGGGTGAGCGGTTGGCTCGAGTCCGGCACCGACGGCTATGCAGCCGGTGGATTCATGGTCGGCGCTGCCTACGCAAAGGCGGCCTACCATATTTATGCGCCCCGCCCTGTCGGTGTTGGTCAGGGCCGCAGCTTGGGATAGTAGTTCGCCGGGCCGACGGTGCGTAGATCGTGTTCCATGGAGCTGTCGTACAGGTCCGGCTGGCCGTCGGGGCCGTATTCGAAGCGCCACGCCTGGCGCTTGTAGGTCCAGTTCAGCGGCTGCAGCTCGTGCGCCCGCCGCCAGTGCGCCACGGCGGCGAGATGGTCGCCGGCGCGTTCGAGATGCTGACCGAGCTCGAAGTGGGCGGCGGCCGTCGCGACGTCGGGCGGGCGGGGAGCGGAGCGTTCGACGACCTCGTCCGGCGCCAGGACGTACTCGCTGCCCGAACCCTTCTCCGCCCAGTCGAGCAGCATCCGCAGGTACAGCTCCGGTTCGGCGTTGTCGGCGATGATCCGGGTCATCTCGACCAGCGAGACGGTCGAGTCGGACAGCCCGTCGTCGCTGCGCAGCACCTCGCGCATCCGGTCCAGCGTGCCGGCGCTCGCGGTGGCCTCGCGTTCCAGGTCGGCTTTGCGTAGCTCGTCGAAGATGACGACCCGGCCGGGGAAGGCCGGCTCGGCGGGGCGCACGATCATCCCTGCCTCGTCGATCCACACCCCGCTGGGCACGTTGACGACGCCGAACAGCCGGCCGAGGCTGTGTTCGGCGTCGATCGCCGCCGGGTGGCGCGGCGCCGCCCGCTCCACGAACTGCCGGCCGGCCTCGGGGCCCGCGACGTCCATCGCCACCGTGACGATCTCCAGGTTGCTCCCGCGCAGCCGCTCCCGCAGCTCGGCCCACAGCGGCAGGTCGTGGGCGCAGCCGCACCAGGAGGCCCAGGCGACGAGCAGCACCTTCGTCCCGCGCAGCCGCGAGAGCTGGAACGTCTCGCCGTCGAACGTCGGCAGTGTCAGCTCCGGCGCCTCGGCAGTGGACAGCATCCGCCCGGTGACGGCGGCCTCGGGGCCGACCGCGGTCAGCCCGTGCTCCGCGTCGACGACGAGCGGCATCCCGAGCCGGCCGGCGACCACCCCGACGACGACGTCACCGGCGCCGTCCCAGGCCTCGGCCGGCAGTGGCACGCAGTGCTCACCCTTGCAGGCGCCCTGCGATTTGATCGACCAGCCGGTTCCCGCGGTGAAGACCGCAGGGTCGACGGTATCCGTGCTGACTAACACGCGTTGCTCCTCGGGCCAGGGGGTTAGAGGATCACCTTCGCGAGCGCGTACTGCTCGAGCCGCTGCCGCATCGGGACGGCCTCGGCGACCCGTGCCTCGGTCTGGGCGGCGAAGTACTCCAGCAGGGCGAGGTCGTGCTCGGGGCCGGCGGCCAGCACGAACCGTTCCAGCTCGGCGTCGGCCGTGGCCTGGTCGGTGGGGCGGTGGCCGAGCAGGCCGGCGGCCCGGTCGAGGTCGCGCTCGACGTTCGCCGTCCCCACGGCGACCATCGCGGCCGCCCACTGGGCCAGGGCGAGCGCCGCGCTCTGGTTGGCCTCGTCGACCGGCGTTGCCGGCACCATCCGCCGCACGGTGCCCTCGAGCACCTTGGTGATCCGGGCGGGATAGCCCGACGGGAGGGTCACCGGCGCCGCGGGCTCGATCTTGACGCCCTCGACCTCGGCGATCGCCCACAGCATCGCCCGGCGCACCATCAGATCCCAGGTCAGGTACTCGGCCTGCAGGTCGGCGGTGCGCAGCTCGGTCAGCGGCCCGCTGAGCGCCATCACCGCGGTGAGCATGTAGGTGGCCGTGTAGAACGACAGCGCCGAGGGGTCGACGGTCGTGCCGGCCACCCGCTGGTAGTGGCGGATCATGTGCTCGATGCCGGCGCCGAGCGGCTCGGTGCCGGCCCGGGTGCGCAGCCCGGCGAGGTCGGACAGTGGGTCGCCCACATGCGACGCCTCGAAGTCGTAGACGCAGGTGATCCGGCCGTCGACGAACAGGAACTGGCCGGTGTCGCCGTGGATGAACCGGGCCCGGTTGCCGGCGGTGGGCAGCCGACGCCGCGCCCAGCGCAGCGCCCACTCGACGAGCGGTTCGGCGGCCTTCTTCGTCCGCCGGTACAGCCGCTCGTTGGCGTCGACGAACGCGAGCTGCGCGCCCTCGGGCGTGGTCGGAACCTCGATGCCGGCGGCGGCGAACTCGGCCACGTCGATGCTGTGCATCCGGGCGAGGATCTCCATGTACTGCTCGGCGATGCCGCGGCGCTGGGAGTCGTCTGCCGCCTCGGTGACGTCGCGGGTCCCGGGCACCCGGTCCATGATGATGCCGATGGGATCGCTGCTCATGCCGTGGACGTGGGGGACCGGGACGCCGTTGTGCTCCAGGATCCGCAGGATCGCGGCCTCGCGGTCCAGCCCCGGGTAGGGTTCGGCGTCGATCTGCTTGTCCCCGCGGACGTACAGCGGGATCTGGGTTCCGTCCCGGTCGACGGTGAGGTACCAGGCCTTGCGCCAGCGCGGCTGGCGCTCGATCGCGGTGACCCTGCCCCCGATCAGCTCCTCCACCCGGGCGACGAGGCGATCCTCCTCCGCTGTCCTGGTCATGGCTGGATCTCGGGGTAGTAGTTCTCGGCGCCGAGGGCCCGGACGTCGTCGAGCCAGCCGCTGCCGTACGCGTCGATCGTGCGCACCGATTCGGGGTCGGCGAGGTTCCAGGCCTGGCGCTTGTACGTCCAGTTGTCGGGTTGCAGGCGGTGCGCCTCGCGCCAGTGGGCGACGGCGGCGGTGTGGTCGCCGGCGCGGTGGACGTACTCGCCGAGTTCGAAGCGGGCGGCGGCCCGACTGACGTCGGCGTCGCGCGGGCGGGCGCGTTCGAGCACCTCGTGCGGTTCGAGGGCGTACTGGCTGGCGCGGCCGTTCGCCACCCAGTCCCGGATCATCGCCGGGTACACCGCCGGGTCGATGGTCATCTTCCTGATCTCGGCGCGGACGTCGCGGTGGTCGGCGGGCAGCTCGTCGAGCGACTGCGCGGCGGTCTCGGAGCTGGCGTGCGGATCCTCGATCCACGCCGGCTCCGCCGGACGGACGATGACGCCGTCCTCGTCGATCCACAGCCCGTTCGGCACGTTGACGACGCCGAACTTCGCGCCGAGTTCGTGCCGGGCGTCGATGAGCGCGGGATGGTTCGGCCCGGCCTTCTCGATCCACGGCCGGGCGGCGTCCGGCCCGCCGGTGTCCAGCGCGACCGTGACGACCTCGAGGCCCCGCGGGTGCAGCTGTTCGCGCAGCGCGCTCCACAGCCGCAGGTCCTCCCGGCAGCCGCACCAGGAGGCCCAGGCCACGAGCACGACCTTCTGCCCGCGAAGGCTGTCCAGCCGAAACAGCGTCCCGTCCAGCCGGGGCAGTTCGAGCGGCGGCGCCTCGGCGGTGGTCAGCGCCCGGCCGGTGGCCGCGGACTCCGGGCCCAGCGCCCACACGCCGTGCGCCTCGTCCGCGACCAGGCCCATGCCGAGGCGTTCGGCGAGCCCGGCCACGTCGAGCCGACCGTCGGGACGGCGCACGGAGGTCGGTAACGGCACGCACACGTCGCCCTTGCAGGCGCCCTGCGGCTTGATCGCCCAGCCGGTGCCGGCCTGGAAGCCGGCGGGGCCCACGGTGAGATCGTCGAGGATCACGCCGTCTCCAGACCCATCAGGCCGAGCATGGTCCCGGGGTCGACGCCCATCCGGTGCGACAGTGACAGGGCGTCCCAGTACTCGCGCCACGCGACGATGCGGCCGTCGTCGTTGACCTCGAAGATGGCGAGCAGGGGGTTCGACACCCGCGTGCCGTCATGCAGCATCGTCACGTGGTCAATCCGTTCGGTGACGACGTGCCGGTCGTCGCTGACCACGGTGAGGATCTCGCAGACGCAGTCGGAGTAGTCGCCGGCCTGCCGGGCGAGCTCGGTGGCGATGAGCTCCCGGCCGCGCAGCGCCTCCCGGCCGGGCACGCTCATCTGGTACGTCGCGTCCTCGGTGAACTGGGCCAACAACCGGTCCATGTTGCCGATGAAGTCGCCCTCGTCGAACAGGCGCAACAGTTCGCGGACGGGTGCTTCCTGCCGTGTGCCCATGGCGGGGAGCCCTCCTCGGGGTCGGGTCGGCCCGCTGGGTCGGCTCCTGCAGGGCCCTCGCGCGAGGTGGCCGGCGAGGTGTCCGGAGGCAGCGGGATCCGCCGGGCGGGCCCGGGCGAACCTTAACCACTGCCCCCGACGAACCGCAAGGATCAGGTTGATAAATGAACTCGTCGAGCTATCTCAGGACGCTTGCTCCGCCGATCCGGCGGACGCCGCCGACGGGGGGAAGACCAGCGGCAGGGCGTCCAGCCCGAGCGTGCCGCGCGGCCACTTCACCTGCGGCGACGCGCCAGGGGCGAGATCGTAGTCGGGGATCAGCCGGTGCCACTCCTCGAGCACCAGGCGCATCTCCAGCCGCGCCAGATGCGAGCCCAGGCAGCGGTGCACCCCGGCGCCGAAGCTCAGGTGCGGGCTGTCGCCGCGGTGGAAGTTCACCGCGTAGGGGTCGGGATGGCGGACCTCGTCCCGGTTGGCGGCGGCGAGGTTGGTGGTGACCCGGGTGCCCGCGGGCAGCGTCCGCCCGTCCAGCACCGTCTGCTCGGTGGTCACCCGCGGCACGAACGGTGCCGGCGGGTCGAGACGCAGGAGCTCCTCGATCGCGGCCGGGATGAGCGCGGGATCGTCGACGATCTCGCGGCGTCGGTCCGGGTTGCGGATCAACCGGTCCATGCCGAACCCGAGCGCGTCGACCACGGTGTCCAGACCCGCCAGGACGAACAGGAAGCACAGGCCGATGGCCTCCTCGTCGGTCAGGGCCTCGTCGCCCTCCAGGCAGAGAAGCTGGCTAAGGACGTCGTCGCCCGGGACCCCGCGGCGCGCTGGGACCAGGTCGGCCAGGTAGCTGAACAGCCCCACCGCCGTGGTCATGGCGGCCTCGGTCGCGGCCTCGTCCAGGGCGGTGTTGCCGGAGGGGTCGCTGAGCCCGAGGATGGCGTCCTTCCATTCGATGAACTGGTCGCGCATCTCCAGCGGCAACCCGAACAGGGTGAGGAACACCTGGACCGGGAAGATTCCCGCCACCTCTGCGACGTACTCGCAGGACCCGCGCTGCACCAACGGCTCGATGATCTCGACGATCTGCCGGCGCAGCTCGTCCTCCAGCGGTCGGATGGCCCGCGGGCTGAAGAACGGCTGGAGAATGCGCCGGTAACGGGTCTGGTCGGGCGGGTCGAACGCGATGGGCACGAGCGGCAGCGGGCTACCGAGGACGTCGAACGCCTTCTTCGACGAGAAGACCGTGGGCTGGCGTAACACGGTCTCGACGGTCTCGACGTCGGTTGCCGCGACGCCACCGTCGAGCTGCACCGTGCGGCCGTACTCGCGCATCTGGCGCCAGGCCGCGTCCCGATCCCGTGCGATCGGAAGATCGTGGATCGTGAGCTTCCCGCCGCTTTGCTCGTCGGTCATCGCCGTCTCCTCGACTCGTCCACCGGCGCGCCGTGTGACCCACGACTCATCCCGGGCATGTGAGGCAGAATGCCTCATAACTCTTTTGTGAGTCAAGATGTCTCATAAATTTGCGAGTCAAGGTGTCTCATAGAATTTTGACTCGTGGAGACGACGGCCGAGGACGCCCGGATCGCCCGTACTCGTGCCGCGGTGCGCGAGGCCGTGCGGTCGCTGTTCGAGGAGGAGGGCCCCGCGGCGCTGACGCACCAGCGCGTGGCGCAGCGGGCCGAGGTGGGCCGGGCAACGATCTACCGGCACTGGCCGCGCCCGGTCGACCTGATCACCGAGGCGCTGATGATCACCGAGCAGCCGCTGCTGCGCGCCGGCGAGGGACCCCTGCGGGAGTGGCTCAGCCGCGAGCTGATCCGGTCCGCGGCCGATCTCGCGCAGCCGGTCGCTCGGCAGTTTCTCACCACCGTCATCGCCACCGCCGACCAGAACTCGGCCGTGGCCGACCTCCGCGACGATCTCCTGCGGCGCATCTCGTCGCTGCTGCGCGGTGCGATCGACCGGGCGGTCGCCGACGGCGAGACGGTTGCGGAGCGCAACAACGACGAACTGCTCGCCCAGATCCTCGGGCCGCTGATCTTCCGCGTGACGATGCAACGCGCCCCCGTCGACCGCGACTTCGCCGACCGCATCGTCGACGCCGCCCTCGGCCCCCCGTCATAACGGCGCGGCCGGCGGTTGCCGGCGGTTGCTGGAGGTTGATGACGGTCGCGGGCCGGGCGAACCGGGATTAACCTCCAGCATCTGCTGACCGCCAGGTGGCCAGGACTGGCGTCGACCGAGGCCGGTCGCCGCGTGGTCCTGACGGCGACGATCCGGGTAGAGATCCCCCATGCGGGTCCGTGGACGTGCGGGGAGAATCGATGGCCGACACCGGCCTGGGACGGTGGGCGAAGCGGCAGCTCGACCCGCGCAACGGCTACAACGCCCGGGGCCTGATGGCTCTGATCGCCCTGCACCGGATGGACCGCTGAGTCGATCCCGGCGTACGTCGATCCCGCCGAACCCGGACGGGCGGGCTCCTGCGCTGGCCGCAGCCGTTGCAGGGAACCCGCCCGCCGGGATTCGCGTGGATCAGCCCTTGCCGTTGCTGGAGCGGGCCGCGAACGCGCGGGCCCGTTCGGCGACCTCGGGCGAGGAGAACGACTCGCTCTCGGTCGACAGAGCGTAGGGCAGCACCTTCAGGGCGGCGTGCTGCAGGTGCAGGTTGAGGGAGCGCTTGGTCTCCTGCAGCGCCTGGGCCGGCTGCCCGGCCAGCTTCTCCGCCAGGGCCATCGCCTCGTCCAGCAGCTTCTCGTGCGCCACGACCCGGTTGGCCAGGCCCAGCTCGACGGCGGTGGCGGCCGGGATCCGCTCGCCGGTGAACAGGTACTCCTTGGCCTTGAGCAGACTCATCATGAACGGCCAGGTCACCACGCCGCCGTCACCGGCGACGAGCCCGACGTTGACATGGGTGTCGGCCAGGTAGGCCTTCTCCGACATCAGCACGATGTCGCAGGACACCGCGATGCTGCAGCCGAGGCCGACCGCCGGGCCGTTCACCGCGGCGATCACCGGCACGTGGCAGCCGAGGATGTGGTCGACGAGCAGGCGGGCGGTGCGCATGTTGGACCGGCGGTGGTCGAGGTCCTCGACGCAGGCCAGGAAGCCCGGGATGTCGCCGCCGGCGGAGAAGGCGCGCCCGGCGCCGGTGAGCACGACGGCGCGGACCTCGCGGTCACGCATGACCTTCACCCACACGTCGGTGAGCGCCTCGTGCAGCGCGTCGGTCATCGGGTTGAGCTTGTCGGGGTCGTTCAGCGTGATGACCCGAACGGGGCCGACAGACTCGTAGCGCAGCAGGTCGTGGGCGTCGTCTACCACTGAGAATGTTCCACTTCGTGAGGATGGGAAGGAACGAGCCGGACTGGTTGCGGCACCCGCAGGGTCAGAGCAGCTCGAGGATGGTGGCGTTGGCCTGGCCGCCGCCCTCGCACATGGTCTGCAGGCCGTACCGGATGCCGTTGTCCCGCATGTGGTGGACGAGCGTGGTCATGATCCGCGCGCCCGAGCCGCCCAGGGGGTGGCCGAGCGCGATCGCGCCGCCGTTGGGGTTGACCGTCGTGGGGTCGGCGCCGAACTCGGCCAGCCACGCCAGCGGGACCGGCGCGAATGCCTCGTTGACCTCGAACGCGCCGATGTCGCCGAGGGACAGGCCGCTGCGCGCCAGCGCCTTGTGGGTGGCCGGGATGGGACCGGTGAGCATCATGACGGGGTCGGAGCCGACGACGACCGCGGTGTGCACGCGGGCGATCGGGGCGAGACCGAGCTCGGCCGCCCGCTCGCTCGTCGTCAGGAGCAGCGCGGCGGAACCGTCGGAGATCTGCGAGGCGTTGCCGGCGGTGACGACGCCGCCGTCCGGGCGGAACACGGTCTTCAGCTTGCCGAGGGACTCGAGGGTGCCGCCGCGGCGGATGCCTTCGTCGGCGCCGAACACGCCGCCGCCCGGCAGGTCGATCGGGGCGATCTGCGCCTCGAACCGGCCGGCATCCGCGGCCGCTGCCGCCCGCTCATGGCTGGCGAGGGAGAACTCGTCGCAGTGGGCCCGCGAGAAACCCCACTTCTCGGCGATCATCTCGGCGCCGACCCCCTGGTTGGGGCGCACCCCGCCGCAGTACTCGATGAACCTGGCCGGATGCGGCTTGGCGTCGCCGACCGCGGAACCCATCGGCACCCGGGTCATCGACTCGACGCCGCCCGCCACGACCAGGTCGTACTGCCCGGCGATGACCCCGGCGGCGGCGAAGTGGACCGCCTGCTGCGACGAGCCGCACTGCCGGTCGACGGTCGTCCCGGGGACGTGCTCCGGCCAGCCGGCGGTGATCACCGCGGTGCGGGCCATGTCGAGGGCCTGCTCGCCGACCTGGGAGACGACGCCCCAGACGACGTCGTCGACCAGGCCGGGGTCGATCCCGCTGCGGGCGGCGAGCTCCGTCAGGACGTGCGCCGACAGGTCGCCGGGATGGACCCCGGCCAGCGCGCCGTTCCGCTTGCCCACCGGCGTCCGTACCGCTTCAACGATCACTGCGTCACGCATGACCACACCACCTTGCCCAGAGTCATCGTTGTTCTCGTTACCGACTTATGTCACCGATCGACTTATGTCACAGTCCGGCGGCCAGCGCCTTCGCCTCCCGGCGATGGGCGTGCAGGATCGGCTCGGTGTAGCCGTTGGGCTGGCGGGCGCCGTCGAAGATGAGGCTGGTGGCGCAGCGGAAGGCGACGCCGTCGAAGCCCGGGGCCATCGGCCGGTAGGCCGGATCGTCGGCGTTCTGCTTGTCGACGATGGCGGCCATCCGCTGCAGGCTGGCGTGCACCTGCTCCGAGGTGACGACACCGTGGCGCAGCCAGTTCGCCATGAGCTGGCTGGAGATCCGCAGGGTGGCGCGGTCCTCCATCAGCGCGACGTCGTGGATGTCGGGCACCTTCGAGCAGCCGATGCCCTGGTCGATCCAGCGCACGACGTAGCCGAGGATCGACTGCGCGTTGTTGTCGATCTCCTGCTGGCGGTCCTCGGCGCTCCACGCGGCCGGGTCGCCGAGCGGGATCCGCAGGATGTCACGCAGGTTCGCGCGGGGC
Organism: Frankia tisae; assembly: GCF_025403405.1. Classification (GTDB taxonomy): domain Bacteria; phylum Actinomycetota; class Actinomycetes; order Frankiales; family Frankiaceae; genus Frankia; species Frankia tisai. Next base: position 25,864 of record NZ_JANEZT010000002.1, read on the forward strand.
CGGTCGGCGAGCTCGTGCTGGCGGGCGAAGACGTCGATCTGGTGGTAGTGCAGCGCGTGCAGGGTCGCCGCGGTGGGTGAGGGCACCCAGGCCGTCGTCGCGCCGGCCTGGAGCTGGCCGATCTTCTGGGTCAGCATGTCGGCCATCAGGTCGGGCATCGCCCACATACCCTTGCCGATCTGGGCGCGGCCCGACAGGCCGGCCGCCAGCCCCTGGTCGACGTTGTTGTTCTCGTAGGTGGTGATCCAGGTCTGCGTCTTCATGTCGGCCTTGCGCACCATCGGCCCGGCCTCGAAGGAGGTGTGGATCTCGTCGCCGGACCGGTCCAGGAAGCCGGTGTTGATGAACACCACCCGCCGGCGGGCCGCCTCGATCGACGCGGCGAGGTTCACCGTGGTGCGGCGCTCCTCGTCCATGATCCCGATCTTGAGGGTGTCGGCCGGCAGGCCGAGCAGCGCCTCGACCCGGGCGAACAGGTCGACGGTGAGGGCCGCCTCGGCCGGGCCGTGCATCTTCGGCTTGACGATGTAGATCGAGCCGGTGCGGCTGTTGCGCCTGGCCGCGTCCGCGCGCAGGCCCGGCAGCGCCGCCAGGGACGTGATGATCGCGTCGAGGATGCCCTCGAACACCTCCTCGCCGTCGGGGCCGAGGATCGCGTCGGTGGTCATCAGGTGCCCGACGTTGCGGACCAGCAGCAGCGCCCGGCCCGGCAGCACGACCTGCCCGCCGTCGGGCGCGGTGAACGTCCGGTCCGCGGCCAGCGCCCGCTCGAACGACGACCCGCCCTTGGCCACCGTCGCGGTCAGGGTGCCCTGGTTCAACGCCAGCCAGTTGGCGTAGGCCGCCACCTTGTCCTCGGCGTCGACGGCGGTGATGGAGTCCTCGAAGTCGACGATCGTGGTGAGTGCGGACTCGAGGACGACGTCCTGCACCCCGGCGGGGTCGCCGGCGCCGATGGCTCCCGCGCGATCGACGAGGATCTCCGCGTGCAGGCCGTGGTGGGCCAGCAGGATCCCGCTGGGCGACGCCGCCTCGCCGGTGTACCCGCGCAGCGCCGAGGGGGCGGCCAGGCCGGTCTTCGTGCCGTCGGCCAGCGTGACGACCAGGCCGCCGTCGGCGACGGCGTAGTGCGCCGCGTCGCCGTGACCGCCCTCGCGCAGCGGCGCGATCTGGTCGAGGAACGCCCGCGCGTAGGCGATGACCTTCGCGCCGCGGACCGGGTTGTAGGGCCCGTCGCGGTGCGCGCCGTCGTCCTCGGCGATGGCGTCGGTGCCGTAGAGGGCGTCGTACAGCGAGCCCCAGCGGGCATTCGCCGCGTTGAGGGCGTACCGGGCGTTGAGGACCGGCACGACGAGCTGCGGGCCGGCGGTCAGCGCGATCTCGTCGTCGACGTTCTCGGTCGAGAGCTGGAACGGCTCCGGCTCCGGCCGCAGGTAGCCGATCTCGACGAGGAAGTCGTGGTAGGCGTCCGCGTCGTGCGGGGAGCCGGCGCGGGCACGGTGCCATTCGTCGATCTGCCGCTGCAGCTCGTCGCGCTCGGCGAGCAGGGCCCGGTTGACGGGCGTGAGCGCGGTGACGATCTCCTCGACGCCGCTCCAGAAGGCCGCGGGCTCAACTCCCGAGCCGGGCAGGGCGGCGGTCTGCACGAACTCGTGCAGGCTCGCCGCCACCTGAAGGGCACCGAGCTGGATCCGTTCGGTCATCGTCAGTCCTTGTCGTGTGGTCGCGTTGCCGAGCGGCGCGGTCGAAACGTGCGGGGCCTGCCGTCCGGGGAATCCGCCGTCAGGGGAAGATCGCCCCGGGGTTGAGGATGCCCAGGGGGTCGAGCGCCTGCTTGATGCGCAGGGACAGCTCCATCACCTCCGGACCGAGCTGGTCGGGTAACCAGACCTTCTTGAGCCGGCCGACGCCGTGCTCGCCGGTGATCGTGCCGTCGAGCTTGATGGCGAGGTCCATCACCTCGCCGAAGGCGAGCTCGGCCCGCTGGGCCATGTCCGCGTCGGCCGGGTCGAAGACGATGAGTGGATGGGTGTTGCCGTCGCCGGCGTGCGCGATCAGGGCGATCGTCAGGGCGCGGTCGGCCGCGATCGTCTCGATGCCCTGGACCAGTTCCGGCAGCCGCGGTAGCGGCACGCCGACATCCTCGAGCAGCAGCGCGCCGCGCCGTTCCACCGCGGGGATGGCCGCGCGGCGCGCCGCGACGAACGCCTCGCCCTCGTCCGGGTCGTCGGTGACCAGCGTCTCGGTGGCGCCGCTGGCCACGCAGGCGTCGAGCATGATCTTCATTTCGAGCTCGGCGGCGAGGTGCTGGCTGTCGGAACGGGCCACGAGCAGCGCGGCCGCGTCGCGGTCGAGCCCCATGTGCAGGACGTCCTCGACGGCGTTGATCGACGCCTGGTCCATGAACTCCAGCATCGAGGGCCGGATGGCCGACGTGATCGCCAGGATGGCCGCGGTGGCCGCCTCGGTGGTGGGGAAGGTGGCGACCAGCGTACTCGACGGCGGCTGGGCCGGGATGAGCCGCAGGGTGGCCTCGGTGACGATGCCGAGCGTCCCCTCGCTGCCGACGAACAGCTTGGTCAGCGACAGCCCGGCGACGTCCTTGAGCCGCGGGCCGCCGAGGCGCACGGCGCGCCCGTCGGCGAGCACGACCTCCAGCCCGAGCACGTAGTCGGTCGTGACGCCGTACTTCACGCAGCACAGGCCGCCCGCGTTCGTCGCGACGTTGCCCCCGATGGAACAGATCTCGAACGACGACGGGTCCGGCGGATACCACAGCCCATGGGCCGCGGCCGCCGCCTTGACCTCGGCGTTGAGCAGACCCGGCTGCACGACGGCCATCCGGGTGAGCGGGTCGACGCGGATCGAGCGCATCCGCTCCGTCGACAGCACGATGCCCCCGGTGACGGCGGTGGAGCCGCCGGACAGCCCGGTGCCCGCCCCCCGCGGCACCACTGCGACGCGGTGGCGCGCCGCCCACCGGACGGCGATCTGAACGTGCTCGGTCGACTCGGCGCGCACCGCCGCGAGGGGCTGCCCCGCGAGCGGGTCCGCCGCGCGGTCACGGCGGTACTTCTCCAGCAGGTCGGGATCGGTGACGACCACCCCGGCGGGCAGCGCGTCAACCAGCTCGGCGATGGTGACGTCCTCCACGGTCACAGCGGCCAGCCTTTCCAGGGGAGGGTCCGCACGACATCGCTTCCAGGACGCCGACTTCTACTCTGCCGGCTTCCGCTCTGCCAACTTCCACCATGCGGAAAAAGAAATCTGTATCGTGATACGAACGTAGGGCGCGGCGGCGCCCTCGGTCAAGGCGAACGCGGGGGAGCCGGCGGGGGAGCCGGCCGAGACGCGCCCCGTGCTCAGGGCCGATGCCCGGCCCGAGGGGAGAGGGAGGTGCGCGGGAATGCCGGTCGAGCAGCGTGCGGCGGGGGTGCAGTCGGTCCAGCGTGCCCTGGACATCCTCGAGGTCGTCGAGGCAGCGGGCGGCGGCTGTTCGATCAGCGCGATGGCCGCGGCGACCGGTCTGCCGCTGCCGACCATCCACCGGCTGGTCCAGACCCTCACCGCTCGCGGCTACCTACGCCAGCTTCCCGACCGCCGGTACTGCCTCGGTTCCCGGCTGGTTCCGCTGGGCGCCGGTGCGAACGCGCTGCTCGGCGAGCGGGCCGCCCCGGTCCTGCGCGAACTCGCCGACGGGCTCGGCGAGTCGGCCAACCTCGCGGTCCTGGCCGGCGAGCGGGCCGAGTACGTCGCCCAGGCTCCCGGGGTGTACTCGATGCGGACTTTCACCGAGGTGGGCCGGCGGGTCCCCCTGTACTGCACCGGCGTCGGCAAGGCGCTGCTGTCCACGCTCGGCGACGACGAGGCCCGCGCGATCCTCAGGCGCTCGACGCTGTCCATTCACACCGCCACGACCATCGTCGAGCTCGACGCACTGCTTGACGAGCTGGCCGCCATCCGCGCCCGCGGCTACGCCCTCGACGAGGGCGAGATGGAGGTCGGGGTGCGCTGCGTCGCCATGCCGATGTCCGTGCCCGGCATGGCGCCGATGGCGCTGTCCGTGTCAGGCCCCGCCGTGCGCATGAGTGACGACCTCACCGGCCGCGCGGCGCCGGCGCTGATCCGCGCCTGCGCCTCCCTCGCCACGGCCCTCACCTGAACCACCGGCAGGCCCGCGCAGGCTCGGGAGGATTTCGGCGAGACGTTCGAGCTGCTCCCGTGCGGATCCGAGGTCGACGGTGCCGATCCGGCAGACGAGGTGGCGTGCTCCGGCGGCGATGTAGCCCGCCAGGTGCGCAGCCACCTGCGCCGGCGGCCCGGTGGTCACGGCCTGGATGGCTTCGAGGTCCCGCAGCGCGAGTCCGTAGTTCGCCCGGCTGTAGTCCGCCAGGGCGTCGCGTCCGCTCTCCAGGGTGTCGGCGATCAGCACCGACACGAACAGGGCAGGCGTGATCGTGTCCGGGGCGCGGCCCGCGTCGGCTGCTGCCCGCCGTACCTGGGCCAGACCGGTCCGGTAGTCCGCCGCGTTGGGCGGGTAGGGCAGCCACCCGTCGTAGCGGCGACCGGTGCGGGTGAGCGCGGCGGGGGTGGCGCCGCCGAGCCAGATCGGTGGGCCACCGGCCTGGCTGGGCGCCGTGGCCGGCGGGATCCCGTCGAAGTGCAGAAGGTCGCCGTGGAAGGAGGTCGGGCCATCGGCGGTCCACAGCCGGCGCCACAGGGCGATGGTCTCGTCGAGCCGGGTGAACCGGTCGGCCCAGGGAACCTGGGACAGGTCGTGCAGAGGCCGGCCGAAACGGCCGGGAAAGGCCGCGCCCACGGCCACGGTCAGTCGCCCGCCGGACAGCAGGTCGAGGGAGGCGAGGGCCTGCGCCGCCTGCACGGGCCGGCGAAGTACCGGTAGGAGCGTCGCCGTGCCGAGGGTGACGCGGTCGGTGACCGGTGCCAAGGCGGCGAGCATGGTCAGCGCTTCGATGCGCGGGCCGAGCAGCGAGTCGTTGACCCACAACGAGTCGTAGCCGAGGTTCTCTGCCTGGACCGCGAAATCGACGAGCTCACGTGGGTCGGTTCCCGCGCCCCACTGGGCTTTTCCGATCGGGACGAGCACGCCGAGGCGGAGGTCATCGTTCATGCGCCGCATCGTGCCGGCGGCCGGTGAAGGGTGGCAATTCCCTTGGAGGAATGGCCGGCGATCGATCCGGGGCGGTACAACGATGCTCGTGGACTTCCCGCAGGCACTGCGCGAACGCCGGCTCCGCCGGCGGCTCAGCCAGCTCGAACTGGCCGAGCGGGCGGGGACCACCCAGCGGCACGTCAGCTTTCTGGAGAACGGCCGGTCGGAACCTGGCCGGGCCATGGTCGTTCGACTGGCGGAATCCCTGGACCTGCAGCTACGGGAGCGAAACAGGCTGCTGCTCGCCGCGGGCTACGCCCCCGCCTACCCGCGGACCTCCCTGGACGACCCGCCGCTGGCCCCGGTGCGCGCCGCGCTGACGCACATCCTGACCGGGCACCTGCCCTACCCTGCGATCGTCGTCGACCGCTACGGCGACCTGGTCGCCGCCAACGACGCGTTCGCCCTCCTCGCCGACGGCGCGGCGCCGGAACTGCTCGGGCCAGGCGCCAACGTCTACCGCCTCGCGCTGCATCCCGCCGGCCTGGCGCCGCGCATCGTGAATCTCGCCGAATGGTCCCGGCACATTCTCGACGGCATTCACGCCGAGATCCTGCGCAATCCCGACGACCGCCTCGCGGATCTCCACACCGAACTCGGCCAATACGTACCAGACGAACCACCAGGACCGGATCATCTCGGCTTCGCGGTTCCCCTGCGCCTGCGCTCGGCCAACGGGGAGCTACGGCTTATCACCACGATCACCACGTTCGCCACCGCCGTCGACGTCACCGTCGCCGAACTGAAGCTCGAAGCCTTTCTCCCCGCCGACCAGCCCACCGCCGCCCTCCTGCGCCGTTCGGCACCTCGGTAGCGGACCGGTGGACCGGCGTAGGGCGCTACTTCTGGCCGGCGGTGAACTCGGCCTGGAGGGCGAGTTTGTTGCCGCCGCCCGACGCCGGCAGCACCTTGGCGAGGAGCTCGTCCCACCAGCTGATGAACGCGGGGTCGTAGAAGCCCGTGCCGGGCAGGTCGTCCTGCGGGTCAAACGACTTCACCGCCGGTGTCATGGCCTGCCGGCCATACCGCTGGTCGACCACGAAGCAGCCGCGGCCCCAAGCCCGAAAGTTTGCGGGGGAGCTGTCGACCGGACGATTCACGACGGTGAACAGATGCTTGTCCGAGTGCATCCCCACGATGCCGTAGAGCTCGACCCTGGTCCCCTCGGGCAACAACGGTGCATACACCTTCAGGGCCGGTCGTTTGAACGCCGTGGTGACAAGCGCCGCGTTCACCGCCCACGCGAAGTCGTTGCACACGCTGTAGAAGAATCCGGTGGTCGGGTCCTTCTCGAGCTTGGCCAGGCCCTCGGTGAGGTATCTGGTGCGGGCCCTGCCACCGGGACCGATCGACTCCGGCAGGTAGTTGCAGGTGTCCGACGTCCGCGGATCGTGCACTCCGCACCGCGACCCTTCCCACGCACCGCCGGTCCGCCGGTCCGCCGGTCCGCCCGCGTGGCGGGGGCGAGGTCCGTCGGCGTGCCCTCCTGGACCGGGAAAGTAGCGATCCGCGCGCCGAGTTCCGTCCCTGTGGCCTTCCCGTGTCGGATCATTGTCGGCGGAGCGGCCGTCGAGAGCTGGGTCGCTCGTCGTACCGTCCGCGCTCGGAAGGGTCTGGTGCAGGTATGCGTGTCCGTTCGCCGGAATTCGACTTCACCGATGTCTCGCCTCGCTGGGGTTCGAACCTGGAGGCCGTCCATCTCGTCAACGCCCAGGGCATGATCCCGGCCTACATCGAGCCGTTCCTCATCAAGGTGATGCGCCGTGCGGCCGAGGAGCTGGATCCGCTGATCGACGCCGAGCTGCTGCGCGACATCGACCTGTTCAACCGGCAGGAAGGCCAGCACTACCGGCTGCACCGGGCGTTCAACGCGATGGTCCGCGACGGCGGCTACCCGGATATGGCGGACTACGAGGTCGTCTTCGAACGGGACTACGAGCACTTCCTGCGGACCAGGTCGCTGCGCTGGCTGCTCGCCTACTGCGAGGGTTTCGAGACCATCGGTTCGACCGGCGCCGAGCTGTGGGTCGACGGTCTGATGGAGACCGAACTCGGCGCCGCACCGTCCCCGGCGGTCGAGCTGTGGAAATGGCATCTGGCCGAGGAGTACGAACATCGGACGGTCGTGAACCGCGTCTACCACCGCCTGTACGGCCGGCCCCGGCTGATCGCGTGGTTATACCGGGCCAAGGGGATCGTCTCCGCCACCCGGCACCTGAACCGGCGCACCTCGCCGTTGCGGGCATACCTGCTGGGCGTGGACCGGCGCGGGATGACGGACGAGGAGCGCCGACAGTCCGTGGAACGGGAGACGGCCACGGCGAGGAAACTCGGCCGGGCGAACCTGCGCCGGCTCGCGCGCGCGTTCTCGCCGTTCTACGACCCGGCGACGACGCCCCCGCCGGTGGGTCTGCAGGCGGCCCTGGCCCGCTACCCCACGGCCGCCGGGCAGTCGAAGGGCACGTGATCTCGTAGCCGCCGCGCGGGCACCGCCGGCCATGCTTGGTCGGTCCGGGAGATGCGGCAGCTCCTCGACGACATGCGCCGGGCGCTCGGTCCTGAACACCGCGACGAGTGGCCCCTGGCCCGGCCGGCGGCGGGGTTGGGCCCGGCGGCCGGATCCGGGACGGGGGCGGTGCTCAGGCCCAGCGGATGACGTCGGCGGGGTCGAGCCGGGGGAGCCGCTCGAACCAGGGGTTCTCCCCGGGATGGCCGATGTTGACAACGAGCACGGACTTCCAGCGGCCGTCCGGGAAGAACTCGGCGTCGATCCCCGCGGCGTCGAAGCCGGCCATCGGCCCGGCGACGAGGCCGCAGGCCCGGATGGCGAGGATGAAGTATCCCGCCTGCAGCGGTCCGTTGAAGCTGCTCATGGTGGTCCGCATGGGCTCGTTGGCCTCGAGCGCGTCTTTCATCTGTGGCCGGATCGGCAGCAGCGTCGGGGCGTACTCGTGGAAGCGCGAGTCGACCGCGAGGATGGCGGTGGCGGGCGCCGAGGCGGTCTTGGCCCGGTTGCCCTCGTTCATCAGTGGCAGCAGCCGCTCCCGACCCTCCGCAGTGCGGACGAAGGCCACCCGTAGCGGCTGAAGATTGGCGCTGGTCGGCGCCCACCGGGTGAGCTCCCAGATCGCGGCGAGCTGCTCGTCGCCGACCGGGGTGTCGGCGAAGGCGTTGGCCGTCCGTGCCTGCGTGAACAGCAGGGCACGCCCCGCCTCGTCGAGGCCGGGAATCCCCGGCGCGGCGATGCTCTCCACCGTAGAGGTCATGCGTGAGCTCCTGAGTATGTGTGGTCGCCGTACTACGCCCGCAACTCTAGTCAGCCGATCCCGCGCGTCCCGCTGACTGTCAGCGGCGCCACACGCAGTCGCGGACGCCCGCTGAGCCCCGTTGACCTGCACTGGCCTTCGGCTGCGGACCGCGGGGGGGCCGGGTGGTGTCACCACGCTCCGTAGTCGACTGCTTGGGAGTCAGGCCGACTGCGGCTCGTCGCCCGACGCACCCCCGGCCTGCTCATCGCTCAGCCACAACCGCCCGCGCCGAAGGTTGGGTGCGATTGCGCAGTCCGAATGGTTAATGACGTTAAGTAGCCGGTCCGGCTATTGCCGAGACGATATTACGATCTTGCCGCAAAGTCGCCGGTCGCCGACTTCCTGGTAGCCATCTGGCTATTTATGCGGGTGTGAGGTTGACCGAGGCCTATTCCGTGCTATGTGCGGAGATGCTTGCCTGACCAGCGATGCGACCCTACACTTGCGTTTCGTGTCCGGAAACAAGTTTTCGGTGGGCGCCGGTGCGGAGTTCCGGCCGCCGCCAAGTCCCCGAAAAAAGGGTTTGCCAAATTTCCAAAGGTCAGGGGCGAGGTGTTTCTGCTGCTCCGCGGACCGCCCGCCTCGATGCCGTAAATATTGAAGAGGATTTTCGTATGCCCGCATGCGGAAAGGAACAACACGGCCCTCGCCGAGATGGTCCGGCGGACCCTGGCCGTGCGTGCCCATCGGGGGCTCGGTGACCACTCCGTCAACCCCGCGCAGGACTCCACCACCGCCGAGAGGTGATCTCAGCATGACAAGGCCAACGTCGACGCGTGGACGCATGTCGTGGACATCGACCACTCGCTGCAGGGCAAGGTGATCGCGGCGGCGGCGGTGCTGGACCGCAAGGCCGACGCGAAGCTCGGTGTGCTGGCCGTCGCGCCGGGCGCCAACCTGTCGAAGGTCCGCTGACGTGGCGGCCGGAACCATGCTGTCGATCAGCGGGGTCTCCAGGAGCTTCGGCGCGACCCGGGCACTCGACGACGTCTCGCTCACGTTCCCCGGCGGTTCCGTGACGGCGCTGCTGGGGGAGAACGGATCGGGCAAGTCGACGCTGATCAAGATCCTCGCCGGCGTGCTCGCACCCGATCCCGGCCGGGCCGCGTTGCGGGTCCGCGAGGCGGAGGTGGCGCTGCCCCTGTCTCCGGCCCGGGCCCACGCGCTCGGCCTGCGCTTCCTGCACCAGGACCTCGGGCTGATGGGGGAGGCGACCGTGGCGGACAACATCGGCCTGTACTCCGGGTACCTGTCGAGGGCCCTCACGCCGTTGCGCTCAGGCCAGGAGCGTCGCCGTGCGGCGCTGCTGCTGGAACGCTTCGAGGTCCGCGCCTCCCCGGACGACTACGTCTGCGACCTGTCGCTGTCGGACCAGACCATGGTCGCGATCGCTCGGGCCTTCGAGGACGCGGACGGTGACGCCTCGCGCATCCTCGTGCTGGACGAGCCGACCGCCGCGTTGCCCGACGACGAGGTCGACCGTGTCTTCGGTGCCATCCGTCGCGCCCGGGACGCGGGGGCGGCGGTGATCCTCGTCTCCCACCGCCTCGAGGAGGTCCTGCAGATCGCCGACCGAGTCGCCGTCCTGCGTGACGGGCGCCTCGTCCGGCAGCGGCCCGTCGCCGGTCTCGCCGCCGGGGATCTGGTCGAGATGATGATCGGCAAGGATCTGACCGAGTACGAGAGCGCGCCGACGGCCGTGGACGAGTTGCACCAGCCCATCGTCATCGGGCGCGGCCTGCATGGGCGGCGCCTGGCGGGGGTCGACATCGAGATCTACCCCGGCGAGGTGCTGGGCGTCGGCGGCCTCGTGGGTTCGGGGCGCAGCGAGCTGACCCGGATACTGGGCGGCGCCCAGCGGCCGCGGCGCGGGACGCTCGAGGTCGGCGGTCGCCCCCGGTCGTACGCGGCGCCGCATGCCGCCGTCGCCGACGGCATCGTGACCGTGCCGCAGAACCGCCGTCGCGACGGCGTCCTGGGCGAGCTGACCGTGCGGGAGAACCTGACGCTCGGCGACCTGCGCTCGCTCACGCGCTGGTCGATGATCGACCGCGCTCGCGAGAAGGCCGAGGCGCGGACGCTCATCGAACAGTTCGACATCCGTCCGCGCGAACTGGAGTTTCCCGTGCGTCTGCTCAGCGGGGGCAACCAGCAGAAGGTGGCGATCGCGCGGGCGGTGCGGCTGCGTCCCCGCGTCCTCGTCCTCGACGAACCCACCCAGGGCATCGACGTCGGCGCGCGCCGAGAGGTGGCGGGCATCATCCGGCGGCTGAAGGCGGACGGGATGGCGATCGTGCTCGGCACGTCGGACGGCGACGAACTGCTCGATCTCGCCGATCGCGCCCTGATCCTCGACCGTGGCCGAACACGGCGGGTGTTCGGGCCCGGGGAACTGACGCGCAGCCGGCTCACGCACGCGACCGCCGGCGTCGAGGGACGTTCGGCATGAGCGACGTGGCCGAAGCCGACGCAGCCGACGCAGCCGAAGCCGAAGCCGAAGCCGCCGAAGCCGACGCAGCGAGCGCGGTACACGTGGCCCGCCGGGAGGAACGCAGGTCGCCGGTGCCGTTCGCCGCGATCGCGTTCGACCTGCTCACCCGCCTGTCGCCGTTGGTTCTGCTGGTCTCCTTCCTGATCGTCTTCTCGATCCTCAAGCCGGCACAGTTCGCGACCTGGGACAACTTCAGCGCGATCCTGTATGCGTCGTCGGTCTCGGCGATCATCGGGCTTGCCATGACGGTGTCCTTCACCGCGGGCGAGGTCGACATCTCCGTGGGAGCCGTGATGGGCGTCGCCGCCATGTTCACGGCGTGGGCCTTCGGCCACGGCTGGCCCACGGTCGCCGCCGTCGCCGGAGCGCTCGCCGTCGGCGCCGCCATCGGTCTGGTCAACGCCGTCCTGATAGTGGTGGCGCGCCTGAACTCATTCATCACCACGCTCGGCATGATCACCGCTCTCGGGGGCGTGGCCTACCTCATCGGCGATGGCAAGACCCTCTACGAGGGGATACCGGCGAGCTTCAACCACCTGGTGAGCAAACGGATTCTCAACCTCCCACTCGTGATCTTCTACACGCTCGCCCTGGCGGTCGTGCTCGGTTATCTCATCTCGCGAACACCGTTCGGCCGGCGCCTGCGAGCAACCGGCACGGGACGTGAGGCGGCGGCGTTGATCGGCGTGCGCACGTCGCGGTACATCACGATCTCGCTGGTTCTCGGGGCGACCCTGGCCGCGCTGGCCGGCGTGGCGCAGACCGCCGAGCTCCAGTCGGCCAACCCGTCGATCGGCACGGACTTCCTGCTCAACGGGGTCGCGGCCGTATTCCTGGGCGCCCTGGTCTCGCGACGGGGCCAGCTGAACGTGTGGGGGACCCTGCTGGCCGTCGTGATGCTCCGCGTCGGCCTCACAGGACTGACGATGGTGGGCGCGCCGGCCTGGGTGCCGAACGTGTTCAACGGCAGTGCGCTGCTCGCTGCGCTGCTCATCTCGCGGGCGGGTAGCGGCGGCGTTCCCGCCGGCCTCGGGAACCTCAAGTAGCCGGGAGGAGCTCTCCATGCCCGCGGAGCGGAAAGGACATCGCTGCTCCCGGCCACGCGGGCGGGTGGTTCATCGCCCGCGTCACCCGCATTTTCCGACAGGACCAACCAGACGAAGGGTCACCGATGGCGACCAGCACAGAGTCCAAGCCCACTGAGTGGAACGAGCCCACCGAGTTGAACAGGCCCGCCGAGCCGCTCGGGCCGCTTGACCTCGCCGCGGCCGATGAGGCGATCCGAGCCGATTTCATCCTGGCCGTACAGAAACTGCACCGGGCGCAGGTGCTGCCCTTCAGCGTGAACTCGAACGGCAGCGCCCGGCTGCCCAGCGGCGACGGAATTCTGGTGTCGTCATACGGGCTCAAGGCCGACATCGGCGTCGACGAGTTCGGAGTCGTCGATGTCGAGGGGCGGATCATCCGGGGAACCCTCGGCCCGGACGTGGTCCATGCTCTGGGGTTCCACCTCGAGGTCTACCGCGCCCGTCCCGAGGTCGACACGGTGCTGCACGCGCACTCGCCGGCGGCCACGGGTTTCGCGGTGGCGAACAGGCCGCTGCCGCTGCATTACGAGCCGTTGGTGTTCCTGGGGCAGCGCGGGGACATCCCGGTCACCAAGTACGGGGACCGGACCAGGGGCAGCAAGGTCTCCGACGAGGTCGCCGCGAAACTCGCCGAGCATCCGGACACGAAGGCGATCCTGCTCGCCAATCACGGCGTGCTGGTGTGGGGCGCGGGCCCGATTCCGACCGCCGAGTTCCTGATCACCGTTGAGGAGGCCGCCACCATCATCATCGGCGCGTCCGCCCTCGGCGGCTCGAGGCCGTTCCCGATCTCGGCTGGCACCGTGTGAGGAAAGCTGCGATCTCCAGGCGCGTCGGCCGCCGGAGTGCTCGTACGAGCTCCTCGCAGCACGCTCGCCGTCGAGGCGGACCGCAGCGATCCTGATGCCACCGGCCCGGCCGTGCGTCGCCCGACCGGCGGTCGGGCGACCCCGGGTCCGTGGGTTACGTGGTCAGGCCGAGCGAGGCGCCGCGGAGCTGGAACAATCGCCGGACGTTGCCGATCCGGATCAGTTCCCGCGCAGGCGCGTCGAAGCCGGCCGCGGCCAACGTGTTGTCGATGTGGGGCCGCGCCGCGTCGCGGTGAATCGGCCAGTCGCTTCCGACGATGATTCGCTCGGCGCCGAGCACCTCGCCGAAGTAGCGCAGCAGCGGGGCGCTGAACTGCATCGTGTCGAAGTAGATGTTCGCCCCGGCGCTGCCGTCACCGAGCCGGCTACGGTGCTCGGCGAGTTCGTCGGCGGCATACAGCAACCCGCCGTGCCCGAGAGCGGTGAAGACCAGCTGCAGGTGCGGCAACCGGGTGGGCAGGTCCGCGTGCAGCGCCGAGAGGAAGGCCACCGCGTTCTGCAGACCGCGCCCGGCCGAGCTGCCGGGACGACCCGCGACCTCCCGCAGCACCTCGGCCTGCTGGGGCTGCACGGGGTGCACGAACACGGGCACCCCCAGCCGTGCGGCGAGCTCCAGGGTCGGGAACGCCTCGGGCGAGCCGAGGAACTTCGAGTGGCGGGAGGAGTCCAGCACCAGGCCGTGCAGCCCCAGCTCCTCGATCGCGTACCGCGCCTGTTCGGCGCCGCCCTCGCCGGAGTAGGCGTCGACGGTGGCCAGCCCGAGGAACCGATCATGCAAGCGCAGCTGCCCGGCGAGGTCCTCGTTCACCGCGTTCACCCGCGCCGGGTCGATGTCCCCGCTGGGACCGAACAACGATTCTGCCGGTGCGCTGAGCGCACGCAGATCGACCCCGGCGCCCTCGCTCTCGGCGGCGAGGCTGGCGAGGTCCTCGCGGGGATCGGGCTCGCCGAGACCCAGCGTGCTCGCGCTGACCCCGCCCTGCCAGCCGACCGGTTGCCAGTGCGCGTGGATGTCGACAACCGTGGCCTCGTCCAGCGAGGTCATCGTCTCGCGCCCGCCGTGAGGCCGGTAAGGATGGTGGTCATCGAGTTCCTCCTTCACCGATGAAACAATTGCTATTGGCTATGCGGAAAATCCCGACGAAGATGAGGCGGCAGGCCGGGCCGGGAAAGCCGGATCAGGAGGGGCTGAACTGGGCCGTGAAGCGGCCGGTGAAGATGTCGGCGCCCTTGTACTCGGCGACCGTCGCGGCCGGGGCGAGGACCGGGCCGTCGGGCGAGGGCAGCTGACCCACACCGCCGCGCGGGCCGAGCGGGAGCAGGATCATCGGGAACGGCAACGGCTGATACGTGGCGGTGGGCTGCTCGCCACGCAGCTGGGCGAGGATGTTCTGCGCCACGACCTCGGCGTGCTGCATGGCGTACCCGGCCATCTTGGCCTCGGCGATATCCGTGATGTCGCCGACGGCGTAGACGTTCCGGTGGCCACGCACGTTGAGCGTCTCGGTGACGGGGACCTGCCCCTGCGGCGTGAGCGTCGTGAGCCGGCCGTCGGTGAGATAGTCGTTGGCGATCTTGACGCCGTAGGCCTGGAACCAGATGTCGGCGGCGATCTCGTCGCCGCCGGTGGTGGTGACGGTGAAGGGCTCCGCCGTGCCGGGCTTGGTCGACGGGGGCGCCGTCAGGCTCGTGTTGAGGCGCAGCTGAATGCCGAGCTCGTCGAGCTGCCGGTAAAGGTCCTCCCGTACCTCGGGCTGAAAACCGGTCAGCAGCTCGGCGACCGGGTCGACGATGGTTATCTGCTTCTCGGGCCAGACCTCCTTGATCTCGCCCGCCAGCTCCAGGCCGACCGGGCCGGCACCGACGATCAGGATCCGGGTGGAGGCGGCCACCTCCTTGTGTGTCCGGCGAAGATCGTCCAACGCCGTGCTGGTGGCGTCGGCGTCGGGCTTCGCCGGGTACGGGTAGTCGGAACCGGTGGCCAGTACCACGTAGTCCGCCTCGACGCGGCGGCCCGAGGCCAGGGTGACGCCGCCGGGGTCGACCGAGGCCGCGCGGTCGCGGATAGCCGTGCCCCGGGTGAGCCATGTCGCGAACGGGAAAAACAGGTTGGGTGCCCAATCGGGCTTCACCAGGCCACGCAGTGACGCCGCCGAGTTGACGAATGCCTCACGAGGATCGATGAGGACGACGTCCGCCTCGGCGTCCAGCGCCTTCGCAACCGAGGCACCCCCGTATCCGCCACCGATGACTGCGACCGTACGACTCATAGACTCACACTCCCGTAGAAAAACAGCCAAGTTCGCGCTACGAACTTGATCGGCACGTGCAATCCGAACCCGCCGAGGCTCGTAACACGAACGATATCAGTTCGTGTCGCGAACTGCTATGTCGGGGCGCGGTCGAGCCCGGCGTCGTGTCGTGGCTCGACACATTTCGCTTGGTTCGTGCGGTCGGACCGGCGGAACCGCCACGCGGGGCGCGGCGCGGGAGACCCGCCCGGGCGGCGGGTGGCGGCGCCCCGTAGCGCCCCCTTCTAGCTGAAGGCGGCGGGGGGGACGCTCTGATCCGGCTCCAGGAAGACCACGGGCACCTTGTTGTCCAGCACGACGCGGCCGAGCAGGGTGGCGAGCGTGTCACGATCGGCCGCGCCCAGCCCCGCCGGCAGCTTCTCGAGCCGCTGGCAGGTCTCGGCGTAGAAGGCCTCTGCGACCCGGCTGCCCCGTGGGGTGAGCGCGACCTGGACCGCCCGTGAGTCAGAGCGGTCCGGCACGCGCCGGACCAGGCCGTTGCGCTCGGTGCGGTCCACCAGGCCGGTGAGGCTCGATTTGGCCAGCCCGAGCATCGCGCTCAGTTCACCCATGCCGTACGGTTGCGCCATCAATACGCAAAGCAGTTGCCCTTGCTGGGGAGTGAGTCCGTGCTCACGACCCGCCTCGGCGTACACGGCGTTCACCAGGAACGAGGACCGCACCAGGGCGGCCACCACGCCGATCTGGCCGTCGCTCCGCTCGCCCATTCCCTGATAATAACACTTGGGCAATACAGTTCGTCGGCGGAAATATCCGCGGTTGTGCTTGGAATATCACCCGGAGAGCGTGAGCATCGCTTGCGCGGGGACGGCGTCGGTGGAGCGCGGTGACGACGGTCGTCGGCGCCCGTGGGCCGCCCTGCCGGTCCGCCCCGGGGGCCGCCGACCCCGAGGGTCGGGTCGATGCTTCCGGATCTGGCCGATGGGCGAGCCCCGTGCACCTGCGGGGCGCCGAGACCGTGCTGCCGCGTTCCGAGGGGCCGGGCTTGCGGCCGGGAGTACACCACGTTATAGTTCGCATGACGAACTTTGTGACCGTCGCGTTCTGTCCCGACCCGAATAGTCGAGTGCTGGGCTCGCGGGGGCATCTCGGCCCAGTATGTGGTCGCCGCAGCTGACCGCGGCCACGCACGAACAGAGGAACTCATTGACTATGCCATCCCTATGGCACAGGTCGCGCTCGCGTGGGTGCTGGCGAATCCCGTGGTCGCCGCCCCGATAGTGGGCATTACCAACCACCGCCACGTGGCCGACACCACCGCGGTGCTGGGCGTGCGTCTCACCGACGACGAGATCCGCATTCTCACCGAGCCCTACATGCTGCGCCAGCCGACCGGATTCTGACGACGGGGTGGCGTGACGCCGGCCGGCAGCGGGCCGGCGTCGACCCCCGTGCGTCCGTTTGCCGGGCCGGCCCTCAGGCGGTCTCCTTGGCGATCGCTTCACGTACGGCCGGGACGATCTCGCTGGCCCAGCGGCCGACGCTGACGATGTCCTGCGCGCCGCCGCTGGAGGAGAAGAGGATGAAGCCGGAGGCGTCGTGCTGCAGCACGGCCCCGGTCAGTTCCTCGATCCACTGGTCCACGGAACCGCCGATCCAGCGGCCGGCATCGTCACGGATGGCGGCCAGCGGCCGGTCGGTGATGCGCCCGGTCAGGTTGTAGACGGTGCGGATCTCGCGCGGATCGCGGTTCACGGCGGCCGCCGCCGCGTCGATGATCGGCCGTGACTGCCGGTATCGCTCGCTGAGCCAGTCGGCCGCGTGGCCGGGGAGCCAGCCGTCGGCCACGCGGCCGGTGGCGGCCAGCGACTTGGGGCCGACCGATCCCGTCCACACGGGCGGCGCGGGCACCGATGCCGGTTCAATCTGGTTCACCTGGTAGAACCGGCCCTGGTGGGTGACCGGCGGGCCGCCGCCGGACAGCTTCTTGATCAGGATGATCGCTTCCTCGAAGGCGGCCACGGCATCGCCGGCGGACAGCCGCGGCACTCCCAGGTCGGAGATCCGATCCCACTGGCCGCCCGCTCCCAGGCCGAGCACGACGCGGCCGCCGGAGAGAACCGACAGCGACGTCACCGTCCGCGACAGGACCGGAGCGGGCCGGGTCGGCAGGTTGGTCACGTTGGCGAAGCCCGCGATCTGCCGCGTGCCACCGAGGATGAAGCCGATGGAGGCGTAGGCGTCCAGACGCCCGCCGGCATACGGATGGTCCGACAGCGAGAAGATGTCGAGCCCGTCACGGTCGGCCTGCTGAGCGGTGCGCAGCAGTTCCGGCCCATCGTCGATGCCGGTGTGCGCACCGAAGCCGAAGACGACCTTTTGTGCAGACAATGCCGTGCCTTTCTTTCAGGGGCTCGCGGGTGAGCTTGCCAGGCGAAGGGCGAAGGGCGAAGGGCGAAAGGTGGAGAGATGGTATTTGGCGCGACGAGTTCACGTGGTTTTTCTGTTGCGGGATGGTGCTGCTGGCGGTGGGGCCGCACCGTTCGGTAAGACGCCGGCGATGTCGAGTTCGTGGCACGAACTATAACTGTGCGTTCAACGAACTGCAAGCCCGGCCCCCAGCGCGGCAGCGAGCCGGTTCGACGATCCCGGTAGCGGTCACAGAATGTGACGGGCTACAGCCACGTCATCATCGACGGCTCAGGGATGGAGACCGGCGCCGACGGCTCCGACGCTGACGATGGGTGACTCGGTCACGCGGCGGGTCTCCCGTGCCGGGCTCCAGCCGAGCGCCGGCGCGATCTCGCTCGCGACCAGTTCGAGCCGGCGGATGTCGGCGTCGACGTCGGACAGTTCGTGACTGATGATCGGCACGAACCAGTCGGCGTAGCTGGACAGCACCGGGTCAGCCAGCAGCGAGCCGCGGACCTCCTCGACCGAACCGCAGTGGACATGGAGGTGGTCGAGCAACTGCTCGGCGGTCAGCTCCAGCAGCGTGGTGGCCCCGAGCTCGGCATAGACGTCGCGGTGCATCTCGCGCTGGACCACGAGTGCCGGCCCCAGGTCGTCGCGTGCCGCCGCCCGGTCCTCGGCGGGAAAGACCCAGCGCACGATGGCGGCCCGCGGGTGCTCGGGCCCGTCAGAGTCGTGGGTCTGCCGCCAGCCGGCCAGATGCGCCTCGATGAGCGGCTTCTCTGTCTCCGGAGCGAGCAGGTGCGTGCCGATCAGCAGTCCGTCGCCGAGCCGACCGGCCTCGGCGGCCCGCCCGTCGTCGCTGACGGCCTGCCACAGCCGGTCGGCCAGTCCGGGCGCCGGCGGCTGCAGCGTGGGTGCGTCCGGCGTGTCGATCAGCGGCTGGCCGGTGAGGGCCGCACGCAGTTTGACCAGATGATCATCATAGACCTCGCGGCGGCCCGCGGGCACGCGTCCGAACGCGCGGAACGAGTCGTAGCTGCCCCCGGCGCTGCCGACCCCGAGCTCGGCCCGGCCACCGGAGATCGCATCCAGGACCGACACATCCTCGGCCAGCCGCAGCGGGTTCTCGAGAGTCAGGGTCGTGACCGCGGTGCCCAGACGCAGGTGTGGCGCATGCTGCGCGGCGGCGGCCAGGAAGACCCACGGCGACGGCAGCCGACCGTAGTCGCGGCGCAGGTGGTGCTGCGCCACCCAGCCCCCGTCGTAGCCCAGCTCGTCGGCCGCCTGGAAGAGGTCGAGCAGTTCACGGTAGACGGTCCGGGCGTCCTTGCCCGGCCCGTTGACGTGCGTCATGAAGCCGAGCTTGAAGGGGTTTCGCGTGGTCGAAGCGGACGCGCTGGCAACGGATGCGGTCATGGCGGGGCGTGCTCCTGGTGTCCGGGGTGTCCGGCTGTGTCCTTGGTGGGGGGGCGTCACCCCTCATCACTGCCGAACGCCACCTTCCCCGGGAACGAGCCGTGCACCCGGTAGTGCCCGATGACTCGCGCCTTGTAGATGGCGGGATTGTGGGAGGAGATGGTGCGGGCGTTGCGCCAGTGGCGGTCCAGCGCCAGCGCGCTGAGCGTCGTGCTGGCGCTGGCGGCGTCGAAGAAATGCCAGCTGAGCTCGCCGAGCAGTCGGGTGTTGACGACCTGGGTCGCCGACGAGGCGACGATCGCCGCATCGAGCGCGTCGGGTGTCTGCGCCCGTCGCGCGGGGTCTGCGAAGGCGTCCAGGGCGTCCGCGTTGGCGAGCACGTTTGCCCTGGCGCTGTATGCGCCGCTCGCGATTTCGCCGACCACCTGAAGTACCTGTGGATCCTCCTGCGGTCGGGCGTCGTCCGGGGCGAGCGGGTAGGCCCGCGACCGAGCGGTGACGATGTCGGCGATGTCCTCGGCCAGACGCTGCGCGATGCCGGCCTGGGTCGACGAGTGCACGAACTGCGTGAACGCCGGAATGTACTCCGCCAACGCCTGGTCGGAGAACGGAAAGATGAGCTCGGGTCGGACTTCGACGTGCTCGAAAGTCGCCGTCCCACTGGCGGTGAGGCGCTGGCCGAAGCCGGCCCAGTCATCGATGATTTTGATGCCCGGGGTGTCGCGGGGCACGTAGACCCCCGAGAACCCGCCCTCATGCGGCACCAGCACCCACACCCAGTCGGCAAACAGGCTGCCCGTCGTGTAGAACTTCTCGCCCTGGAGGAAGAGGCGGCCGTCCTCCTCCTCCAGGTGGGTGTTCAGCGTGAACAGGTTCGCCCCGCCGAGCTCCGACCCCGCCGGGCCGAAGAACTCCCTCCGGCCGGCCGCGGTGAGCAGCTCCTCGACCGCCGCGCTGCGGGGCCGAAGGCGGAGATCCTCGATGAAGCCGAAATGGCCGCGCAGAATCATGGTGATGTTCGAATCGGCGGCGGCAAGCTCGATAAGCACCGCGGCGAGTTCCGGGATGGACGCCCCCGCCCCGCCGAACTCCTTGGGTACCCGGATCGTGCCGAGTCCGGCCGCGATCAGGGCGCGCAGCTCGTCGGCGGGCAGGATGCGTTCCTGCTCACGCTCCACCGCGCTGGCGCGCAGCGATGCGATGACACGGTCGATCTCAGCGTGGTCCAGGCCGGCGATCGTGGTGATGCTCATCTTTTTTCCCATCCGTCAGTCGAGCTGGTCATGTCACGGTCCGTTTCGGGAACGTGCACGAGACATCGACAGGAGCCCCTGGCCGGGCCGGAGCTCCGGATGATGGCATTGACCGGAAGGATGTTTCTACTCGCCATCTCAGCTCACATTCCACAGCGCCTTATACTTGTCCCTGAAGGCAAAGTCTCCCGACCACGTCGTGTTCCCGGCCGTCAGCGGATATTTCTTCGTGAACAGGCGTACCGGCACACCGTCGTCGGCCGGCGGGGCCGCGTTGTTGAAGATCCGGTTGAAATCATCGAAAGCGGCCCATGCCGCCCAGGCCTTCGACCACGCGACGTCGGCGACCTGACCGCCGCCGTCGCGGACCCAGCCGAGCTGTTGGGCATCGCCCTGGTAGGCCAACACGCCCACCCGGTTGAGCAGCCCCGCCTGTCGCAGCGCCGGTACGACCGTGCTGGACGTGCCGTCATAACCGGCGTAGAACGCGTTGAGCGCCGGGTTGGACTGCACGAACGCGACCGATGACTGCCCCACCGCCGCGGGATCGGTGATGGTGGCGACGTCGATGGTCTTGGTCGCGACCACCGAACCTCCGCCGCTGGTGGTCAGGAAACTCTTGATGCCCGCGATCAGTGCCTCACCCGACGGGTCGAAGCCGGGGGCGAAGCCCAGCACTCCGAGCTTCGCACCAGCCCTGCGGTCCAGTACGGCGGCCGCGCCGATCAGCTGGCCCTGCAGCGGGTAGTGCAGGTCGACGATGTGGGTGTAACTGCTGTTGACCTTGTTGGGGAGCACGCCGATGACCACGGTCGGGATCTTCGACTTGACGAGGGCGGCGGTGATCGTCGGAAACTCGTTGGCGCTGAGGCTGGAGAAGACGATGCCGTCCGGCTTCTGTGCGATCGCTCGGTTGAACACCTCGGGGAGGTCGTTCAGCGTCGTGGCATCGAGCTCGGTGACGTTCCAGCCGAGCGTCTGCCCGGCCTCCTTCGCCGCCGTTCCGATGGCCCGAAACAGCGGCTGGGTGGGCAACTGGTTGACGTAGACGATGTGCTTGGCCTGCGCGACCGGGGGCGAGGTGGCTGGGCCACGCCACACGGGCGCCTTGACGTACGGGGCGACGAACTTCTCCGTCCTGGCGAGCGCGGCGCCTGACTGCGCGCTGCTGTTCGCCGCCTTCGGCGTGCCGCCACTGCTGGCGTCGGAGCAAGCGGTGAATGTCACCGCCGCGGCCGTGAGCGCGACCAGCGTCATGGAGATGTGTCGGACTCTCAGCACCCGACTCACGATGCAATTGGCGCTGAGCGACACAGCCGAGTCGGGCTGGATGGAGTACGGAGCACCGGAGCGGCGCGGGCCTGGCCAGCTCGAATTCGACGGCAGCATGTGCACTACTCAACGGCACGGAACCCGGCATCGTCCCCAGATCTCTGGCTACTATAGCCAGGTGGCTACCGAGGTCGTGACCTCCGCGTCCGCGTCCGCGGCGACTGTCGTGCTCCCGCCTGATGTTTCAGAAGCGGGCTCGGATGCTCCGGAGCAGATCAGGCTACTTATCTTCTGCGAGGAGACCGCTCCACGGCTCGGCCTGGCACTCGTGCTCTCGCGGGAGCCGTGGGTCGAGCGGTGCCTCACCGCCAGCGACCTCCAGCAGGCCTTGGCGCACGTGCGGGCGAGCCGGCCGGCGGTCGTCGTGCTCGAGCTGTCCACGTTCGTCGCGCCGCACGTCGACGCGCTACGCCAGGTCGCCCCGGGCATCCGGGTCGTGCTCAGCTCGCACTGCGGGCTGTCCACCGAGATCGCCGTCCGCCGACTCGGCGCCGTCGGTGCCCTCAACCCGGACATGGGCGCTGCCGAGGTGGCGAAGATCGTCCGTGCTGCGGCGTTCGACGAGCGGATGACCGTCAACGGTCACCGCCACGGCAAGGAGCTCGGGCTCACCGACCGCGAGCTTCAGGTCATGGCCTTCCTCACGATGGGAGCCACGAACCTGGAGATCGCTGCGCAGATGTATCTCAGCCGCGCGAGCATCAAGAAGCATGCTGCCAGCATTTACCGCAAGCTGGGCGTCCGGAACCGAACCGAGCTCGCCCGGGTCATGGCCGAGCGCGCTCCCGCGCGTGCCCTGCTCGTCGGCCAGGGCACGCGTTTCGGCGAGGCCGCATCGAGCTCCTAGAGGGCTTGGACGGGTGAAGCCATCATGATCGAGTCAAGGTTGAGATTGGTGGTCATGCCGCGAGCCCGGCGTGTTGAATGAGCTGATCGATCGCGGTTTTGTAGTCGTTGGAGGCTTTACGCAGCAGCGGTGGATCGGGGCGGGTGTCGGTGAGTTCGGCCATGCCGGTGCGTAAGAGCCGGTTGTGGACGCGGGTCAGGAACAGCGGGGTCTTCTCCTGCGCCCGGCCGATGAGCACCCTCTCCTCCACCCCGGTGAACTCCTTGAGGTGTTCGTGCATCACGTCGTCTTTCCGCTGCCCCTTGGCGAAGCCGACGATCGGGATGCGACGCGACCCGCATTCCACCGATTATGACTGCGGGGCGCGGTAAACTCGCGCCGGCGTCGCTTTCCTGTCCAAAACCCGCACCGCGTAGGCTCTGGCCGAAGAAGCCGGTGCCGCGGTCAGATCGACCGGCTTCGGATCCATGCCCACGATTCTCCCTGGGCCGACGGCGGACGTCTTGTACGTTCCTGACGCGAAGGTGGAGGTCGCACACATCGCGGCGGCGCGGCCACCGGACCTCCGCCGGGCCGGGCTCCCGTTCGGTCAGCCGAGTTTCCACAGCCGCGTCGCCCGGCCGTATCCGGCGGTGGCCACGGTTCTGCCGTCGGGGGCGATCGCCACCCCGTGCACCGCCTCGGTGCGGCCGGTCAACGTGGCGAGCCGGGCCGGACGCGCGGGATCGTAGCCGCCGCTGGTTCAGCATTCAGGAGGCTGGGACACCTGCGATGGCCAGTGCGCAGCCCACCACGTACAGCACCACGAAGATTGCCGGGAGCACCTGCTCTACCTGGGTCAACGGCCAATACAGGGCCCTGTTCTTCCCCTCGCCCAGGGCCTGCCACTCAGCCAGCCAATATGGCGACGCGGGCAGTCGCTCCTCCATCACTCCGATGACAACGTACTTGGCCGTGTTGAGCTGTCGATAGGACCTGATCATCCAGAACCACGTGCTTGCCTGGATGACCCCGGCGATTAACAGAACGAAGATCAGTAGGGATTTTGGCTCCACCTGGCGCCAGACCACGCCGATCCCGGTCAGCAGGCCGGTGTTCAGGGTAAGGAAGAAGGCGTTGGACAGGGCACGGCGGGCGCTGATCCGGTCGGCCATCTCGACGTAGATCTTGTATTGCTCGAGGAGCATGTTCTGGGCTGCCTCCGACGAGACGGCACCGGTGCCGCCGACGGCGGGGTTCCACAGGGTCGGGCGCACGTTATTGATGTCGGGCGTGTCGGTCCGGAACCAGCCGCGCAGATGTTGGATGGCCATGGCGTCCTCTCGATCATCGGCCTTTCCCCGGACGACGGCGACTGTCGCGCCGAAGGTGACGCTGCTTGTCACTGCCGGGACTACGGCCGCCGAAGTGTTTCGTCCGACTAGTTCCGGCGGGCCGCCCCCGCCGGCCAGATGATGTCTACGGGAATTCCCTCTCGCTGGGCCTGCAGTACCAGGTCGGCGGTGCCGCCACCTTTCCCGCTGGGAGGTTGGCCGTCCCAGATAGCAACGAGACGTTCGGCGCGGCGCAGGAGCATCGTATTGGCGGCCTCATAGGCTTGGCGGTCAGCGGTCGGGGAAGGCATCACGCACACCTCGTCGGCGGTTGCAAGCAGCCGGTCGAAAGTCTCAGCATGGTCGTCCGGGACCGTCGTCTGCCGGTAGTCCTGGGAGGGGACCACGACAACCAGCCTGCCCCCGGCAGCGAGGATGCGCTCAGCAAAAAGAGAGTCCGCGCCCTGGGCGATACAGGAGACGCCGATCAGGTCAGTATCCGCGTACGGCCTGAGTAGTTCGACAAGGGCCTCACGGATGAGGGAGGCACTGTCCTCCGTCAGATCCATGTGCCCGGTCACGGCGAGACTCGTCACGGCTCTCCCTTCCAGCTCGGTGTGATGACACTCGTGGGCCAACGGGTCTCATCGGCGGCTCCCGCGTGGAGGAACCGGCCCGGGACGGCGAACCGTGCCCGAGTCCTTATAACAGGTGAGCTGGCTGCGACGCTGCCCAGGGCGTTTCCGATGTACCCCGGGGCTCGTGGGGTCAGCTTGCCGGAGTGCCGCGCCCGCCACCAGTATCAGCGTGTTCGGCAGCAGCTCCGTCGCGTCGGCCGGGGTGGCGGTTCGGCGCAGCGCATAGCCCAGGAGCTGGTGGTACGTCTCGTTGTAGACCGCTTCGAATCGGTGACGAGCCTCCTCGCTCATCCCCGCCCACCTGCGGGTTGTCGCATTCCGACCCTACGGGTCGGCTCAGAGCCAGTCGCGGCGCTTGAAGGCCACGCACAGGCCGACGCCGCCGTTGCCGCGCAGCGCCCGCGCCGCCTCGTGGGGGAGCTGCGTCTCCAGGAAGCGCCGGGTGTGCAGCCTGGTCAGCCCGTCGGTGACCGGGAGCCGGCGGGCTCGATCAACGGGTCGTGTTCCGGGGGCGTCCCAGTGGATCTTGTCAGGCGTCGAGGTTCACTGTGCGGGCCGAAGGCGTGGTGGCTGGGCGGTCGGTCCGGCGCCGGTTGCGCAACCAGAATCCGAGGGTGACGAGGCCGAGGCCGACGGCATAGATGAGTAGGTTCGCGGCACCGTAGGACCACGCCACCGTGTGTGGGTTCTTGGGGAAGGCAGAGTCGTCTCCGCCGGTCCATTCCCGGGTCAGCTCCATACTCTGGAACGAGAAGACGAAGGAATGTACGGCGATGTAGGTGAGGTAGGAGGCGAGTCGCGATCGGATGAAAAATCCGATCGGAAAGGCCGCCAGCACCATGGTGATGAGTTCCACGGAGGGTTCCTTCCGGTAACGGCGGCCGCGTCCCATGCGCGATCGACCACGTTCAGGATGCAGTAGGTCGCGGGCGGCCGGTATCCAGGCCAGCGCTGGATTCGGCTGCGTGCCAGCGGCTGCGTGCTGGCACGGATACCGGTCCGAAATCCGGCTCGAGCATCATGGTCAGGTGAGCCAGCCGACAGTGGGTGCCCGTGCACGTTGGCCTGTCTTCGTTGCTCCGGCGGTTTTCGTGCTGACCGGTGTGCTGCGCGCGATGCTGGCGTTCGGTCCGGCCAGGGTCGGATCGCCCGTCGGCTGGGCGGCGAGCCTCGTCCTGTTCGCCCCGTCGATCGCGTTGGGCTGGTTGGTGAGCCGGCGGCGACCGGAGAACCCGGTGGGGATCGCGCTGGCCTGGGTGGGCACGGCTCCGGCCGCGGTTTCGGCCGTGGAGGACTGGGGAGCGACATTACGGACTGGGCATCCGTGGCCCGCCGCCCGGTTGATGTTCGTCGCCCAGCTCGGGGTCTGGGTATGGAACGCCGCCGGTTTCGGCGCGCTGTGTCTGTTCTTCCCGGGCGGCCGGCTCGCTGGCCACTCCCGGGCGGTCGCGTTGACGGCGCTCTGCGCGGCGGTCGTCCTGAACGCCGCGGTATCGCTTGACCCCCATGCCCGCGCCGTCGACGGAACCGTGCTGGTCAATGATCTCGTGCTGCATCTGCCGGCCGGGGCGCGAACGGTGGAGCTCGTGGTTGCCTTCGCCTGTTTTCTCGGCGCGCTCGCGGCGGTCGTCGCCGTCCCGTGGTCGCGCTACCGCCGGGGTGACGAGCTCACGAGACTGCAGATGCGCTGGTTGCTGCTGGGCGCGGGCACCGTGCCGGTGCTGCTCGCGATCGGCTGGGCGGCCGAGGCGTTGGGCGGCTCCGACGGCTCCGCGTTCGGCTCGTTCATGATCGCGCTGCTGGCCGTGGTACCGACCACGGTGGCCGTGGCGGTGTTGCGCTACGATCTGTTCGACATCGACCGGCTGCTGAGCGCATCGGTCAGCTGGCTCCTCACCGTTCTGACCTCGGCGGCGATCTTCGCGCTCGCCGTGTATGGCGTCGGGTACGCCGTGACGGCGACCGTCACCACGTCTGCGCTCAGGACGACAGTGGCGGCGTTCGTGACCGCGCTGTGCCTCCTGCCGCTGCACCGCCGGCTCACCGACACGGTCGGTCGTCTGATCGACCGGGACCGCACCGTCGTGCGGGCTCAGGTCGGCGAGTTCGTCGGCCAGGTGCGCGACGGCGAGGCTGAACCGGAACGGACCGAAGCGGTGCTGCGCACGGTCCTGCGCGATCCCGGCCTGCGGCTGCTGTTCCACCTGCCGGGCGGCCTGGCCGGCAGCTACGTCGATCTCGATGGTGGCCCGGTCGACCCGCTCTCGCTGGCGCGGCATGGTGATCGGGAAGCCACCCTCGTGCTGCGCAGCGGAGCATCCGACACTGGGATGATCGTCTTCGGCGCTCCGTCGGCCCGCCGGATGCGACGCGCCCGGGAAGCCGTGGCCCAGGCCCGCCTACCGATCGAGGTGACCCGGCTCCGGCTGGAACTACGCGGGGCGCTGGAGGAGGTACGAGCCAGCCGCTCGCGCCTGATGCTGGCTTCCACCGAGGAACGCCGCCGGCTGGAACGGGACCTGCACGATGGAGCCCAGCAGCAGATCGTGGCCGTAGGGATGCGCCTGCGCTCGATCCAGCGCCAGCTCCCGCCGTCGCATCGTTCCCACCACGAACTCGACGCCGCGGTCGAGGCGCTCGAAGGTACCGTCGCCGACCTACGTCGACTCGCGCACGGAATCCGCCCGGCCCGGCTCACCGACGGCCTCGGGCCCGCTCTGCGCGCGCTCGTCGCGGCCAGCCCGGTCCCGGTGGACCTGGTGGTCGCTGACGTCGAGCCGCCGGAACTCGCCGCCACCACCGCGTACTACGTCGCCGCCGAGGCGCTGGCCAACGCCCTGAAACACGCCGGAGCCGGTCACATCCGCGTCGAACTGGCACACGAGGACGGTTCTGTCCGGGTCGAGGTGTCCGATGACGGCACCGGGGGAGCCTGCTCCGGGTTCGGGCTGACCTCGCTACGGGACCGGGTGTCCGCCGCCGGTGGCACCCTGCGGATACACAGCCCGGTCGGGGAAGGCACCACGATCAGCGCGGAGATACCGGCGCGGAACCCGCCCCCGACCGCTGTGACCCCTGACGCCCACCACGAACCGGAGCTCGCATGCGAATCGTGATCGCCGAGGATTCCGCGCTGTTCCGTGAGGGCATGTGCCGCCTTCTCGTCGAGGCCGGGCACGACGTCGTAGCCGCGGTCGACAACGCCGACGCGCTCATCGACGCGATCAACCAGCACCGGCCAGACTTCGCGATCATCGACGTGCGGATGCCACCGACGCTGACCGACGACGGCGCGCGCGCCGCGGTCCGCCTACGGGCCGCCTACCCCGGACTGCCGATACTGCTGCTGTCCCAGCACATCGAGACCCGGCACTCCGTCGGGCTCGTCACCGCCGAAGGCTTCGGCTACCTCCTCAAGGACCGGGTACTGCGGGTCGCGGACTTCCTCGACGCGATCGAACGGATCGCCGCCGGCGGATCGGCCCTCGACCCCGCGATCGTCGCCGCGCTGCTCACCCCGACCCGGCGCGACGACCCTGTCCACATGCTGAGCGAACGAGAGCGGGCGGTGCTTGAGCTGGTCGCCCAGGGCTGGTCGAACGCCAACGTCGCCAAACGGCTCGTGCTCGCGGAACGCACCGTCGAGACCCACATGCGCGCCATCTTCCAGAAGCTACGGATCACCGACACCGGAAACACCCACCGCCGTGTCCTCGCCGTCGTCGCCTACCTCGCCAGCCGCGACGCCGCCCCCAGCGGATAGTCCCGGATCGCCACCTACGTCTCGAGCCGCGCCTGGCTACTGGGTGGGGGCCGGCCTTCGTTTTCTGCCCGTCTTCGGGTCCAGCCGGCGTAGCAGCATCGACGTGATGCCGATGTAGACCGCGGTGACCACGATCCCGGCGCCGATGTCGATCG
>NZ_JANEZT010000300.1 GCF_025403405.1 Frankia tisae
CGTCGTGCCGGCCCTCCAGCCGGGGGGTGCCGGGCAGCGGGGTGAACCGGGCAGCCCAGTAGGCGAGCCCGCGAGCCAGCTCGGTCAGCTGCTGGGGGCTGGCCGCGCCGTCGGCGGCGGCGACGCTACGCACGGCGTGCGCGGTACGGATCGCACCGTGCGTCAGCCGGGACATCAGGCCGGGCAGCAGCCGGGGCCACCACCGGCCCAGCACCTCGCGCCACGGTGCTTGCGCCAGCTCGCGGTGGAACAGGTACTCCCAGTCCCCGACCCGGTCGATGGCGCCGAGCGCCGGGCGCCAGGCGGACTCGTCCGTCGGGTCCAGGTCGAACCGGCGGGAGGGCCGGTCATGGTTCGGCATGGCGGCGCGGTAGGCGTCCACCCACGCGGGGATCGCGTCGCCGTGGCCGAGCACGGCCAGGGTCTCGGCCCCCATCGGGCCGTGGCTGGCGAGGTCGGCCTGGCCGGCCCGCTCGTAGCCGAGATCGTCGAGGCGGTCGAGGGCGTCGGTCACCGCGTCGCCGTAGCTGATCGAGGTCATGTGGCTCACGTCTCTCACACCGGCCCCGTACTCGAGGCCATAGCTGTGGATATCCGAACACTTTGTATATTCCAACTGTCTATGATTGTGGCGTGGGACGTGAACAGGTGGCGGACGGCGATGTCGAGAGCCCGGGCACGTCGGTGCCGGGGCGGCCGACGGCGCAGGAGCTCGACGTGCTCAAACACGTGCCGTTGCTGGCCGCCTACTTTCAGCGGGCCCGCACGGAGATGCCACCGGAACTACGGGGGATCTTCGACGCGCACGGGCTGACCGCCCGGCACGGTGCCGTCCTCACCCAGCTACTGACCGGCAAGCCAGCCAGCGTCACCGAGCTGGCCGCCTGTCTGGGCGTGTCGCTGTCGACCGCGAGCCAGCTCGTCGGCAACCTCGGCGACGCCGGTGTGGTCGACCGTCGCGAGGACCCGAGTAACCGGCGCCGCACGCTGGTGTCGCTGCGGGAGCGGTACCGGCCGGCGGTCGAGTTGTTCATCGCCACCCGCTCGGCGCCGTTGCTGCGCGCGCTGGCTGGCTTGTCCGCCCGGGATCGGGAGGGATTCGTCGCGGGCCTCGCCGCGTGGAGCGCTGAAGCTCAGCCGTAGCCGACCAGCGGCGGACCCGGGCCGTCGTGAAGAACTCTTCGGACCGACGCACCGGAAGCCCTTTTGACGGCATTCAGGGCGATGGTCGTACTCGCGGCGACGGGCTCGTTCCGGTCTGGGAGAATTCCAGGAACCGCCGTCCCGGTCGGAGTTCTGGCCCGCGGGCGGTCGTGCCTGGTGAGATCTTCCTACTGGAGGTGAAGGCGATGATCGCTCCGACGCCGCGGATTCCTCGACACATCCCGATCGACACCGCCGCCCGCCGCGGCACCCTGCAGATCGCCAGTTACCAGGTCGGTGATCACCTCGTCTGGGCCGCGACGGACAACCTCGGCATCGTCGCCCTGGCCGGCACGCGCGAGGAGCTTCAGCGGGCGCTGGATGAATTCGAGGAGTAGCGCGGTGGGGGAGGTCCGGCTCCTCACCCTGGCCCGCTGCCCCCGCGGCGGCCCGTCAGTCGTCCGTGTCCCCAGCGGTGCCCGGTGGAGGACGACGACCTGCTTGTCGGTCTCGTCGGCGTCGTGACCAGCCGGTCCGGGGCCAGGCGATGCCGTGCCCGGCGAATGCCGCGAGCAGTGCCGTCTCGCTCGGGGCGGGCGGGTGCTTGAACGGGGTCGAGGTGACCCCGTTGATGACCCGCCCGCCGCCGAACCGATCCAGCACGTCGCGCGTCGCGAACGCCCCGGCCACCGTGTGGAACTCGTACCCGGCCTCGACCAGGCCCGGCGTCGACGTCGTTGCCGAGCTCCTCGGACAATCAGGTGGTCAGCTCCAGGCCGCCGAATCCAGCCCCCGGTACCAGTGCTCGCACCATGTCCCCGGCCTCAGAGTCCCCGGCCTCAGGCTCCGACTGCCGTGATGGTTCGTCCCGACCATGACGGTCGGCGCTGCGATCAGGCAGACGGCTGCGGGACGATGCGGATGTAGGGCTTCGGCTCGTTCCAGGTGCCGAAGATCTCCTTGGCCTGGTCGTTGGAGACCGAGCCGGCGATGACGACGTCGTCGCCCTGCTTCCAGTTCACCGGGGTGGCGACCTTGTGCTTCGCGGTGAGCTGCAGGGAGTCGATGACCCGCAGGACCTCGTCGAAGTTGCGCCCGGTCGTCATCGGGTAGACCAGGATCAGCTTGATCTTCTTGTCCGGGCCGATGACGAACACGTTGCGCACGGTCTGGTTGTCCGCGGCCGTGCGGTCCGACGGGTCGCCGCTGACGTCGGCGCCGAGCATGCCGTACGCCTTGGAGATCGAGAAGTCGGCGTCGCCGATCAGCGGGTAGTTGGGCGCGGTGCCCTGGGTCTCCTCGATGTCCTTGGCCCAGGCGCCGTGCAGCTCGACCGGGTCCACCGACAGACCGATGATCTTGACGTTACGGCGGTCGAACTCGGGCTTGATCGACGCGACATAGCCGAGCTCGGTCGTGCAGATCGGGGTGAAGTTCTTCGGGTGCGAGAAGAGCACCGCCCACGAGTCGCCGATCCATTCGTGGAACTTGATCGGGCCCTCCGTGGTCGCCGCCTCGAAGTCGGGCGCGGTGTCACCGATTGTCAGGGACATTACTCACTCCGTTCGCAGAGGAAGCTCGGCGTGGCGCGCCGAGCAGGTGCGTTGTGAAGGACTCTACGGACACGGCGTTCCCTGGATGTTCCCTTGGTACAGCCGTCCGCTGGCGTCTGCCGCCGGTGGCGGCGAGGGGGCGCACCTCGGGCACGCGTGCGATCCGTGTCACTCGGAAGGTAAACACCACTAAACCGATCAGCTTTACCGATATATGCTGCCAGGCGATCCAACCGGGCAACGCCCGCCCGTCCCGAGCCAGGAGTTCGTCATGCAGCGCACTGTCACGTGTCGAGTCCCAGCCGAGGCCGTGGGGGCCCGCGCATCATGACGGTTCAGGATTCCCGCTGCGCGCCGGGCGAGCTCGGGCGTGGCTCGGCGACGAGCGACGACCTTGCGACGAGCGACGACCTCGCGGCCGCGGAGCCGGCGGACCTTGCCGCATCCCTCGACCTCACCGATCTGAGTCGTCGTCGCAACGCCCCCGGACGTCGTGCCGGGCTGCGCCGGGCCCGCTGGCTGCTGCGTGGGCTGGTGCCGGCCGCCCTCCTGATCGCCTGGCAGTGGAGCACCTCCGCCGGCCTCGTCCCGCCGACGACGCTGGCGAGCCCGAAGAGCGTCCTCGAGGCCGCCCGCGACCTCATCGCCGACGGTGAGCTGCAGACGGCCCTGCGAGTGTCGGCCGGGCGGGCCCTGACCGGGCTCGTCATCGGCGCCGGCATCGGGGTCGCGGCGGGTCTCGTCGCCGGGCTGTGGAAGCTGGGCGAGGAGCTCGTGGACTCGACGTTGCAGATGCTGCGGACGGTCCCGTTCATCGCGCTGATCCCGCTGTTCGTCGTCTGGTTCGGCATCGGCGACACGCCGAAGATCGTGCTGATCGCGGTCGCCTGCGTCTTTCCCGTCTACCTCAACACCTTCGCCGGAGTGCGCGGGGTGGACCGCCGGCTGATCGAGGTCGGCCGGGTCTTCGGCCTGAGCAGAACCAGGATGATCACCCGACTGGTGTTGCCGAACGCGCTCCCGTCGGTGTTGGTCGGCATCAGGTATGCCATGGGGATCTCGCTGCTCGCGCTGGTGGCGGCGGAGCAGATCAACGCATCCTCCGGACTGGGCGCGTTGGTGATGAACGCGTCCAACCAGATCCGGACGGACATCGTGATCGTCGGGGTCGTCGTGTACGCGCTGCTCGGTCTGCTCGTCGACCTCGTCGTCCGGCTCCTCGAGCGGCTGCTCCTGCCCTGGCGACCGACGATCGTGAAGTCCTGACCATGACGACCCCCGCCGGCACGACCCCCGCCGGCACGACCCCCGCACCGGCGCAGCCGGCCGTCGTCATGCGCGACGTCGGCAAGGCGTTCGCGGCCCGGCGGATCCTTGACGACTTCGCCCTCACGATCGCCAGGGGCGAGTTCGTCGCGCTGCTCGGCCGCTCCGGCAGCGGTAAGACGACCCTGCTGCGGATCCTCGCCGAGCTCGACACCGTCGACGAGGGAACGGTCCTGGCGCCCCGCAACCGCTCGGTGGTCTTCCAGGAGCCCCGGCTGATCCCGTCGGAGCGGGTCTGGCGCAACGTGCTGCTCGGGCTTCCCCGCCGGGAGTCGACCCTCGCCAGGGCGCAGGAGGCCCTCGCCGAGGTGAACCTCGCCGACCACGCCCGGTCCTGGCCGCACACGTTGTCGGGGGGCGAGGCGCAGCGGGTCGCCCTGGTGCACCGTCCGGACCTGCTCCTGCTCGACGAGCCGTTCGCCGCGCTCGACGCACTGACCCGACTGCGCACGCAGGCACTGGTGCACGAGCTGTGGCACCGGCACCGGCCGGCAGTCCTGCTGGTCACCCACGACGTCGACGAGGCGCTGCGGCTGGCCGACCGCGTCGTCGTCCTCACCGACGGCAAGGTCGGTCTGGACCTGCGCGTCGACCTGGCTCGACCGCGCGAGGGCACCGGGTCGCGATTTGACGATCTGCGCTCACAGCTACTCGCCGAGCTGGGCGTCGCACGCCCGTCATCCCCGGCCTGAAGCCCACCGGCCAGGCCACACCACCAACACCTCGGGAACGCATCCATGAAGATCAGAAGACTCGGTCGGCTCCGTCTGGCCGCCCCGCTGCTCGCGCTGGCCGTCGCCGCCGCCGCCTGCGGATCGGACGGCAGCAGCGGCAGCAGCGGCAGCGGTAGCAGCAGCGACAGCAAAGCGGCAGCGCAGAACGACCTCAGTGGCGTGACCCTGACCTTCGCGGCCCAGTCGCCGTACGTGAAGGCGGCTTTCGCGAAGTCCGGCGTGCTCCAGGGCACCCCGTACAAGGTCCAGTTCGCGCAGTTCAACGCCGCGACGGTCACGACCGCGCTGACGGCAGGGAAGGTCGACATCGGTCAGCTCAGCGACTTCGCCCTCATCCTGGCCCAGGCGAACGCCCAGCCTGCGTGGCCGGCGAACGATCCCCCGATCCAGGGGGTCCTGGCGACCCAGCCCGCCGACGACACCAACTACCCGCCGATCGTGACCCTGCGCGGCAAGAACTCGGGAATCGAGCGCCTCGCCGACATCCGCGGGAAGAAGTTCGCCTACTCCCCGGGCGCGACCTCCGAGCTGCAGTACCTGCTGACCCTGAAGCAGGCCGGGCTCACGCCCGCGGACGTCAAGCCCGTCCAGCTCGACTCGACGGTGGGCGCCACCGCGTTGGCCCAGGGTGACGTCGACGTGTGGGCCGGGTCGCCGGCCCGCGCCGGCGCCGCGCTGGACGCGGGCGCGCAGGTCCTGACCACCACCAAGCAGACCGGCGCCCTCGGGCTGGGCGTGCTCGTCGCGTCGCGGGGCGCCCTGAAGGACCAGCGGAAGAACGCGGCGATCCGGGACTTCGTGGGCCGGTCCGTCGGCTACGAGTTGTGGAACATCACCCAGCCGGACCAGTCCGCGCAGGTGTGGGTCGACGCGGCGAAGCTCACCCCGGCCAAGGCCAAGGCCACCGCCATCGCCAACCGGCAGGTCCCGCACATCCTCGACGACGCGCTGCTCGACCGGATCCAGCACAACACCGCCGACGTCGCCTACTCCGGCGGCCTGATCAAGCGGGCGGTCAACGTCCGCGAGCACTACTACACCGGCTTCAACGACACGGTCGCGCAGAAGCTCAAGGAACTGGACGTCACGGCGAAGGTCGACGCGGCCGTCGCGGCAGCCCGTCCCTGACCGCGCGGCGCCCGCCGCGGCCACCCCCGGCCGACCGCCTGGAACCCATCCCCGGGTGCATTCCCGTGTCCCGGATGACGAACGAGAAGGGCCGATGACCGACACGAGCGCCTTCAGGCTGGGCTTCTTCACCCGGGCGGCGATCCGCACCGACGCGCGCCAGGCCTACGCCGACGCCCACGAGCTGTTCGTCGCCGCCGACGAGCTGGGCTTCGACTCGGGCTGGGTCGCGCAGCACCACCTGCCGACGTCGACCCATCCACTCGGCGGGCTGTCCTCACCGTGGACGTTCCTCGCGAACGTGGCGGCCTCGACCCGGCACATCCGGCTCGGGACGGCGGTCAACGTGCTGCCGCTGGAGGACCCGGTGCGACTCGCTGAGGACGTCGCCGTCGTGGACATCCTGTCCGGCGGGCGGGTCGAGCTCGGCCTGGGCAGCGGCTCGGACCAGCGTGCCTACCGGGCCTTCGGGCGGGACTTCAGCCGCAAGCGGGAGATCCACACGCAGCATCGCGAGATCCTGCGCCGGGCCCTGAGCGGTCGGCCCCTGACCGAGGACGGCGCGGTGCTGACGCCGTGCGCGCCCGAGGTGGCCGAGGGCCGGATCTGGCAGGGGGCGCACAGCGGCGACACCGCCGAGCAGGTGGGCCGGGAGGGCCTGAACCTCCTGCTCGACCAGACCGCCATCGGCTTCCCGGACCGGCCCGGCACGGTGCACCGGGCCTGGGCCGACCGGTACCGTGACGCGCTGCCCGCGGGCGTCGGGCGGCGGGTCGCCGTGTGCCGGGCGATCTTCCCCGCCGCGGACCGGGCCACCGCGCTGGCGCACCTGTCGGACGGGTTGTTCCCGGCCTTCGCCAACATCAAGGCCTCCGGCGCCTTCCCGGACGTCGGCGAGGACACGCTCGACAACGTCCTGTCGACCCTGCACATCTTCTGCGGGCATCCGGACGAGGTGATCGAGCGGCTGGCGGCGGAGCCGGTGCTGCCGGTCGCGACGGATCTGCTCGTGCAGTTCGAACCCGGCCGGCCGTCGCTGGACGCCGCTCTGGAGGCGCTGCGCCTGATCGCGACGCAGGTGGCGCCCGCGCTGGGCTGGCGGCCCCGCCGTCCCACCGCCGTGAGCCGTTGATGGGCCCGGCGACGGGCCCGGCGGTCGGCCCAGCGGTCGGCCCGGCGGTCGGGGTCGTCGCCCCGCGTGAGCTCCATGCCCGGCTCCGCGCCCGCCTGGACCTCGTGGTGGTGGACGTGGGCACCCGCGACGAGTTCGCCGCGGGCCACCTCTCGGTCGCCACGCACCTACCCCTGGACCACCTCGAACCCCGGCTGCCCCTGCTGGCGCCCCGGCTGACGGTGCCCCTGGTGATCGTGGGGGCGCGCGCGGAGACGGTCGCCCGGGCTGTGTCTCGGGTGGCCGCGCTGGGATACCCCGACGTCAGCGTGCTGGACGGCGGCCTCGCCGGCTGGCGGGCGGCGGGCCTGGAGCTGTTCACCGGCTTCAACACGGTCAGCCGGGCCCTGGGCGAGGTCGCGCTGCGCCGGCTCGGCACGCCGAGCGTCTCCGCGGCCGAGCTGCGGGTCGGCCTCGGCGCAGGGGAGGACGTCGTCCTCCTCGACACCCGTATGGCCGAGGAATTCGCGTACACGGCGATCCCGACTGCCCTCAACGCGCCGGGGGTCGAGCTGGTGCGCCGGGCGTATGCGGCGCTCCGCTCGCCGCGCACGCGCGTCGTGGTGACCTGCGCCGGCCGGACCCGCGGGATCATCGGCGCGCAGACCCTGATCGACGCCGGGTTCCCCAACCCGGTCGCCGTCCTGGACGGCGGCCTGTCCGCGTGGAGCCTCGCCGGCTACCCGACGGTGACCGGCTCGACCGCCCGGTCGGCCGTATCCGAGCCGGCGCAGGAGGCCCGGGCCGGTGCGGCGGCCCGCGCGCTCGCCGCCCGCGCCGGTGTGGCGGAGATCTCCGCCGCCGAGCTGCGCGGCTTCGTCGCGGCGGCGGCCGGTCGGACGCTGTATCTGTTCGACGTCCGTACGCAGGCCGAGTTCGTCGCCGGTCACCTGCCGGGAAGTCGGTGGGCGCCGGGCGGCCAGCTCCTCCAGGCGACGGACGAGTACCTGGGCAGCCGCGGCGCCCGGGTGGTCCTCGTCGACGACGGCTGCGGCACGCGGGGATTCACGACCGGCGTGTGGCTGGCGAGGATGGGGCTGCCCGACGTCGCGGTGCATCTCCTGGGATCTGATGGCCTGGGATCCGACCTCCTCGGATCTGATGGCCTCGTGCGCGGTCCCGAGACCGTCGCGCTGCCCGAGGCCCCGACGGTGAGTGTTCCGGCACTGCGGGATCTGCTCGACGACGGCGCCGCGGTCGTCGTCGACGTCGAGCCGCCCGCGGCGGCCGGGTGGCTGGTCGCGCGACCCTACATCCCGGGATCGCTGGTGACGACGCGCTCGGCGCTGGCAGCGCGGCCTGCCCTCGCCCCGGCGGACGGAGCACTCGTCGTGGTCACCTCCGGCGACGGCACGCTGGCCCGCTGGGCCACCGCCGATCTGCGCGCCGCAGGCTGGGGGAGGGCTGCGGCGCTCGACGGCGGTACCCGAGCGTGGCACGAGGCGGGGCAGCCGACCGCCACCGACTCGGCCCAGCAGCCTCTCGATCCGCGCCAGGCGCTCCCGCTC
>NZ_JANEZT010000301.1 GCF_025403405.1 Frankia tisae
CCCCCGGCCACCGGGTCCCGACGCGGATGCAATCCGTACTGGACGTACGACGAAGCCCGTGGTTCTCTTCTACGAGACGTAGAAGTTGTGGCTCCGGACACACGGAAGGCGGCCGGCATGGCGGAGATCGAGCTGTCCACCGGAACGATCGACTACGAGGACACCGGCGGCCCCGGCCCCGTCCTGGTGCTGCTGCACGGACTGCTGATGGACGCCTCGCTGTGGGCCGGCCCGGTCGCGGAGCTCGCCGCCGATCACCGCTGCGTGGTCCCCACCCTGCCCATGGGGGCGCACAGCCATCCCATGCACCCCGACGCCGACCTCTCGCTGCCCGGCCTCGCCCGCCTTGTCGCCGAACTGCTCGACCGACTGGGCCTGAACGACGTCACCCTGGTCGGCAACGACACCGGCGGGGCGCTGGTGCAGCTCGTCCTGCGGGACGGCGCGGCGCGAGTGGGCCGGATCGCGCTCGTCTCCTGCGAGGCGTTCGACAACATCCCACCGAGCCTGACCGGGCGGACGCTGGCCCTGGCCGGCACGCTGCCGCCGGCGCTGTTCGGCCTGGTCATGCAGCAGATGCGGCTGCGGCTGATGCGGCGCGCGCCGATCGCCTTCGGCTGGCTGACGGCCCGCGGGGACGCCGCAACCGCCCGGTGGATGCGACCGCTGCTGCGCCGCGGCGAGACCCGTGGGGGCATCCGCCGCGACACCGTGCGGGTGCTGCGCTCGCTGCGCCCGGCGCGGGAGCTCCTGCTGGACGCGCCCACCTACCTGCCGGCCTTCACCGGCCCCGCGCTGGTGGTCTGGGCCGCCGAGGATCGGGTGATGCCGCCGGAGCACGGCCGCCGCCTCGCCGAGCTCCTCCCCCACGGCCGGCTGGTCGAGGTCGCCGACACCCGCACCCTCATCCCCCTGGACCAGCCAGCCGAACTCGCCTCGATCCTGCGCGACTTCACCCGGGCCACCGACGGAGGCTGACGGCCGGCCTGGCCTCGGGCTTCAGACGGCGTGCGCGCAGCCTCACCGCGATCAGCTCCGTCCAGGTCGCGAAGATCTGCGCCCGAATCGGCCGAGCCCGCCGCCCGCGGGCGGCGGGCGGGCAGCTCGGGAACGGAGCCGTTCGTCCTGCGTCGGTCAGGCCGCGCCTTCCTGAACTTGCGGATGCCGTCACCGTCACCGTCACCGTCAGTGAGATTTTCACCGAGGCGCAGCTTTCGACCCGGTCGTTCCACCGGCACTTCAAGTCGAAGGACCAGCTACTGCTATCGATGTTTGAAGAGGAAAGCGGACGGGCGACAGCCCAGCTCACGGGACGGTTGTCCAGCGCAACCGATCCGTATACGGCTATCGGCGAATAGATTCGCTTCTACATCCAGCTCGCCACCGAACAGAATGACGGTGAAACCGTCATGGCCACGATCCACGAATTCCTGAGCCGCGCCATTGGCGCGCAGCGCTGACCGATTCCCGGAACGGTCACACCGGGTACGACTCAATGCGCGAAGGCCGCGCGGAAATTCCGCAGGCAGACGTGATCTTCTCTCGTCGACGGCCCCACCCGGGCCAGGACCGAGCAACGGGGCATCCGTGCGCGGAACAGCATAAGCTGACCTGGTCCGCCGCGCAGCCCCTGACAATGGGAGCGCGCATTGCCCGGACACCTGCCGCACGATGCAGGACAGAGCGTGACCAGGGCGACCGAAGGGCAGGAACATGAAGTTCGGCGTGCAACACGGCATCGGTGATCCGCGGTGGCGACCCGAGGTGCTGGACCAGCGACACATCACCTCGTGGGTGCGTGCGGTCGAGGAGAGCGGATGGTCCGGTATCGCCTTCACCGATCACCCGGCGCCATCCCTGAAATGGACGCATGCCGGCGGCGAGGGCAGTTCCGAGCCTTTCTCGTCCCTGGCCTTCTGTGCCGCGCTGACCGAGGACATCACGTTAATCACCCTGGTGACTGTGCTACCCTACCGTAATCCGTTATTCACCGCGCACCAGATCCGCACGCTGGACCGGCTGAGTGGGGGGCGACTCGTCGTCGGCGTCGGCACCGGATATCTGCGGGGTGAATTCCGCGCTTCCGGAGCCGATTTCGACCGGCGCCGCGAACTGTTCGACGAGGCTTTGGAGATTCTCACCGCGGACTCCGCCGTCGAGGAGATCTCCTACCAGGGAATCGGCTTCGAGACGTCCGGCACCGCGCTGCGGCCGCCGTCGATCCAGCGACCGCACCCGCCCCTGTGGGTACACGCCAACAGCGGCTGGGGCCTGGAGCGGGCGGCCCGCTTCGGCGGCGGCGCCCTGTTCACCCTCACCACCGAGACGCTGGCCGGCACCATCCGGACCGCCCACGTGCCCGGTTCGGCCGCCGTCGGCGAGCGCATCACCAGGCTGCGCGACGCCACGACCGCCGCGGGGCGCGACCCGGCCGAGGTCACCGTCGCCCTCGGCGGGGTCCTGTCCCTCATCGACGTCCGTCAGGGATGGAACACCGACCAGGTCCGCGCCCACATCGCCGAATACGAGGCCCTCGGCGTGGACTGGCTCATCTTCAACGTGATCGGGGACGATCCCGGCGCGTCCGAGGAGACGGTGCGCCGTTTCGGCGAGGAGATCATTCTCGCCCGGGGCTGACCGCGCCCGGCCGGTTTTCCGCTGTGCGGGCGTGCCGCACGCACAGCGCGCGCAGCGGCCCGGGGATTTCTGGTATCCGGTTATCCGGTTATCCGGCTTCGGGTGCTGCGCGCGGACGCCGGAATCTGTGCCTGCGGCGCCTCGCTGCGCGAGTCCGCGCCGACCAGTCGCATCCGGACCGGCCGGTGTCCGCGCCGGCCGCTGCCCTCGCCGGAGCCGGAGCCGGATCCCCAGGCGGGCACGGCGCGCAGTACGCGGGGCGGGACCGCGGTCACGACGGTGTCCACGAACGCGGCGAGCCGCTCCGGGTGGCGCTCAGACCCCGCGAGCGCCCGCGTGGTCGCTCCGGACGGGCCGTCGCCGCCGTCAGTCGGCGGCCCGTCGATCGTCACCGTGCCACGGGCCCCGATCAGCGTGGCGAGTTCGGCGACCTGCGCAGTCGGCTGGGCCGGCTCAGTCCCACCGGCACGCGGGTCGCCGGCGTACGGATCGTCAGCCCACGGGTCGCCGGTGACCAGCCACACCGGTAGCCGGGACAGCCCCGCGCGACGCCGCTGGACGAACCGACAAGCGTCGCGGGCCCAACGGCTGGCGTCCAGTGCCCCGGCCACGATCACCACGTCGTAGGACGCCACCTCCCGCACCTGTCGCGCCGGCAGTACCTCCGCCTCGAGACCGCGGGCGGTCAACCCCGCGCCGATCCTCACGGCCAGCTCGTCGGCCCCGCCACACCCGGTTCCAAACGCCACCAGAGCTCGCGTCATCGCACCCTCCCAACCTCGCGTCCAGGGCCATCGAGGCAGACCGCACGCGATCGACTCGAACCCGTAACCCAGTGGACATCCGAGGCGGGGCACACACCATCTGTCGAACGTCACGTCCGCCGGGCCATCCGGACCCGGCCCGACGGGCACGGTCGGACCCTGGCAGGCCGGCACGCTCTGCCCCTGGGTCACCGGGCGTGGGCGATGGTCGCCCCGGTCACACCCCTGAAGCCGCCTGCGCCGGACAGCCGGGACGGCGGCCCGGACGGTCCCGAACGACCCGACCGCCGACGGCCCGAACCGGCGGGCAACAGCCCGGCCCCGGCGACCGCCACCCACCCGACCGGAGGGCACCGCGGTGCCGCCCGCCACCCGGCACCGGCGTGCGCGATCCCAGTCAGCCGCGCAGCCAGTGGCGGTGGCGGGGGCGAGAGGCCCGCGCCCAGGTGGCGTCGAAGGCGGCCCGGGTGGCGGCGGCGCGGGCGCGTTCGTCCCCCGCGAGCAGACCGTAGGTGAAGGAGGATTCGCCGGCGAGGTTCGCGGCGACGGCGAACGTGCGCAGTCGAGCCTGCGCCACGACGCAGTCCTGGTGCTCGCCGAGGGTGTCCTGGACCCGCTTCATCTCCCTCGCGAGCTTCGCCGCGGCACCGCCATGGAGGGGCATCATCAGTTCGCAGGCGTAGCGCAGCCGCTTCGCGGCCTTGCGGGCGCCATGGTAGGCCGCGTCGCGGTCGGATCCCGCGGTGGCCCGCCGGGCGCGATCGACCCGCCGGGCGAGCCTGCGGTCCGCCTTGCCGACGAGTTTCGCCAGCTCGGTGCCGGCCGGGCGCCGGGCCCGTTCGGTCTGCCCGGCGGCGGCGTCGGCGACGAAGGCGAGCAGCGTCTCGACGAAACCGAGGTAGCGTTCGCCGCGCAGGTAGGCCAGTGCCTCCTCGCGGCTGCGCAGCCGCTCGCCGAGCAATGCCTCCTGGAGTCGGGCGGCAACCGGGCCGAGCACCAGCTCGACGGGTTGCCCGGCAAGCTCGCCGGCGAAGCGCGCGAGCTGCACCTCGGCGTCGCGGGGCCGGCCGAGCACGTCGCCGATCTCGCGCAGGCCGGCCTCGATCACCGCGGCCCGCTCAGGGTCGAACAGCGGCCGGAAGGTCTGGATGGTGCTGCGCAGCCGCCGGGCCGCGACCCGCATGTCGTGCACCGCCTCGGGGGCGTCGGCGCGCACCGCGGGGTCGCGGTCGAGCAGCACCGCGGTGTGCTCGGCCAGGTAGGCGTGGACGACCCGGGCGGCGCTGTCGGCCGCGGTGAGCCGCGCCGGGCCGGGCTGGACATCGGGGCCGCCGAGGTCGACGGCGAGGGCGCGTTGCAGCTTCGACGGTGACGGCGACGGCCGCGCACCGGCCCGGTGCAGGGCCTTGCTCGCGGCGGGCAGCACGTCGACCCCGGCCGGGTCGAGCACCTCGAGTTCGACCTCCCGCCACCGCGACACGATGGTGCGCTCACCCATCGTTCGCGCGTTGACCCGGTCGTCGGCGACCTCGACGAGGTCGTGGCCGGCGGCGTCGCGCAGCCGCCGGGTGCGCCGGACGGTCGTGATCGACACCACCGGGCGAAGTGACGCCCCCCGCAGCCGCACGGCGACCAGGTCCAGCAGCTCCGGCGGGATCTGCGACGGCTCGCCGAGCGGGCGGCCGATCTCGTCACGGGCCCCGTCGGCGGTGGGGATCTTCAGGTGCCAGCCCTCGTCGGCGCCGCCCTCCCGGCGCCGCAGCGTCAGCCGGTTGCGGGCCAGGCGCAGGTCGTCGGTGTCGTAGTAGACGGCGTCGAGGTGCCGTTCGTCGCGGTCGGCGACGGAGGCGACCCCCCGAACACTGTCGAAGGCGGGCAGCGCGAACGTCTCCTCCACCGCGAACTTCCGCTCGATTTCATGCGTGACTGCCACGACGGGCCTCCATCCGGTGCGATCAACGCACTGGTTCCCTGCCCGGGGCCGAGAAACCCTGCTGGCAGGAGGTGCGACCGCGTGGCGCCGGGCGGCTCCGGGCTGCGGTCAGGCCAGCGTGACCCGGTGGGCGCCGGTGTAGAGGTTCATCGAGTCGCCGCGGACGAAGCCGGCGAGGGTCATCCCCGCCTCCTCGGCGAGATCCACCGCCAGCGTCGAGGGCGCGCTGACCGCGACGAGCATCGGCACGCCGGCCATCAGCGCCTTCTGCACCAGTTCGAACGACGCCCGGCCGCTGACGACCAGCACCTGCCCGGCCAGCGGCACCAGGCCGTCGCGCGCCGCCGCGCCGATCACCTTGTCGACCGCGTTGTGCCGGCCGACGTCCTCCCGCGCGGCCCGCAGCACGCCGTCGGCGCCGGCGAGCGCCGCCGCGTGCAGCCCGCCGGTGGTGGCGAACAGCCGCTGCGCCGCCCGCAGGGCGTCGGGCAGGC
This sequence comes from Frankia tisae, assembly GCF_025403405.1. Lineage (GTDB taxonomy): Bacteria > Actinomycetota > Actinomycetes > Frankiales > Frankiaceae > Frankia > Frankia tisai. Next base: position 5,829 of record NZ_JANEZT010000301.1, read on the forward strand.
CGGTCACGGTCGCCGCGTCGAGGCGCAGCGGGTCGTCGGCGACGGTGAACCGGCTGCGCAGCCGGACCGCGTCGATGCTGGCCTTCCCGCACAGGCCACACGAGCTGGTCGTGTAGAAGTTGCGGGCCAGGTCGACCTCGGGCGGGGCGACCCCGGGGGCCAGCGCCACGTCGAGCACGTTGTAGGTGGGGCGGCCGTCGGCATCGACCGCACCGTCCCGCCCGACCTCGTCGTCCCGCCCGACGCAGTAGCGGATCGACGTCACGTCGGCGGCGCTGCCGATCAGGCCCTCGCCGAGCAGGAACCCCAGCGCCAGGTCCATGTCGTCGCCGGGGGTGCGCATCGTCACCGCCAGCGCCCGGCCGCCGACCCGGATCTCCAGCGGTTCCTCGCCGACCACCGTGTCCGGGCGGACCGCCGTGGCGACCCCGGCCCGGACCCGGGTCACCACGCGCCGCGCGGTCGCCCGCCCCATCAGCGCGGCCCGTCCGACGCTGTGCCCGTCGGCTCCAGCCGGATGACCAGTGACTTCGACGTCGGGGTGTTGCTGCGGGCGGCGGTGGAATCCAGCGGGACCAGCACGTTGGTCTCCGGGAAGTAGGCGGCGGCGCAGCCCCGGGCCGTCGGGTAGGCCACCGCCCGGAAGTTCTCCGCCCGCCTGGGCACCCCGTCGGTCCAGACGCCGACCAGATCGACGTGCACACCGTCAGCGAGGCCGAGCGCGGCGAGGTCGTCGGGGTGGACGAACACCACCCGCCGGCCCCGGCGGATCCCGCGGTAACGGTCGTCCATCCCGTAGATCGTCGTGTTGTACTGATCATGGGAACGCACGGTCTGCAACAGCAGGTGACCGGGCGGCACCCGCAGCACCTCGCAGACGTTCACCGTCAGCGCCGCCCGCCCGCTCGGCGTCGGGAAGGTGCGGCTGTCACGCGGCGGATGCGGGAGCTCGAAACCGCCGGGCGCGGCAAGCCGGGCGTCGAAGTCGCCGAAACCAGGCACGACCCGGGCGATGTGACCGCGGATCCGTCGGTAGTCGGCGGCCAGCCCCGCCCAGTCCACCGAGCCAGCCGACTCCACCGAGCCGGCCGAGTCGGCAGGACCTGCCGCCCGGCGGGTGAGGGTGGCCTCGGCGAGACCGCAGACGATCGCGACCTCCGAACGCAGCCCCACCCCGGCCGGAGCCAGCGTGCCGCGGGAGGCGTGCACCATGCCCATCGAATCCTCGACGCTGACCTGCTGCGGCCCACCTGCCTGCACATCGGCCTCGGTACGCCCCAACGTCGGCAGGATCAGCGCCGCCCGCCCCGTCACCGCATGCGAACGGTTCAACGTCGTCGATACCTGCACCGTCAGCCGACAGGCCCGCATCGCCGCCTCCGTCACCGCCGAATCGGGACTGGCCGCGACGAAATTTCCCCCCAGGCCGAGAAACACCTTCACCCGGCCGTCCCGCATCGCCCGAATCGTCTCCACCACGTCGTGGCCATGCGCCCGCGGCGGAGTAAAGGAGAACTCGGTGCCCAGCGCGTCGAGGAACGCGTCGGGCATCTTCTCCCAGATTCCCATCGTGCGATCGCCCTGAACATTGGAATGACCCCGCACCGGGCACACCCCCGCCCCCGGCCGGCCGATGTTCCCCCGCAGCAGCAGGAAGTTCACCACCTCCTGAATCGTCGCGACCGAGTTCGCATGCTGGGTCAACCCCATCGCCCAGCACACCACCACCCGCTCCGCCGCCAGCACCCGACCGGCCAGCTCGTCGATCTCGACAGTGGAAATCCCCGTCGCCGCCGCGAGGTCCGCGTCGGACAGATGGGTCCGAACATGCTCGGCGAACTCGGCGAAACCGGTGGTGTGCGCGGCCAGGAAAGCATGGTCGAGCACGGTGCCGGGGGCAGCGTCCTCTGCTGCCAACAACCGCCGCGACAACGCCTGGAACAGCGCCATGTCCCCGTTGAGCCGGATCTGCAGGAACTGGTCGGCCAACGCCGTGCCGCGCCCCAGCACCCCCCGCGCATGCTGCGGATTACGGAAACGCAGCAACCCCGCCTCCGGCAGCGGATTGACCGCGACGATACTACCCCCGGCCCGCTTCACCCGCTCCAACGAACTGAGCATCCGCGGATGATTCGTCCCCGGATTCTGCCCCACCACCAGCACCAGATCGGCGGACTCCAGATCCGCCAGCGACACCGATCCCTTACCCACGCCGATCGTCGACGTCAACGCCGCACCCGACGACTCGTGGCACATGTTCGAACAGTCCGGCAGATTATTCGTCCCGAACATCCGGGCGAACAACTGCCAGACGAACGCCGCCTCGTTACTGGTACGCCCCGACGTGTAGAACGCGACCTCGTCCGGGCTGTCCAACGCCGCCAACTCAGCCGCGACGATCCCGAACGCCTCATCCCAGCCGACCGGGGTGTAGTGATCCGCCCCCGGCGCCCGATACACCGGCTCCACGATCCGACCCCGGCTACCCAGCCAGTGCCCCGAACGGCCGGCGAGATCGGACACCGGATGCGCGGCGAAGAACTCCCCCGTCACCCGGCTGCGGGTCGCCTCCTCGGCCACCGCCTTCGCACCGTTCTCGCAGAACTCCACCGCCGAGCGCTCCCCCGGCGCCGGCTCCGGCCACGCACAACCCGGGCAGTCGAACCCATGATCCTGATTGACCAACCGCAACGTCCGCACCGACCGCCCCGGACCCATCCGCTCCCAGG
>NZ_JANEZT010000302.1 GCF_025403405.1 Frankia tisae
GGGGAGGGAGGCCCGACGGCGCGATGCTGACGATCGGGATGCTGGGCGGGATGAGCTGGGAGAGCAGCGCCGAGTACTACCGGCTCGCCAACGAGCTGGTCCGGGCGCGGCTCGGCGATCTGCACTCGGCCCGGTGTGTGCTGTTCTCCGTCGACTTCGCCGAGATCGAGGCCATGCAGGCCGCCGGCCGGTGGGACGAGGCCGGCGTCGTCCTCGCCGCCGCCGCGCGGTCGCTGGTCGCGGCCGGCGCCGACCTGGTACTGCTGTGCACCAACACGATGCACAAGGTCGCCGACCAGGTCCAGGCGGCAATCGACGTCCCGCTGCTGCACCTCGCGGATGCCACGGCGGCCGCGGTGACCACCGCGGGGCTGCGCACCGTGGGCCTGCTGGGCACGGCGTTCACGATGGAACAGGCGTTCTACCGCGATCGGCTCACCGCCGCCGGGCTGCGCGTCCTCGTGCCGCGCGCCGCCGACCGCGCGCTCGTACACCGCGTCATCTACGACGAGTTGTGCCGCGGCGTCGTGCGGGAGGAGTCGCGCCAGCAGTACGTGGCGGTCATCGAACGGCTGGCAGCGGCGGGTGCCGAGGGCGTCATCCTCGGCTGCACCGAGATCGAGCTGCTGGTCCGCCGGCAGGACAGCCCGGTGCCGGTCTTCCCGACGACCCGGCTGCACGTCGAGGCCGCCGTCGATCTGGCTCTCGCCACGGGGGCGGCCTCGGCCGGGTCCGGATGACCGGGGCGAGCGGCCCGGGCGGTCCCGAGAGGACGGCAAGGCCGGGCGGTCCCGAGAGGACGGCAAGGCCGGGCGGTCCCGAGAGGACGGCGAGGCCGGATGGTCCCGGGCAGGCGGCGAGCCCGGCCGACCCGGCGCACCCGCATCCCAGCGCATGGGACCGGCTCTCGCCGATCCATCTGCGGCAGTTCGCCCGGGCCACCGGGCTGGCCGTCGGCGAGGTCCGTGCGCTGCCGGAGCATCTCGTCCCGGCGTGGCTGCGGCCTACCGGCGGCGAGCGGCGGCTGCCGGTGCTGCTCGCCACGGTGGTGGCGATCGCGTTGCAGTGGGCGCTGCCGTCCCGGCTGACGCTCACTCCGCGCTGGCTGCTGCCCGGCATGGAGATCGCGCTGCTGGCAGGATTGACCGCGGTCAACCCGGTACGGATGACCCGCAAGCACCCGGTGGAGCGGGCGGCGAGCCTCGTGCTGACCGCTTCGGTCACCGCCGCGAACGGGGTGAGCGCGGCCCTGCTCGCCCACCGGCTGGTCCGCGGCACGGCCGGAGAGGACCCGGCGGCCCTGCTGAGCACCGGCGCGGCGATCTACCTGACGAACGTCATCGCCTTCGCCCTCTGGTACTGGGAGTTCGACCGCGGCGGGCCGTTCGCCCGCGCGCAGAGCGAACGGCAGTACCCCGACCTGCTGTTCCCCCAGATGAGCGATCCGGCGAACGCCGATCCCCGCTGGGAGCCGACATTCGTCGACTACCTGTTCGTCGCGTTCACGAACAGCACCGCCTTCAGCCCGACGGACACGATGCCGATGACCCGCTGGGCAAAGCTCATGATGATGGCCCAGTCGACGATCTCGATCATCCTCGTCGCCCTCGTCCTGGCCCGCGCCGTCAACATCCTCCGCTGACCGGCCACGCACCGGTCAGCGAGACGGCTGCGCTGTGCGCGCCGGATCAGGCACTCGGCGCGCGGCCGGCTGCGGGCAGCTCGATCCACCGCCGCGCCGAGGGTCGTGTGCGCCGCGCCGCCCCAGCACCACCCGATTGACGGCCGCGAGCCAGCACGCGCCGAGGAAGGCGCCGCCGATCACGTCGCTGGGATGGTGCATGCCGCGGTAGGTGCGGCAGAACCCGACGAGCACCGGCACCGCGACCGCGGCGACCACCGACGCGACCAGCACGGCCCCGACCCACCACGGCCGAGCCGACGCCGAATGCCCCTCGCCCGCGCTTCTGCCCTGGTCGCCGGAACCGGAACCGGAACCGGCCGGTCGTCGCCCAAACCGGCCGTCCGCGGCGAGCCGGCGCAGCACGAGGGCCAGACCTCCGTACAGGCACACTGCTGCGGCGGTGTGCCCGGACGGGAAGCTGGCCAGCGGATCCCCCGGGTCGAGCCGGGGCACCGCGGGGCGCGGCCGATCCACGAGGGCGTTGGACGCCTCATAGATGGCGGTCTCCCCCGCGGTGAGCAGGATGATCCCCGCCGGCAGCCACCAGCGCCGCGTCCACCACCCGACGGCCGCCGCCAGCACCGCCGTCGCGGCGATGACCGTCCAGGTGTCGGCGAGGTAGGTCGCGTCCGCGGTGAGGCGGACCAGCCCGCCGGCGCGGTGGTCGGCGAACCAGCGCTCGGCGTCGGTGTCCCAGCCCCGCACCTGGCCGGGCCCGTGGACGAGGAGAGCGCCGGTGCCGGCGAGGATGAGCACAAGCAGCCCCGCCGCCACCACGAGACGGCCGCCCAGGCCGAGGATAGATCGCACGGATCAGTTCTTCTCCACAACGAACGCCCCCGACACCTGCCACCCGGTGCCGCCCAGGACGCGATCACTTCAGCCTCCTGGCAGGCAGCCGTCCGGTTGCCCGCCGAGGACCAGCCGGCCCCGGATCCTGAGTCGGCCGTCGCGCCGTGACGGAACGCGCGGCGGTTCAGACTCCGAGGCCGTTGCGCTGCGCACGGCGGATCAGCCGTTCTGCGCGCGGTTGGCTGCGGACGGCTCGATCCGCCGCGGCGCCGAGGACCGTCGCGAGCGCCGTGAGCTCCGCGGCATCGGCCTCGGCATCGGCGCCGTCGACGCGGGCGGCGAGGCCCGCGAGACCGCCCGGGTCGGCGGGGTCGGCGGGGAGCCGGGTGGCGACGTCCGCAGCCAGGTGGATGGTCCGCCACGGTTCGAGGGCGAGCTGGCGGCGCAGGTGGTCGAGGATGGCGGCGGTGGTGCGGTCCGTCTCGCCGAGGCGGGCGGCGAGCTGGTCGACGAGCCTGACCTCCACCACGCCCGCCGGGTCCGCCACGCCCGCCGGGTTCGCGAGCAGGCGCAGCGCACCGCCACGCAACCGGACGAGCACGGATCCCAGCAGGGCGTCGTAGGCGAGCGCGGCGACGAGCGGGCCGAGCACGTCCGCCCCGGGTTGCGCGGCGGTGATCCCGGCCCACAGGCTGATCACTGACTTGACCATCACGAACGCGGCCTGCCAGTCGAGCCGGCCCGGATCCACCACGACGCCGGCGGCGGCCTCGTACTCGGCGACGCGGGTGGTGAAATCGCCGAAGTCGGTGTGCGCGCCACGCATCCAGATCCAGGCGAGGTCCTCGTGCGGGTCGCCGGCGTGGAACAGCTCCCAGTCCAGCAGGGCGACCACCCGCCCCTCGTGGACCATGAGGTTGCCGGGGCCGGCGTCGCCGTGCACCGGCCGTGCGGGCGCCGGGTCATCCGGGAGGCTGTCGGCGAGGATCCGCAGCGCCAGCCGGATCAGCGGCCGGTCCAGGGTGCCCGTCGTGGCGGCTCGTGCGCGCCACCAGTCGAGATCGGATCGCAGCGCCGCGGTGATCGACGACGCCGCCACGCCGAGGTCGACGGGATCGAGCCGGTGCAGCCGAGCGAGCAGCGCCATGTACTGCGGCGCGGCCTGCTCGACCGCCGCCGGGTCTGGTCTGCTGGTGCCGGGGATGAGCTCCAGCAGGGTGCCGGCCGGGTCCGCCAAGGTCGCGAGCACGGCGGGCACGGGCAGTCCGCACGCGCGGACGCGCCGGAGCACCTCGGCCTCGCGGGCCAGGGTCATCTCGCTGCCGTCCATCACCCCGCCGGTGGCCGGGTCGGCGCGCAGGAAGGCGATGCCCGCGCCGGCGGGAGTCTCGACGCGGTAGGCCTCGCGGGATGCCCCCGCGGGCACGGGCACCAGGCGGACCGCGCCGACACCGAGGGCGGCGGCGATCTCGTCGGTCCGTTGGGCCCAGCTCGAGATGGGGGTCACGGCAGTCCTCTCAGCCTTGGCGAAGAGTCGATACTAGCTAGAACTGACAGGTGCTCAATTTTTTGGGAGGCGAGATGACCGCAGCCGAGCCGAGCGAGCCGACCGGCCTGAGCGACGTGGCCCGGCTGTCCCGGCAGCCGGCGGGCGGGGGCGGGGGCGCACCCGGGCCGAAGGGGCGGCGCACCCGCCTGCGGCTGCTCGGCGAGGTGGAGCGGCGCTGCCTGGCCGCGCCGTACCTGACCGTCGCCGTCGCGGACGTCGCGCGGGCGGTGCACACGTCGCCGGGGACCTTCTACCACTACTTCCCCGACCTCCCCAGCGCCGTCGCCGAGGTGGCCGAGCAGCACATGGAGCAGTTCGAGCGGGTCACCGCGCTGGCCGCGGCACTGGTGCGCGAGGGTGCCGCGCCCGAGGCGTGCGAGCGGTTCGTCCGGGCGTTCCACGACTTCTGGAGCGAGCGGCGCGGCCTGCTCGAGACGATCGTGCTCGCCTCCCGCGACGAGGACCCGCGGGTGTTCCGGGTCCTGCTGGACGCCATGAAGAGGCTCACCCACGTGCTGTCGGTCGCCGTCGTCGACGGCCATCCGGTGGGCCTCGCCGGGTCGCTGGTGATGATGCTGGTGATGTCGGCGGCCCGCCGCGAGGGGTTCGCCCGCGACGGGGCGCCACTCGAGGAGCTCCTCCGCTCCCAGGCGCAGATCATCCATCTCAGCCTGGCTCGGGGCCGGTAGCAGTAATTGACGATGTGTCAGTTCTGTGGCAGCGTGCCTCGCGGCACGAATCGGAGCCGGCGAGGTGGCCATGGACGAGTTCGACCCAGTGGGCGGTTCCAGCGGCGTCGGCGATCCTGCCGGCGGTGGCGGCTCCGACGAAGTGAGCGGTCTCGGCGAGATCAGCCTGGCGAGCGTGTTCGACCGGCGGGTCCGGATCAGCCCGGGGGTGCCGGCGGTGCGCGACGTGGGGGGCGAGCCGGTGACCTGGGGCGAGCTCGGCGACCGGGTGACGGCCCTCGCCGCGGACCTCGCCTCCCGCGGCGTCCGGCCCGCCACCGTCGTGTCCTGGCAGCTTCCAACCAGCGTCGAGGCGATCGTCCTGCTGCTCGCGCTGTGCCGGCTCGAGGCGACGCAGAATCCCCTGCTGCCCGTGTACGGCGACCGCGAGCTCGACTTCATCCTGCGCCAGGCCCGCCCGGCGCTGCTCATCGTCGACGGCGCCGACCCGGCGCGGACCGCCGCCGCCCGGCGCGTGGCCGCCGCCGTGGCCCGCGACGGCGCGCCGATCGACGTCCTCGCCTGGGGCGAGGACAGCTCCGGGCAGGGCGCCCCGCCCGCCCCGCTCGCGCCGCCGACGGGCACCGCTGGCCGCTGGTACTTCTACACCTCAGGGACGACGTCGGCGCCGAAGGGCGTGGTGCACACCGACCGCGCGGTACTGGCGGCCGGACGCACCCTGGTCGAGCGGCTCGGGTTACGCCCGGACGACCGGTACGGCGCGGTCTTCCCCCTCTGCCACGTGGGCGGCCCGGCCTGGCAGGTCGCAGCGATGCTGGTCGGCTTCGAAACGCTGTGCGTCGCACGTTTCACCGACGAGGCGATCACCGCCCTGCATGACTTCGACGTCACCATCGCCGGGGCCGGCCCGCCGTTCTTCCTCGCCTACCTCGCCGCCCAGCGGGCGCTGCCGGCCGGCCGGCGGCTGTTCCCGCGGGTGCGCGCCTTCCCCGGCGGCGGCACCGGCCGGCCCCACGACCTGGACGCGCGGATGGTGGCCGCGTTCGGCGCCGGCATCGTCCCCACCTACGGGCTGACCGAGGCGCCGATCGTGTGCATGGGCCGGCTCGGCGACTCCCCCGCGCAGCGGGCCACCACCGAGGGGATCGCCGCGCCCACGGCGCGGCTGCGGGTGACGGCCGCCGACGGCGCCGCCGCGCCGGCCGGCTCGGACGGCGAGATCCAGATCCGCGGCGACCACCTGATGCTCGGCTACTTGGACTCGGAGCTGACCGCCGCGGCGATGACACCCGACGGGTGGCTACGCACCGGTGACCTGGGCCGCCTCGACGCGGCCGGCTACCTGACCGTCACCGGACGAATCAAGGATGTGATCATCCGGAACATGGAGAACGTGTCGGCCGTGGAGGTGGAGCAGGTGCTGGCGACCCATCCCGATGTCGCCGACGTATCAGTCATCGGGCTACCCGACGAGCGGACCGGGGAGCGCGTGTGCGCCGTCGTCGTGCCCACGGCCGCAGGCGCCCCGCCGGGCCTCGCGGACCTGACCGACTGGTGCGCCCAGGCGGGTCTGATGAAGCAGAAGTGGCCGGAGCAGCTGGAACTGGTCGCCGAACTGCCCCGCAACCCGGTCGGCAAGGTCACCAAGGCCCAGCTCCGCGAGCGCTACCTCCCCGGAGGCGGCGCGGCCACGGCGGCACCGCGATGACCGGGGACACCGCGATGACCGGCAACACTGACAGGACCGGCAACACCGATAACACCGATAACACCGACAGGACCGACAGGACCGGCGACGCCGACAACACCGGCTCCACCGACGCTGCCGGCTGGGGCCTGACGGAGGCGGACGACCGGCTGCACCCGTTCCCGCCCGACGAGCCGTTGTGGACGGAGACCGTCTGGTTCAGCTGGATGGTGCCCGAACGTCACCTGCTGGGCTACGTGTACCCGGTGTTCCGGCCCAACCTCGGTGTCCAGTTCGGCGGGGTGACCGTCTACGACGCCAGCGCCCACCTGCCCTGGGAGCTTCCCGTCCGCCACTGGCAGCAGCACATCCCGCTGCCGGAGCTGCCGGACCTGCGCGACGCCCGCCTCGCCGACGGCATCACCCTGCGCGCCGCCCGCCCCGGCCACACGTACGACATCGGCTACGCCAGCGACGAGCTCACCCTTGACCTGCGCTACGAGGCCCTGATGCGGCCGCTGGTCTCCGGGGGCGAGTCCGACCTGTTCGCCCAGGGCGGTCATCTCGACCAGCCGGGACGGGTCACCGGGACCATGGTGCTGCACGGCGAGCCGATCGCCGTCGACTGCTTCGCGATCCGCGACCGGGCGTGGGGCCCGCGGCGCGACCAGCGGCAGCGGCGCGTCGGCTACGCGTACGGCACGGCGTCGGCGACCGAGGCGTTCCTCGCCCTCAGCGGTCAGGACCGGCAGGGCACGGACCGGGTCTGGACGGGATACCTCATGCGGGACGGCGTATGGTCCCCGCTGGTCGCCGGCGAGCGGCAGGTGGGCCGCGACAGCGAGGGCAGGCCGGCGACCGTGCGGATCACGGGCCGCGACGAGCTGGGCCGGGCGCTGTCCGCGACGGGCACGGTGGTCAGCCGGATGGTCTTCACCCCGTACCCGAGCATGTTCGCGTGGTGCAGCATGACCCGCTGGGACCTCGACGGCACGCCGTGCTGGGGCGAGGACCAGGACGTGTGGAGCCCCCGCCGCTGGCGCCGCGACATGGTCGACGCCCCCGCGGCCACGCCTGCCGAGCCTGGGTGAGCGGTCGAGTCCATAACTGCCCGGCCGAAAACCTGTTGCGGTGCCGGCCGCGGCGCCCCTAGAAATCCGGCATGGAAGAGCAGCCTGTGACCGAGCAGCGCCTGCCCGGCGGCCGGCACGTCGGGGGCGTCCGCATCGGCGACACCGTGCACCGCCCCGCCAACCCCTGGACCCCTGCCGTGCACGGGCTGCTGCGCCATCTCGACGCGGTCGGGTTCGACGGCGCGCCGCGGGTTGCTCGGCTTCGACGGGAAGGGCCGCGAGGTGCTGACCTGATCGACCGGCTGGGCATCGACGCGCTGCGACCCATAGCCGCCGACTTCGAGCAGGCCGCCCGCGAGATCGACGCCCTGCCACCCGCCTTCTGGGCCTGACAGCCGCGCGACACCAGACCCTGGGCCTGTCTACAGGCCACGCACAGCCACCTCACAGTCTCAACTCTCACCCTCCTAACCATGCGCTCCACAACGGGGGGCCGATGGGTGGGAAAGGGCTGCGATGGCGACACGCGAGCAGGGGATCCGACGAATAGGCCCCGTCACGACCGGATTGGCCGCCGTGGCGGCCGCCGGTGTCATCGGATTCGGGGTCCTCGCCCACGAGCACACCACGGACGACGACACCTCGGCCACCGCGACCACGACCGGCACCACCTCGACCGGCACCTCGTCCAGCGGCACCTCGTCCAGCGGCACGACGACCGACTCCTCCGCGAGCACCAGCTCCTCGGACAGCACCAGCTCCTCGGACAGCACCGACCCGTCGAGCAGCACTGACTCCGGCACCTCGTCGAGCGGGACGTCACCCTCGAGCGCCAGCGGCCAGGCCCACGCCACGACCGGGGGTTCCTGAAGTGCCCCCGATGACGAGTACTCGACCCGCGAAACCGGCCACCGACGAGCCCGGCCCCACCACGCC
>NZ_JANEZT010000303.1 GCF_025403405.1 Frankia tisae
GGGTGGGAATCGGGTCGGGGACGGCGGCGAACGCGACATGCCAGCGGCCCGCACGACCCCGCGTCACCCGATAGGACCTGGCGTCCGGAACGGTACGGCTACGGCGGAACCTGACCCAGCCCACCTTGGGGATCCGCACCCGCGACCAGCGCCGGTTGACCTGCCGCACATCACCCGACCGCACGGCGACGATCCGGAACCCCTCACCCCGCCCGCGGCGACGCCACCCCGGCCGCCGATGCGACCCGCCGAAGAAGTTCGCCCTCGCGGTGGCGAAGTCCCGCAACGCCTGCTGCTGCACGATCACACGGCCCGCCGCCAGCCAGTCGAACGCGCCCCGCGCCGCGGTCAACTGCCGATTCCACTCGGCGTAACCGGGAGCGGGACCACCCCGCGGGTTCCACCACGACTGCTGCTCCACACACAGGTTCCACACGAACCGCGCATGCCCACAATACACAAGAAGAACATCCTCCTGCGCCGCGCCAGGATACACCCGGAATCTCGACATGAAACCATTTTAACCCGCAAACGGGACCTTGAAGAAGCCGGGCATGAGATTCCCGGAGGACCTGCACACTCACGTCACCGAAACCATCAAAGAAGACGACTGTTCCCCGAACAGGGAAATCATCCAGCTGTTACATGCCGCGTTCGCACGGCGGTTCGCCTGACGGCGAACCGCCTACCCCTGCCCCGCTCGGCGGATGCGGGGAGCTGGATTCCTCCCCGGCCTGAAGGCCTGCGCATCCCCCGGAGTTCTCGGTGACGGTGGAGTCGCCATGCAACACCTTCGGCAGGATCCGAGCGGGCGGCAGGATCCGAGCGGGGCGCGAGACCCTCGGCACGGTCAGCCGCTGGCTGTGGTGGGGGCGAAGGTCCGTTCGGAAGCCATGCCGCGGCGCCGTCCGCGAACGGTGGGCCGGTGCACGGGTCGGGCGGACGGGCCGGTGTTGACGTCGGCATACGGGGTGTTCCTACGGACCTGGTAGACCCAGCTCTTGCTGACCGTGATGCCCTGGGCGGCGAGCACCGCGACCGCCTCGGTGACCGACCCGCCGGTCTGGTCCAGGGTGCGCACGATCGCCTCGCGTTTCACGGCCGGGTCCGCCGCGCCGTCCAGCCCGGCGGGCGACGCGACCTCCGCCCGATCGGCATCTTCTCGGTCGGCATCTTCTCGGCCGGTCTCCACCCGATCGGTCTCCACCCGGCCGGTCTCCACCCGATCGGTCTCCACCCGATCGATGTCCACCCGATCGGTGTCGTCGTCCGCCTGGGTCGAGGGTCCACGGCTGTCGGTCCAGCCCGGGTCGTCAGCCGCGCCTGACGCCGGGGCGTGCGGGGGCGCCGGGTCGCGTTGCGGCGGGATCGGTAGGACGGTGGTGACCGGATCGTCGGCGCTGCGGCGTGCGGTCGGGTGGATCTGACGCATGAGCAGCTCGTAGGAGCCGAGCAGGGCCAGCGGCGGCCAACCGGCGATGATCCGGGCGGTGACCGTGGGTTCGGCGTGCAGCACGTTCGCGAGCAGCGACGCGCAGGCCCCCAGTGCCAGCAGGAGGTAGGACAGCCAGGACCGGTTTCGCCCGGCGCGGCGCTCCGCCAGCATCGCCATCGACGCGGCCACGATCAGCCCGTCCACGCTGAACGGCAGCACCGCCGCGGTCATCGAGTCCTCCCCGTGCGCCATCGCGACCCCGCGCATGTGCCGATAGGACACGAAGGCCGCCACCACCGCCACCGTCGTCACCGCGACCACCGTGGTGATCCGGATCGCCCGCTCCGCCCTGACACCGGAGGATCGACCCTCGCTCATCGGCTGATCACCATCCACACCGATCGATCTCCTCACCGCTTCGGAAATGCGACGTCTCCATGCATTTTGCTCCAAAGCTGTCCAGGCGATCCGGACCCCCCGCCGGTACGGAGTGTCCGTATTCGCCCTGGTGCCGAGCGTGGGAGACCGGCCCACCTACGCATTTCCCAGGTCACAGCACGCGACCATCAGCCCTCGCCACCCCTGACCATCCGGACCCGGGTCTGTTGCACCCGGTGCCATCTGGGGTGGCGCTGTTTTCCGAGAAAACGGACCATGTCTCAGCGAGCCCCGCGTTCACTCCCGAGCGCGGCAGCGCGGGTGGCGAGGTCACCGCGTAGCCGTCGGGGTCGGTGAAGGTGAACGTGCGCCCGAACGGCCCGTCGAACGGTCCGGCCGGGATCGGGATCGGGACGCCGTCGCTCACCACGACTTGGTCATCGCCGACGCGTCGACCCGCCGACGACGGCCACGGCGCGCACGGGAAAGGTGCCCATGCCGCGGACGGGCGCGGGCAGGACGGTGAGCTGAACGGGCTCGCCGTCGGGTAGCTCGTCCAGGGCGGTGAGATGCTCGACAATCGGGATGCCGGCGCCGAGCAGGCCCTGGTGGGCAGGACGGGACAGGTCGGCGACATCGTCGATGTTGAGCGAGTCGATGCCGACCAGCAGCACCCCGGCGGCGATCAGGGCCTCAACGGCCGTCTGCGTCAGGTGCGGCGCCGGGCCGAAGTAAGCCTCGCTCCCCCAGCGCCGAGCATGGCCCGTGTGGACGAGCACGGCCCGCCCGGCAAGATCAGCGGCGGCCGGCAGCAGCTCGGCCCCCACCGCCTCGACGCCGGCCGCCCGGACCACCACAGCCGGCACGTCCACCAGCCGAGCCAGGTCGAGGGCCGCGACGTCCGGGCCGTCAGCGTGAAAGTGGAACGGTGCGTCGAGGTAGGTCCCGGTGTTCGCGACGAGGTCGACAGCGGCGATGTGGAACGACACCCCCGGCGCGAGCCGCTCCCCCGAGGCCGCCCGGCTGGTCCACGTGGAGATCCGCGGACCGGGCAGACCGGGATAGGTCACCATCCCATCGACGATGGGATGGGACAGGTCGACGATCTGGCGGTCCCCGACAGACATGGCGCGCTCCCTGCGTCTACGGCTCTGATGCGCGGATCACGCGCACGGACGACGATGGGGAAATCCCCGCCGGAGCACGGTCCGACCCCCAAGGAGCCTGCCGATGACCGCCCGCGCCAGCCTGGCCGAGTTTTGACCGCCGAACCGTCGCGGCACCCCGCGCAGGGCCCCTGGACCACCCTGGACGTCCGCGTCGATGCGCCGGTCGCCTGGGTCCGGTTCAACCGCCCGGCCGCGCACAACAGTGTCATCCCGGCAATGATGATCGAGATCCACGCCGCGCTCACCGAGCTCGCCCGGGACGACACGCTGTCCGTCGTCGTTCTCACCGGCGCCGGCCGGACGTTCTGCCCGGGCGCGGACCTGACGGCGGCGCTCACGGACCACGATCCCGATCTCCCACCGGTGGTGGTCTACCAGTCCGCGACCCTCCTACACGAGATGCCGCAGCTCACCATCGCCGCGGTCAACGGCGGCTGCGCCGGCGCCGGGTTCGCCTGGGCGTCGGCCTGCGATCTGCGGGTCGCCACCGCCCGCGCCCGTTTCTCCGTCGCCTTCCCCCAGCTCGGTCTCACCAGCGAGCTCGGTCTGCCGTGGACGTTGTCCCGTGCGCTCGGTGGGGCCGCTGCCCGTGATCTCTGCTTCCTGCCGGCAAAACTGACCGCGGACGATGCCCGGCGGATCGGGCTGGTGGCCCGGGTCTTTCCCGACGACCGGTTCGAGGCGGAGGTGGACGCGATGGTCACCGAGCTGGGATCGCGCCCGCGCGGAGCCGTACGCGGGATGAAGGCCAACATCCTGTTGGCAGAACGTAGCAACCTGGCAGAATTCGTCGACGCCGAAGCGCGGCGCCACCAGAGTTTCTTCACCGGGTCGGCCCGCGTGGAGTCGGTGCTGGCCCTGCAGAACCAGGCACTCCAGCTGAAGCACCCGGGAACCACCGAACCCCGGAGCTGACCCGCGCCCACGGCACGCACCGGACCGGCCGACGACACGGAGACGCCGAGACGCCGAGACGCCGACCGGCCGGTGGCACCGGGGGCACGCATACAGGCGCCGGGACTCAGGCGACCTTCGGGTACTGCTTTTTGAGCCGCTCGATGAGTGCGAGCGAAGTCTGCTCGTCCCGGGCCACTGCACCCCAGCCCTCGATGAACATTCCGTCATAGCTCAGCCCGACCCACCGCCCGGTGAGTCGGTCGCCGTGCGGATTCAGCGAGAGAAACAGCGACCCTTTCGAGCGAACCGGACTGTCGGAACTGACATACCAGCCCATGATGATCTCTTCGTCGAAAACCTGCAGTTCACCCCACCAGAGGTAGCCGCCCTCCTCGCTGGACAGGCCGCGGGTGAGCGCCTCGATATGGATCTTCGCCCCGGCCTGCTCCAGGCTCGCCTCCTGCGCGGAATGGATCTCCTCGCCGTCCCGGAACGTCTGCCAGGCCGTCCACCAGCGCCCGGACAGGTCGATGGCGCCACCGGCCCGGCGGCTCGCACCGATGGGCGACGACACGGGCGCGGGCGGCTCCGGGCCGACGGCGGGACCGACAGTGGCGGCACTTCCCCCAACGATGAGCTGTCGACGATCCGTGGGAACCACCTCCTCCAGTGTGCGTGGCCAGGTGATACCTGCCCGGCTCCCCTTGTCCTCCAGCCAGGCATGCCTTCGCAGCTCGACCAGCCGACCGCCGGCGTTCAGCTCGGCGTCAATCGCGCCGATGAGCGACTGGGACGGCACACCGAGGAGACCACGCTCGGCCTTGGACAGGTAACTGGGCTGATAGCGGACCCGGTTGGCGAGCTGGGCCTGGCTCAGCCCGGCCGCTTTCCTGCGCTGAACGATGCTCTCCAAAAGGGTGGCAAGGCAGGGTTGCATGTCCATCACATCGTCTACCCGGAGTCCTCTGTTCTGGTTCGCCGCCGGACGCTTCCACCTGGTCTGCTCTTTGTCACACCGCTGAACGAGCGCACTGAGCGAGCGCGCCGGCTGCCAGGCCTGCCGGATTGTCGAATGATCGTCGCACGCCCCCACGCCTCCCCGCGCCGTGGGTGTCCTGGCAGCGCATGGCCGCCGCACCGACCTGTCGGCCTCCAGTATGACGGCACTCACACCGTCGCCAAGTAGTCCGTCATCCGCGCCCGGCACGCCGATGCCGGCGAAGTGGAATTCGATTTCTTCGCCGAGGTCACATCAACTCACCTTTCCGCGGAGGCTCCGGTCGGGGATTAGACCCTGCCTCAACGGCACGGTCCAGGGACGGGTATGACTGCGCACAGGGTGGCGGTGCTGCGTCGGATCGTCGGGCTTCACTCGATGCGACGCACAGTGAGGAGCCGGAGTGGCGGTCGGCGATGCCTCCGCCCGGTGGCTCGCGGTGCTCATCGACACCGTTATCCGCGCAGATGCCTGTCTCAGCGTTCCGGGATGCTGTCCCGCTACGAATGAGCTCGTCCGCGAGCCCGCGACGGGCGTGTGGCTACGTAGTCGGCAAACGGTCGTCTGTCGACACTGTCCGGAACCTGTCGATTTTCGAAGTCGCCTGCGCGGTTGAGCTGGGCGTTTGTGGTGTCGTGTAGAGGAGTCCGGGTCCGCGTGATGCGTTGAAGTCTCCTGCATGACGCGGCCAGCTTGGCCATGATCGCGCGGGCGGCTGGCCAGCTGGTTCGTGTCAGTTCAGCCGGCGACACCTGCGGCGGCTGTGGTCCGCAGGTAGGTGTAGACGGTCTCGCGGCTGATGCCGAACGCCCGGGCCAGGTCGGACTTCCGCTCGCCGGCGGCGGCACGCTCACGGAGCTGGGCGGCCTGCTCGCCGGTGAGGGCGGGTTTGCGGCCGGTGTAGATGCCGCGCTGCTTGGCGGCGGCGATGCCCTCGCGTTGGAGTTCGAGGATCAGGGCGCGTTCGAACTCGGCGAACGCGCCCATGACGGAGAGCAGCAGTGTGGCCATCGGCGAGTCCTCGCCGGTGAAGGAGAGGCTTTCCTTGACGAACTCGACCCGCACGCCCCTGCCGGTCAGGGTCCGCACGAGGCGGCGCAGGTCGTCGAGGTTGCGCGCGAGGCGGTCCATGGAGTGCACGAGCACGGTGTCGCCGTCGCGGACGAACGCGAGCAGCTCGTCGAGCTTCGGCCGGTCGCTGTCCTTCCCGGACGCGGTGTCGGTGAACATCCGCCCGACCTCGACCCCGTCGAGTTGTCTCACGATGTTCTGGTCGACGCTGCTGACCCTGATGTAGCCGACCCGCATCCGCCCCGACCCCTTCCACACCTCGAAATGTCAGGATGGACTCTAGTGTCCCGGTCCGGAGATTCTGTCGCAGTAGTGTCCGATGGCGTTGATGATCTGGTCGGCGGTCTTGGTCCATTTGAAGGGTTTGGCGTTGGCGTTCCAGTATTTGATCCACTGTTCGAGTGCGCCGGTCAGCTCGTCGATGGAGCAGAACACGCCCCGGTCCAGGCGACGGCGTTGCAGCTCGGCGAACCACCGCTCCACCTGGTTGAGCCAGGACGAGTAGGTGGGGGTGAAGTGCAACGCGAACCTCGGATGCTCCAGCAGCCACGTCTTCACCGCCGGGGCCTTGTGCACGCCGAGGTTGTCGCAGATCAGGTGGACCGCCAAGCCCGGTTCGACCTGCCGGTCGATCTCGGCGAGGAACCCGGTGAAGTCCTCGGCGGTGTGCCGGGCGGAGGTCGCGCCGATCACCGTGCCGGTGGCGGTGTTCAACGCGGCGAACAGATCGACGGTGCCGTGGCGGTGGTAGTCGTGGCTGCGCCGCTCGGGGGTGCCCGGCACCATCGGCAGCACCGGCGCGGTCCGTTCCAACGCCTGGATCTGCGGTTTCTCGTCGACGGAGAAGACCGCCGCGTTCTGCGGCGGGGCCAGGTACAGGCCCACCACGTCCCGGACCTTGTCGATCAGGAACGGATCCGTGGAGACCTTGAACTCCTCGACCACCCAGGGCTTGAGACCGAAGGCCCGCCAGATCCGATGCACGCTGGTCGGGGAGATCCCGACCCGCCGGGCCAGCTCGCGTTTGGACCAGTGGGTGGCACCCTCGGGCACCTCCTCCAACGTGCGGACCACGACTTCCTCGACCTGGGCATCGGTGATCGTGCGCGGCACGCCGGGTCTCGGTTCGTCACTGAGCCCGGCGAACCGGTCCCGGACGAACCGGGTACGCCACCGCCCGACCGTCTCCCGGGTGATCCCCATCTCCGCGGCCACGGCCTTGTTCGTCAACCCGTCCGCGCATCTGAGCACCATGCGCGCCCGCTGGGCCAGGCCCTGCGCGGTCCTGCGCCGGCTGGCCCATCCCTGGAGTGTCTGCCGCTCGGTCTCGGTGAGCACGAGCGGGAGTCTCGGCTTGCCTGCCATACCTCCATGACAACGCAGATCTCATAAGAGCGCAGATCTCAAGACCGGAACACTAGGAACCTGGTAGACACACGTCAAGAAACCCCGCCGAGGACCCTAACCTGACGCTTCTCGCGCTTGTTGATCGTGTGGTGTTGGGGTGTACCCCAAACCGACACGATCTCGGGAACATCACGCCTCGGCGGTGGGCCGGTCCCCGTGGGCGCGGGAACCGGGCGCGTCTCTGTCGCCCCCCGGTATGGCCCCCTATAGCGTGAAGGTGACTGTTCATGCCGTCTGCGTCAGCGGAGGGCGGGACTGCGGGGCGGGGCCTTGCGGACACTACGGGGGCGAAGAATGCGGGAGCGTCTACTCGAACAAGTACGGGCACGGCTGGAACGGTTTTACGTCGACCGGAATCCGGCCACGGTGCTGGATCCGGAAGCGGTCGCCGAGGTGACGGCTCTGCTCGCCACGGTCCCCGATCCAGCGGCGGACCTGGAAATCGCCCAGGCAGCCGGATGGCTGCACTGGGCGCGCTACCAGGCCCTGCCGCGCGGCGAGGACCAGCAGGATCTCGCCGCCGCTCTGGCGTTGTTCGCGCCGGTGTACCGGGCCCGCCCGGACGCCGTCCCCGACCAGGTGCGTGCCGCCTTCCTCGAGGAGCAGCCGAACGGCGCCGCCGGTATGACCGCCGCGTTGGCTGACCGTGCTGTCGTCCTGCTGCACGAGACGATGCGGACCGGTAATCGGCCGGCGCTGGACGACGCCATCGCTCTACTCCGCCAAGCGGTCGAGACCACCCCACCCGACCACCCCAACCGCGCCGCGATGCTGTCCAACCTCGGCGGCGCCCTGCAGGTCCGGTTCGAGCGGGTCGGGCAGATGACGGACCTGGACGCGGCGATCGACGCCGGCCGGGCCGCGGTCGAGACCACCCCACCCGACCACCCCGACCGCGCCGCGATGCTGTCCAACCTCGGCCTCGCCCTGCGGGTCCGGTTCGAGCGGGTCGGGCAGATGACGGACCTGGACGCGGCGATCGACGCCGGCCGGGCCGCGGTCGAGACCACCCCACCCGACCACCCCAACCGCGCCGGACTGCTG
>NZ_JANEZT010000304.1 GCF_025403405.1 Frankia tisae
CCGGCCACCGCCGGGCCATCCGAGCTTCGGACGGCTCGCGGCGGGGGCGCGGTCGGCGGGGGCGCCCCACGGCCGGGCGGGATGCGCGGGGTGGTCGGACTGACCGGTCCGCCGAGCGCAACGTCGGCCACCGGGATCGGCACCGGCGGGTGCGGCCACTCGCCGCGGGTTTCCAGGCGCAGGCTCGCCGGAAGCACCTCGCCATCCGCGCCCTGGGCGGCGGCCGACCTGAGGGTGGCCTCGGCGAGCACGGCCAGCGCCCCGGTCGTCAGGCCCGCGCCCGCTCCCCGCAGCCAGGCGGGCACGGCCATCCGAAAGTGCACACCACCGTCGGGTGGGACGCACCCGTCGGTGCCACCGGCCACACCGGGGTCCTCGGCACCGGGGACGGGCGCGCCGCCGGGTTCGAGCGCCACCACCCCGGCCCGGTGTGGGAAGGGGGCGCAGGGCGCCACGGCCTGCGGGTCGGCCTGCTCCTGCCTGGATGCGGTGATCTCCCCGTGCACTGGTCCTGTCTAGCAGGATCACGTGGACTTTCCCGGCGCCACCTACCCTTGGTGACCTCCGTCACCCGGTCTCGCCCGGAACGGTCCCGAAACATGTCCGGAACGCTTCCGACCCACCGCCGCTGGAGGTCTCCAGCGCCTCGATTCACCGAGCCGAGGTTGAGGCGCAGGTCCCGGGCATAGCCGGGAAGCAGCTCCCGCAGGCGGGCGACGGCCGTCAGGCCGCGACCTCGACCGGGGCGGGCGCCGCGGCGCCGAGTGTCGCCTCACCCTTCTGCCAGTTGCAGGGGCACAGCTCGTCGGTCTGCAGCGCGTCGAGCACCCGCAGGACCTCCGCCGGGTTCCGGCCGACGCTGCCCGCGGTGACCATGACGAACTGGATGACGTTGTCCGGGTCGACGATGAAGGTCGCCCGCTGCGCCACGCCGTCGTCGCCGAGCACGCCGGCGGCGGCGGTCAGGTCCTTGCGGATGTCGGCGAGCATCGGGAAGGGCAGGTCGGTCAGGTCCGGGTGGTTCTGCCGCCAGGCCAGGTGGACGTACTCGCTGTCCGTGGACACGCCGAGGACCTGGGCGTCGCGGTCGGCGAACTCGCCGTTGATCCGACCGAACGCGGCGATCTCGGTCGGACACACGAAGGTGAAATCCTTCGGCCAGAAGAAGACGACGCGCCACGCGCCGGGGCGGCTGGTGGCGGTCTCCCGGGCGAAGGCGGTGCCGGGGTCGTTGGAGACGACCCCGGTCAGGTCGTAGGCGGGGAAGGTGTCGCCGATGGTAAGCACGTCGAGGTGTTCCTCTCGTGGGGTGGGATCGGGCACGCCCCACTCTTGCGATCCCAGACTCAGAAGAGAAATCGAAAGATTCGGCAAGTTTGATAGCCTCGATCTATGGCTAAGCCCCAGCCGACGCTGACCCAGTTGCGTGCGCTCGTCGGTGTCGCCGATCATCGGCACTTCGGCCGGGCGGCGGCCGCGCTGCACGTGAGCCAGCCGACCCTGTCCAGCGCGGTCGCGGCGCTGGAGCGCACTCTCGGCGTCCAGCTCGTCGAGCGCACCACCCGCAGTGTGCTGCTCACCGGGGTGGGCGAGCAGATCGTCGCGCGGGCCCGCGGCGTGCTCGGCGCGGTCGACGACATCGCCGAGGTCGCGATGCGGGCCCGCGCCCCGCTGACCGGCGACATCCGGCTCGGCGTCATCCCCACCGTGGCGCCCTACCTGCTGCCCCGGCTACTGCCCACACTGCGCGGGCGCTGGCCCCAGGTCCGCCTGCGGCTGCGCGAGGCGCAGACGTCCACCCTCCTGGCGGAGCTGCGCGGCGGCGCCCTCGACCTGGCGCTGCTCGCGCTGCCCAACGACGAGCCGGGCGTCACCGAGATCCCGCTCTACGACGAGGACTTCGTCCTGGTGACCCCCGCCGAGCATCCGCTGGCCGGGGGCAGCGCCGTGCCCCTCGCCGCCCTCGCCGGGCAGGACGTGCTCCTGCTGGAGGACGGGCACTGCTTCCGGGCGCAGGCGCTCGACGTCTGCCGGGAGGCCGGGGCGCGGGAGCGGGCCACGCTGCGGGCGGCCAGCCTGTCGACGATCGTCCAGATGGTCGCCGGTGGGCTGGGGCTGACGCTGCTGCCCGCCGCTGCGGTCGGCGTCGAGGTGGGGGAGGGGCGCGGCCTCGCGGTCGCCACGTTCAGCCGTCCGGTGCCGCACCGGCGCATCGGCCTGGCCTACCGGGCGACCTCCGCGCGCGTCGTCGACTGGGACCTGCTGGCGCAGGAGGTCCGCGCCGCGTTGCCCGGGACGGACCTGGAACTCTGCCCGGTCCCGGTGGGAAATCCCAAGGTAACCCGCTCAGGGTGAGCACCGCCGGCCCGCAGCGTGGTGTCTCGCGGTGTCTCGTGGCGCTTTCGGCATGTGCTCAAGCACTTGTTCATCCCCGCTTCTTCGCGACTAAAGGCTGCGGGCTTCGTCACGTTTTATCGTCGGCGGCGAGGACAGGGACATAGCGTCCGCGACCGGCTGCCCGCCGGCGTCCGGCCGACGGGTCGGACCGAGGCGATCCGCACAGGTGGGTCGTGGCGCCACGGCTGGATGGGGTCGGGACGCCGGCCACGACAAAGGTGGTGCGCGTGTCCGTGCCGAGATCTGATCGACTTGCCGGTATGCGAGATACGTCCGTGTCATGCATATGTAACCGGCCGGCCGTAGCGTAGGCCGCCATGAGCGACGCACGGAACGTGGCCGTCGGCGTCGAGGAGGAGTTTCACATCCTCGATCTCACCACCCGCCAACTTGTTCCCCGGGCCGAGGAAATCCTGCAGCAGCTGGACAAGGATTCCTTCTCTCCGGAACTATTGAAATCCGTCGTCGAGACCAACAGTCAGCCGACGTTGGATCTGCTCGCGCTGCGGTCGAATCTGCTGGATCTGCGCCGCCGGCTGGCCGAGGCGGCGGGCGAGCTGGGGCTCGGGCCGGCGGCGTCGGGCACCGTGCCGATCCTCGACATGGATCTGCTCGACGTCTCCCGCGACGACCGCTACGAGCAGATGACCGAGGACTACCAGATCGTCGCGCGCGAGCAGCTCATCTGCGGCGCCCAGGTGCACGTCGACGTCGCCGACCGCGACCTCGCGATGGCCGTCGTCGCCTGGACCGCGCCCTGGCTGCCGATGTTGCTGGCGCTGTCGGCCAGCTCGCCGTACTGGCTCGGCGCCGACAGCGGCTACGCGAGCATGCGCACGCTGGTCTGGCAGCGCTGGCCCACCGCGGGCGTCGCCGGGTCGTTCAAGACCGCGGCCGAGTACGACCAGCTCATCGCGGACCTGATCAAGTCCGGCGTGATCAGTGACCCGGGCATGGTCTACTTCGATGTCCGCCCGTCGGCCCACCTGCCCACCGTCGAGCTGCGCATCTGCGACGCCTGCCCGGATGTGGACAACGTCATCCTCATCGCCGGGCTGTTCCGGGCCCTGGTGTGCCGGGCGATCGAGGAGATCGAGGCCGGCGGCCAGGCGCCGCCGCCGCGGGCCGAACTGCTGCGGGCGGCGACCTGGCGGGCGGCCCGCTCCGGGCTGGAGGGTGACCTCGTCGACATTCTCGGTGCGGGCCCCGTGCCCGCGCGGGCCATGCTGCGCCGGCTGCTGGAGGAGGTGCGCCCCCAGCTCGAGCGCTACGACGACTGGGAGCTCATCGACAACCTCGCCGAGCAGGCCGCCGGGCGAGGCAGCTCGGCGCTGCGCCAGCGGCGCGCGTTCGCCCGCCGCGGCCTGCTCACCGACGTCGCCGACCTGATCCTCGCCGAGACCCGCGACGTCCCGCCGGCCGGGGCGTCACTCGGCGTCGCGCCCGCGGTGTCCGCGCCCGACCAGATCGCGCCGGTCCTGCTGGAGCGCTACCAGCCGACCGGCTACGACGAGGTCGTCGACGAGCACGGCGCCGTGCGCCCCCAGTACCGGGCGGTGATGCGCACCCTGGAACGGCTCGGCCCGGACACCCTCGACCAACGCGTCGGCACCCGCGAGGCCGAGCAGACCGACCGGGGCATCGTGTTCCGGGTCAACGGGGACTCGGCGAGCCGGCCGTTCCCCTTCGACATCGTGCCGCGCATCGTCGCTGCCGACGACTGGGCGGTGCTCGGCCAGGGCCTCGGGCAGCGGGTCCGCGCGCTGGAGGCGTTCCTGCACGACGTCTACGGGGAGCGGGCGGCCGTCGCGGACGGCATCGTTCCGCCCTGGGTGGTCAACGACGCACCCGGGCTGCGCCACGGCGGGCGCGCGCCCCGTCGTGACGCGATCCGGATCACCACCGCCGGCATCGACCTCGTCCGTGGCGGTGACGGCGGCTGGCTGGTGCTGGAGGACAACCTGCGGGTGCCGTCGGGGATCGCCTACGCCGTCGAGGGCCGCCGGCTCGCCGAATCGGTGCTGTCCGAGCTCGGTCCGCCGCCCGGCATCCTGCGGCTGGGCACCGTGCCCGCGCTGCTGCACGACGCGCTCATCGCGGCGGCGCCGCCCGAAGTCGCCGGCGACGAGCCCGCGGTCGCCGTCCTGACCAGCGGGCCGGCCGACTCCGCCTACTTCGAGCACGTGATGCTCGCCGAGGAGATGGGCGTGCCGCTCGTCGAACCCGGCGCGCTGCTCGTCGACGACGACGTTGCCTACCGGATCGACGACGGCCGCCACCGCCGCGTCGACATCCTCTACCGGCGCATCGACGAGGACGAGCTGTTCAGCGCGCCGGGTGCGGACGGGGCCCCGCTCGGCCCGGCGCTGCTGGGGGCGGTCCGCGCCGGGCGGGTGAGCGTCGCGAACGCACTGGGCAACGGCATCGGCGACGACAAGGTCGTCTACGCCTACGTGCCCCGGATGGTCACCTACTACCTGGGGGAACAGCCGCTGCTCGACGACGTCCCGACCTACGTCTGCGGCGACCCGGACCAGTGCGAGCACGTGCTGGCCAACCTCGACCAGCTCGTCGTCAAGCCGGTCGACGGCTTCGGCGGCTCCGGCGTCGTGATCGGCCCGCACGCCGAGCCGTACCAGCTCACCGCGGCCCGGGAGCGGATCCTGGCCGACCCGCGGCGCTGGATCGGACAGGAGGTGGTCTCCCTGTCCACCCACCCGACCTGGCACGACAGCCACCTCGAACCGTGCGCGGTGGACCTGCGGGTGTTCGTCTACGCGGGGGTGGAGCCGGTCGTCGTGCCCGCCGCGCTCAGCCGGGTCGCCCCGCCCGGCAGCCTCATCGTCAACTCCTCCCAGGGCGGTGGCTCCAAGGACACCTGGATCCCGCGCCGCTGAGCGGACCCCGACGACCGCCGCCGTCTTCCGCCGAACCCCTCGGCGGTGGACGGCGGCGTTCCTGTGGGCGAAGTGGTTCTTGACCGCAACCGGGCGGACACGAGGGTGAAATCTCCGGCATCGAGGGTGGAGGACGATCGTGCACCCTCATGCCGGGCAGGAATGCCCGGGGAATGGATCTCACCTGAACTGACTGATCGACAGGAGCGCACATGTGCGGGCTGAGTGGTGAGCTGAGGTTCGACGGCCGGGGAGCGGACGTCGATGCGGTGGTGCGGATGACGGCCACCATGGTGCAGCGGGGCCCGGACGGTGCCGGCGTCTGGTCGGCGGGACCGGTCGCGTTCGGCCACCGCCGCCTGAAGATCATCGATCTGTCCGAGCGCGGCGCCCAGCCCATGGTCGACAGCGAGCTGGGCCTGACCACCGTGTTCAACGGGTGTATCTACAACTACCAGGAGCTGCGCGACGAGCTGGTCGCCGCCGGCTACCGCTTCTTCTCCACCTCGGACACCGAGGTGATCGGCAAGGCGTACCACCGCTGGGGCACCCACTGCGTCGACCACTTCGCCGGGATGTTCGCCTTCGCGGTCAGCGAGCGCGACAGCGGCCGGCTGGTCCTCGCCCGCGACCGGCTCGGGATCAAGCCGCTCTACCTCGCCGCCGACAGCGAGCGGCTGCGCTTCGCCTCCACCCTGCCCGCATTGCTCGCCGGGGGCGGCGTCTCCTCGGACATCGACCTCGTCGCCTTCCACCACTACCTGTCGTTCCACTCGGTGGTGCCGGCCCCGCACACCATCCTCGCCGGGGTGCGCAAGCTGCCCGCCGCCACCGTGCGGGTCGTCGAACCGGACGGCCGCTTCACCGACGAGGTGTACTGGAGCCCGAGCTTCACCCGCGACCCCGCCCACGCCGGCTGGACGGCCCGCGACTGGCAGGACGCCATCGCCGAGAAGCTGCGCCTGGCGGTGCACCGGCGGATGGTCGCCGACGTGCCCGTCGGGGTGCTGCTCTCCGGGGGGCTGGACTCCAGCCTGATCGTCGCGCTGCTCGCCGAGGCCGGCCAGCACGGCCTGGCCACGTTCAGCGTCGGTTTCGAGGCCGCCGGCGGCGAGTCCGGCGACGAGTTCGCCTACTCGGACATCATCGCCAGGCACTTCGAGACCGACCACCACCAGATCCGGGTGCCCGGCAGCCGGCTGCTGCCCGCCGTCGACGCCGCCGTCGCCGCGATGAGCGAACCGATGGTCAGCCACGACTGCGTCGCCTTCTACCTGCTCTCCCAGGAGGTCTCCCGGCACGTCAAGGTCGTGCAGTCCGGGCAGGGCGCCGACGAGGTCTTCGCCGGCTACTCCTGGTACCCGCCGCTGGCCGGCGTCCCGCGTGACCAGGCCGTCGACGCCTACCTGCGGGTCTTCGCCGACCGGCCGCACCGCGACATGCCGGCGATGGTCGAGCCGCACCACCTGATCGAGGCCGACGCCAGCCGGCACTTTGCCGCCTCCCACTTCGCCCGCCCGGGTGCCGACACGTCCGTCGACGCCGCGCTGCGCATCGACTCGGCGGTCATGCTCATCGACGACCCCGTGAAGCGGGTCGACAACATGACGATGGCCGCCGGCCTGGAGGCCCGCACCCCCTTCCTCGACCACGAACTGGTCGAGCTCGCCGCGGCCTGCCCGCCCGAGTTCAAACTCGCCTCCGGCGGCAAGGGCGTGCTCAAGGACATCGGCCGCCCGCTCATGCCCGTCGACGTCATCGACCGGCCCAAGGGGTACTTCCCGGTGCCGGCGATCCGCCACCTGGACGGCCCGTTCCTCGACCGGGTCCGCGACGCGCTCACCGACCCGGCGGCGAAGTCACGTGGCCTGTTCCGCCCGGCGTGGATCCAGGCGATGCTGGCCGCCCCGAACGACAATCGCACGACCCTCGGCGCGAACGCCCTCTGGCAGGCCGCGCTGCTCGAGATGTGGCTCCAGACCCAGGGCGTCGCCTGACCCCTGGAATGCAGTGGCACCCGGGAGGTCACCCCGACTCCCGGGCACCACCCGACTGGTGGGGGACTGACATGACCCGTGGCTCCACCCGCGTGGACGGCCCCATCCCGGCGGACCACGCGACCCCGGTGAATTCCCTGCCCGCGACGATCCCCACGCCCGCCACGCCGCCCGAGTCGGGCGCGCTCGGCGTGGCGTGGCCGCCTCGGCCGGAGGGCGCCGGCGACCTGCCGGTGGAGTGGGTCGCGGCCGAGGGGGTGCGGGCGCCCGTGCTCGCCTCCGACGGCCGGCTCGCCTACGTCGCCGACGGACCGGCCGGGCCCGCGCTGTGGATCCGGGACCCCGACGGCGCGCGGCGGGTGGTGGACACCGGTCCCGGCCACGTCCGCGCCGCGGCCTGGTCGCCGGCCGGCGATCTGATCGCCGTGCAGGTGGCGCCCGGCGGCGGGGAACTCACCGAACTGTGGGTCGTCGCCCCCGACGGTGCCGACCTGCGCCTGCTGGCCGGCGGGGCCGGTCGCGCCGCCGGGCCGGGCCGCTGGATCGCCGGTGGCCGGGCCCTCGTCGTGACCGAGTCCGACCGCGCCGACCCGGCCGGGAGCACCGCCGCCGTCCTGGTCGCACTCGACGGTCGGCGGGCCGCCCTCGCCGCGGGGACCGCCCTGCAGATCTGCGACATCGTCGACCTCGCCGACCTCCAGTCCGGTGCCAACTGCCAGTCCGGAGCCGGCCGTGATCCGCTGGCCGGCTCGTACCGGCTGCTGCTGCGGGAGGGGCCGCGTGGGGTCCGCCGCGCCCTCGTCGTCGACGTCCGGCTCACCGCGCCGCCGGATGGCGGGGCGGTTCGTGCGTCCTGGGAGCTGCCCGGTGGCACCGCGACGGTCCTGACCGGCCGGTTCGCCGCGGGTGGGCGTCGGGCGCTGCTGATCAGTGACCTCGGGCGTGAGCGGGCCGCCCTGCTCGACATCGCCGTGGACACGCCAGGCGAAACCGTGGTGATCGCCGCGCGGCCCGACGCCGGCGTCGAGCGGTTCGCCCTGCTCGACACGGCCGGCACGCCCGGCGCCGCCGGGGCAGAGG
>NZ_JANEZT010000305.1 GCF_025403405.1 Frankia tisae
CCCCCTTCACCCCGCGTGAACTGCCCGGAGGAGAGGTGGCCGCCTTCGTAGCCAGCAGGTTCCAGGGCTCCGACGGCTCCGGCGACTGGCCCTGCCGCGGTGAGGTGATCCTCGACCTCCCAGCCGAGGTCGTGTCCCGCTACACCCGCGACGGACTCGTCGAGGCCCTCGGCCCGGACCGCTGCCGGCTCGTCCTGGGCTCGTGGTCATGGCCCGGCCTGGCCGCCGCCATCGGCAGGTTCGACGCCGACATCGAGGTCGTCGGCCCGACCGAACTCAAAGACGCCTTCGCGCACCTGGCCCGCCGCTACACCAACGCCGCGGCCGACGGACCCACCAACCTCACCACACCACCCTCGAGCCAATGAGAGGAGTGTCCGACTCCTGTGGGGCGCCAGAAGTGTGACTGGGCCTGTGACCTGGGCTGATGCGGCGGTGCGGCTGTCGGCATGATGGTCAGCTATGTCCACGCGCCTGCTCTATCTGATCTTCGTTCGGGTCTGTGGCTGGCTAGTCCTCCTCGGCCGTTCGTCGGCGTCCAAGGACATCGAGTTGCTGGTGTTACGGCACGAGGTCGCGGTGTTGCGTCGCACCCAGCCCAAGCCCCGGTCGGACTGGGCAGACCGGGCGGTTCTCGCCGCACTCATCCGATTCCTGCCCACGACGCTGCGAGCCCACCGGCTGATCACCCCCGGCACCGTCCTCCGGTGGCACCGCCATCTGATCCTGCGCGGACTGCGCGAGCGGTTTGAGATCTTCCACGACGTGCGGATCCAGGACGGTGCGCTGGTCGCGGCGGCGGTGCTGTCGCACCGCTACATCTCCGACCGGTTCCTGCCCGACAAGGCGATCGACCTCGTCGACGAGGCATGCGCCATGCTCCGCACCGACATCGACTCGATGCCCACCGCGCTCGATGAGATCACCCGCAGGGTCACCCGACTGGAGATCGAGGAGGCCGCGCTGGCGAAGGAGAGCGACCCGGCCAGCGTCGCCCGGCTCGACCAGCTCCGCAAGGAGCTCGCCGACCTGCGGGCGGAGGCGGATGCGATGCGCGCACAGTGGGAGTCAGAACGGCAGGCAATCCGCAAGGTCCAGGAGCTGCGCGAGGAGATCGAGCGCGTCCGCCGGCACGCGGACGAAGCCGAGCGTGCCTACGACCTCAACACGGCCGCCGAGCTGCGCCACGGCCAGCTCCCGGAACTGGAACGCCGGCTGGCCGCCGAGGAGGAACGTCTGGCCGGCCGCCAGCACGGGCAACCGCTGCTGCGCGAACTGGTGACTGAGGAGGAGATCGCCGACATCGTCTCCCGCTGGACCGGCATCCCCGTCACCCGGCTCGTCGAGGGCGAGCGCGAGAAGCTGCTGCGCCTCGACGACATCCTGCATCAGCGGGTGGTCGGCCAGGATGAGGCCGTCAGCCTGGTGGCGGACGCCGTCATCCGCGCGCGCTCCGGGATCAAGGACCCCCGGCGCCCGGTCGGGTCGTTCATCTTCCTGGGACCGACCGGCGTCGGGAAGACCGAGCTCGCGCGCACGCTCTCCGAGGCGCTGTTCGACTCCGAGGAGGCGATGATCCGCATCGACATGAGCGAGTACCAGGAGCGCCACACCGTCAGCCGGCTGATCGGCTCTCCTCCCGGCTACGTCGGCTACGAGGAGGGCGGGCAGCTCACCGAGGCGGTGCGCCGCAAGCCGTACTCCGTGGTCCTCTTCGACGAGATCGAGAAGGCGCATCCCGATGTCTTCAACACGCTCCTGCAGGTCCTCGACGACGGCCGGTTGACCGACGCGCGGGGCCGAACCGTCAGCTTCACCAACACGGTGATCATCATGACGTCGAACATCGGCTCGCAGTGGCTGATGGACGCGGTGACGCCCGACGGCGAGATCGAACCCGAGGCACGGGCCCGGGTGCTGGCCGACCTGCGGGAACGATTCCGCCCCGAGTTCCTCAACCGGCTCGATGAGATCGTCCTGTTCAAGCCGCTCACCCTGGCCGAGATCGAACAGGTCGTCGACCTGTTGGTGGAGGACCTGCGCCGACGGCTCGCGGACCGCCGGATCACCCTGGAGATCACCGAGCCGGCCCGCTTGTTCATCGCCCGCGAGGGGTTCGACCCGGTCTTCGGCGCCAGGCCGCTGCGGCGGTTCATCCAACGCGAGGTCGAGACCCGGATCGGCCGGGCACTGGTCGCCGGCGACGTCACCGACGGCTCCAGCGTCACCGTCGACCTGGTCGAGGGCCAGATCGCTGTCACGCATGACCTGCCCACGATGCAACGGGGATGACGGCCGCGGCCGTGTTTCGGCAGCTCGTAGGATCTGAAGGTGTCGTCGCCTCCGGTACGGCCGATCCCGGTCCACCGCGTTCCGCAGGATGCGGCTCTCGCCCTGGGCCGTCACGGCACCCGCGCCCAAGCCGAGATCATCGAGGCGGCGCGCGTGCTGTTCGGCACGCGCGGCTACCACGGGGTCACGGTGGAGGAGATCGGCGAAGCGTCCGGGCGCACCGGTACGTCGGTCTATCGGTACTTCGCGAACAAGACCGAGATCTTTCGGGTGCTCATGGCCGACCTCGGTGCGGATCTGCTGCGTCACGGTCGCCGTCTCGGTCGATTGGGCCCCGAGCACGGTGGGTTCGACGAGCTGCGCATGTGGCTGCATGGCTTCGGTCTCCTCGTGCACCGCCACAATGCGACGTTCTCGCTGTGGCGGGCGGCTGACCCGGGCGACGCTTCGCTGGTCGAACCTGCCCGGCGGTTCATCGACCGCTGGTGCGAGGTCGTCGGGGCGCGGATCGAGGAGGCGGGGGTGGATCTGGACCCGCCCGCGTTGGCGACCGCGCTGCTGACCACCGCGCAGCGCGTCCACGAGTTGCGCACTCGCGTTCCGTGGACGTGCTCGGAGGCCGACCTCGCGGAGACCTTCGCCCGCGTGTTCCAGCTCGCGATGTTTCCGGCCAGCGTGACGGGGTTCGGCGAGATCAGGCAGGCACCCCGGCGCACCCGCCGAACGCCGGGCCTGGTCGTCGCCGAGCCGCTGCCACTGCCGCCGGGGTTGGGTTCGGAGCCGGGTTCGGCGCCGCCGTGGACGCTGCGCCTGCGCCGTCCGCTGACCAGCCGGGGCGTAGGCACCGTCCAGCGGATCATCACGGCCGCGGCGGACGTCTCCGCCCGGCAGGGGCTGCACGGAACCAGCATCAAGGATATCGCCGCGGCGGCGGACGTCGGCTACGCCAGCGTCTACACCTACTGGCGGGATCACGGTGACATCGTCGCCGCCCTCACCGACCAGGCTGCGGTCCATCTCACCGGCTGGTTGGGGGCGGCTTCGGCTGTCGGCAGGGGCCCGGGCTGCCTCGCGACCGTGCGGCCCTGGGTGGAGCGCTATCTGGCGGGCTATCCCCGCCACGCCGCCGTCCTCCGGTCGTGGACGATCGGTGCAAGCGAAGCTCCGGAGCTCAACGGCGTCCGCCGCTCGGTCGCGACGCTTGCCCGTTCGACCTTCGATCGGATGATGGACGGGTCCCCGTTGGATGATCTGCTCGACCGGCGCTGCGCCGAGGCGGTTGTGTGCGCGCTGCTCGTCGAGTTCCCCTACAACACCCATCTGTTCCTGCCCGGCTGGCCGGGGGAGAACACGGCGGACGACACAGTCGCGGTGATCCTGGCGCGTGGCCTACTCGGTGACCTCTGAGCGCGAAGTTGACGATCTTCTCAACGATTTGGGCATCTCTCGCCTCGAGCCCCCTCGAAGCCCTTGCAAGGGGCCCATCACAAGAATAATGTTTACAAAATCGTCAATTACTGAGTATCTGGGGGCTCGCTCGCTGAGCCCCCAGGCTGCCATCGCCGGTCCGAAAGCGGCGTGGCGCGGCGAGCACCACTGCGCCCGATCGGGCAGCGAAGGGACGGGCAGCCATGGCAAGGACGGATCCGCTGGGCCTGGTCGACCAGGCGGCCCTGGGGGCGTTCCTCGCCCGGTGCGTGCCCCCGTATCGGGCGCTGTCGATCGAACTGCTCGCCGGCGGCACGTCCAACCTGACGTACCTGCTGCGGCTGGACGACCGCCGGTACGTGCTGCGGCGCCGGCCCCTCGGCCAGACGGCCCCCCGAGCCCACGACATGCACCGGGAGTTCACGGTGCTCGACGCCCTGCGCGGCCGCGGGCTGCCCACCCCGGCCGTGCATGCCTACCACGAGGAGCCGGACGTTCTCGGTGCGCCGTTCTACCTGATGGACTATCAGGCCGGGACGATCGTGCACGGCCCCGGCGACGCGGCGGGCGTCTCCGCGTCGCAGGCCACCGAGCTCTCCCGTCAGGTGATCAGCACGCTGGCCCGCCTGCACGAGCTCGGCGAGGACGATCTGCGCCTCGACGGGTTCGGGCGGCCCGGCGATTTCCTACGGCGGCGGATCACCAGCTGGCTGCGGCAGTGGAACGCCGTCGCGCACAGCGAGCTGCCCGAGGTCGAGCGGCTCGGCGCGCTCCTGCTCGAACGGATCCCCGCCCCGCGGTACTCCTCGCTCGTGCACGGCGACTATCGGCTGGGCAACCTCGTCGTCGACCTGTCCGACGGGCAGGTCCGCCTCCAGGCGATTCTCGACTGGGAGATGGCCACGATCGGTGACCCGCTCACCGACCTCGCCCACCTCCTCATCTACTGGGAGAGCAGCCGCGGCCGGATCACCCATCCGGCCCAGCGCGTCTCCGAACGCCCGGGCTTCCTTCCTGGCCGGGAGCTGGCGGGGCTCTACGCGGCAGCCACCGGCCGCGATCTCAGCCAGCTCGTGGTGTACCTGGCCTTCGAGCACTGGCGCGCGGCGATCATCAAGGACGCGATCTACCTGCGTCGAATCGCCGGTGACATGGACGCCACCGAGGACCTGCGGGAGTACGCCCAGTTCGTACGGTTCCACCTGACGGAGGCCGCCGACCTGCTGCGGACCACCAGTCACGACCATTGACGTCACATCCATGCGTGGGGCCGGCCGAGTCGAGGAGACGACGGTGAGCAAGGACTTCGACGATCTACAGACCCAGGTCCGGCGGTTCATCGACGAGGAGGTGATCCCCGCCGAACCCGAGCTGGACGAAGGCGGGGACGAGGCTGTCGCCCGGCTGGCGCGGCTGCGGGCCGCGGCGAAGACCAGCGGGATCTGGGCCCTCGGGCATCCGGCGGACCTCGGCGGGGGCGGTCGGTCCTTCATGGAGACCGTGCTGCTCAACGAGGCCATCGGACGTTCGCACTACGGGCAGAACGCCGTCGGGACGTGGTCCATGCAGGATTCGCTGATGCTGCGGGAGCACGCCAGCCCCGAGCAGCGCGACCGCTGGCTGGGACCGCTCGTCGCCGGTGAGATCCGCTCCTCGGTGGGCCTGACCGAGCCGGAGGTCGCCGGCTCCGACCCCACGTTGATCCGCTCCACCGCGGTACTCGACGGTGACGAGTGGGTCGTCAACGCGCACAAGTGGTTCACGACCGGGGCCAACATCGCCTCCTTCACCACCGTCTTCGCCGTCACCGACCCCGACGCCGACCGGCACCGCCGGGTGTCAGCAATCATTGTGCCGACCGACTCCCCCGGTTACACCGTCGTGCGCAGCGTGCCGACACTCGGCACCCGCCACAGCGTCACAGGCGACCACTGCGAGATCCGCCTGGCCGACGTCCGGGTACCGGCGACCAACCTGCTGGGCGCGCGCGGCAACGGCTTCGTCATCGCCCAGAAGCGGCTCGGCCCCGGCCGTATCTTCCACGCGATGCGGTGGCTCGGACAGATGCAGCGAGCCTTCGAACTGATGGTGGCCCGGGCCAACGAACGCTTCGCCCACGGTTCCCGCCTCATCGACAAAGGCGAGATCCAGCGTTACATCGCCGAATCCGCGACGGACATCTTCTACCACCGCGCCGCGCTGATCACCGCCGCGGAGGCCGTCGACCGTGGTTCACCCGCCCGCCTCGAGATCGGGATGGTCAAGACCCGCGGTGCCGCCCTGCTGCACGACGTCGTCGACCGGGCCGTCCAGGTTCACGGCGCGCTCGGCCTCACCCCCGACACACCGCTGGAAGCGATGTACCGGCGGGCCCGCTACGCCCGCATCTACGACGGCCCCGACGAGGTCCACCGCGCGACGATCGCCCGCCTGCTCGGCAAGGACATCACCCTCGCCCCCTGGACAACCGGCGGGGCCCCATAACCGAAACGGACGCTGGTCATGGGCTACGTCCGGGGAGAGCCAGCGTCGTTGACGGTGAGCACCCGTCGGCAGTCCTTCGAGGTCACGGTTGCCTGCTTCGAGCAGACGCCAGGCCGGTGTACCTGTTATTCAGCGGTCTCCTGCGCCCGGGTCGTCGTCCGCGAGCAGCTCGCCGCCCGCGGCCACCCCTGCCCGGAAACGACGCCCGGTTCGGCGACGTCCGGGCTTTGTACGCTCGTCACCATGGGTGTGGGTGGCGAGGCGGCCGGGACCAGGGTGCGGACCGCCGCCGTGCCGGAGCTGCTGATCGTCGCCGACGGCGTCGCGTGGCGGGCCTGGCTCGACGTGAACGAGGACGTCTCCGACGGCGTCTGGCTGGTCCTGGCGAAGAAGGGCACCACGTCGCCGACGTCGTTGCGCTACGACTTCGCGCTTGAGGAGGCGCTGTGCAGCGGCTGGATCGACGGGCAGAAGAAGAGCCTGGACGCCGCCACCTTCCAGCAGCGTTTCACCCCGCGCCGTAAGGCCTCACTGTGGTCGGAGCGCAACACCGTCCTGGTGGCGCGACTGATCGAGGAGGGCCGGATGCGGCCCCGGGGGCAGGCCGAGATCGAGCGCGCGAAGTTGGACGGTCGCTGGGACCGGGCCTACCCGGGGGCGGCGAAGGCCCAGGTCCCCGACGACCTGGTGGCCGCGCTGGCGGCGTCCCCGACGGCCGGCTCGGCGTTCGCCGCGCTGAACGGTGCCGATCGCTACTCCGTCCTGCACCGCCTGCTGACGGCCTCGAACCCGGCGACCCGCGCCACCCGGCTGACCGCCCTGCTCGCGATCCTGGAGAACGGTGGGCCTGCCTCACCGCGGTGATGACCGGCAGCTCAAGACCGATTGCCGCGCAGGCTCCTATCGCCCGATGCCATCACTCACGGTGCCCATCTCGCCGGCCCGGCCAGCGTGTCGAGCCGAAACCACCATTGGTGAAGAAGGCCCCGGTAACCCGCCGTGCCCCTGGCTGTCTCGCAGATGGTGAGAGCGTTGGCTTGGTGGAAGCACAGCTGAGCTTCGTCGTCGCCGAACGCCGAGGCAGTGGCGTCCCTCCGGTAGCCACCACGACGGTCCGCCGGGGCCAGCAGCGCGACGATGTTTGCCGGACAGGGAGCACATGCACGCTGACTCCGGCTGGCACGTGTTGGACCGCGGGGCTCGCCGTGCGGAGAAACGCGATTTGGTTCGGTGGTTCGCACGCTGTCGCGGTTCGTGCTGGCAGCATCGGCGTCTATGCCGGATGGTTCGATGGTCGGGTCGACTGCGACAGCGCTGGTGGTGATCAGGGGTAACTCGGGAGCGGGGAAGAGCTCGGTCGCGAGGGCGGTGCGGGCGCGGTCCGGGCGTGGTGTCGCGCTGGTGGAGCAGGACTATCTGCGCCCTATCCTCCTGCGGGAATGGGACCAGCCAGGCGGTGTTACTCCTGCGCTGATCGATCAGACGGTCCGATTCTGTCTTGATCATGGCTATCACGTCGTGCTGGAGGGCATCCTCGCCGCGTCTCGCCACGCTGCCATGATCAGCGGTCTGCTTCGGGCCCATCGGGGGCGCAGTTTCGTGTTCTACCTTGACGTGTCGCTGGAGGAGACGCTGCGTCGGCACGCTACCCGCCCGCAGTCGGCCGGGTCACGTCCAGCGGCGTGGTGTACGGAGGGTAACTCCGCGTGATCCTAGGTTTAGTTTAGGCGGTGAGTGCTTCGGGTGTCACGCTGATCTCGGGTGTGTCGGCCGGCGTGTTCCCCGCGTCGACTTTCGCGAGGATTTCCAGGCCGAAATAGCGGTGGGTTTCGATCCACTCGTCGTGTTGCTCGGCCAGGACGGCGCCGACGAGTCGTATGATGGCCCCACGGTCAGGGAAGATACCCACAACGTCAGTGCGTCGACGGATTTCCTTGTTCAGTCGTTCCTGCGGGTTCGACGACCAGACGTAAACATTCACGTGGTTTGTGATCAAGGCATGCGGTTAGGCCGCGCCGGCTACGGTCGCGGTGGCCGGGTGCTGCGGGGACGTCAGGGCGGGGCTGCGGCGGGTGGTGTCCAGGGCGTGCCGGCC
>NZ_JANEZT010000306.1 GCF_025403405.1 Frankia tisae
CCCCTGACCCCCGCCCTCGATCACCAGCGATGCGACCAGCAGGCCACCAACTCACGTGCACACGAGTACGGACATCAATGCAGACGACTTCGAACATCGACACGACCAGCCGCAGAGCCCTCACCAAGCGTCGACAAACCGCGTCGAAATTCAATGTCGGTAAACGATCGCCTGCGGTAGATTCCGGCGCTGTGTTGATCGGCTATGCGCGGGTCTCGACCGCGGACCAGAACCCCGACCACCAGGTCGACGCGCTCCTGCGCGCCGGCGTCGCCGAACGCGACATCCACCTCGACATCGCGTCCGGCGCGAAGGCGACCCGCCCGAAGTTCGACCTCATCATGCAGCTCCTGCGCGCCGGCGACACGCTCAAGGTCACCCGCCTCGACCGGCTCGGCCGCTCCCTGCTGCACCTGGTCACCCTCGGCGCCGAGCTGCGCGACCGCGAGGTCGGGCTGCACGTCATCGAGCAGGGCATCGACACCGCCACCGCTGAAGGCCGCGCCATGTTCGGGATGCTGTCCGTCCTCGCCGAGTACCAACGCGAGCTCATCGTCGCCAACACCCACGACGGCCTCGCCGCCGCGCGGGCCCGCGGCCGCGCCGGCGGCCGGCGGCCCCGGCTCACCGCCGACCAGGCCGCGCTCGCCCAACGGCTCTACGACGACGGCCAGCACACCGTCGCCCAGATCGCCGCCATGTTCGGCGTCCCTCGCTCCACCGTCTACGGCCACCTCGACAAGACCAGCATCGGCAACCGGCCGACCCTCGCCAGCGCCTCTCGGACCAGGACAGAACCATGAGCGCCGAACTGATCGGCTCAACGACCCGCGGGCTGTTCCGCGCCCTCATGACCGACAGCACCGTGCTCGAGATCCGCGCGGCGTTTCAGGACGAGGGCTTCGCTCCCAGCCCCGCCTGCGCCTACGAGGACTCCAGCGCGCGGCGAGTCCTTACCCAGGCGTACCTCGAAGCCGTCGACTGGACTGACCTCGGCCACGTCACACGGGCACTACGGGCCTTCGAGCGCCTGGTCGACGGTGTGCCTTCCGACCTTGGAAGCCGGTTCAGGTTCCTCAGGTCTCTTCGCCGCGACGGCTACGTCCTCGACGAGGACAGCGGCCACCTGGTCCCGCTCGGCCCCCGGCTGCCTGAGACCGCCCTAAGCGGTCTGAAGGACCCGTCCGCGATCCGCGAGCACCTCGACCGGATCCAACGCGCCGCCGGCGACGACCCCGCTCTCGCGATCGGCAGCGCGAAGGAGCTCATCGAGAGCACCGCGAAGGTCGTTCTGGTCGAACGCGGCCTGTCCGTCGATGACAAGGCCGACATGCCCGCCCTCATCGGCCAGGCACAGAAGGCGCTCGGCCTGCACCGCTCGACCGCCACGCCAGGGCCGGACGGCAGCGACCCAGTAAAGAAGATCCTCGGATCGGTCACCGGCATCGCGGTCGGCGTCAACGAGCTGCGCAACCGGGCAGGCACCGGCCACGGACCCACCGCGACCCGAGGCGGCCTGGGCGCCCGCCACGCCCACCTCGCGGTCAACGCCGCCCTCACCTGGTGCCAGCTGATCCTCGACACCCTCGCGGACCCCGACGCCCCCTGGCACAAGAACCCCTGATCATCCCCCCAAAAGACCGAGGTCGATGTCTGATGCCAGCCCCTCCAACGAACTCCGTGGCCCCTGAAAACCGGATCACAGAGGTTACCCGCCGCCGGCTCATCGAGGGCCTTCGTGACATGCAGACGCACTGGAGCGGCGTCCTCGAAGAGGTCGACTTCCTCAGCCGCCTCTACGACCTCGACAGCCTGCCCAGCCGCGACCCCCGGTTCGCCACCGCCGCACAGGACATCTGCCAGCACCGGTGGCTCAACGACGACTGGGACAACGACTGGATCTTCCACGACACCCGGTTTGGCCTGGTCGCCGAGGACGGCAGGCTCCTGCTGTTCCTGGCAGAGATGCTGCACCCGTCCGTACGAACCGACCCTGCCGAGGTCCGACGTCTGCAGGAGTTCCTCAACGGGGTGCTGGCTTACGACGGGTACGAGCTCATCCAGATCGACGCCATCAGCGGTGCGCCGGTCTTCGGCCACCACCGAATCGGCTCGGGAGTCAGCGGGACGCTGAAGAACCTCATCTTCGCCGCCGTCGGGCCAAAGCCCGAGATCGTGCTTGACGACGCGGTCAACAACGATCTGCGCATCGTCCGTAACGAGCAGGGCTGCCTCGTCTACGACCGGGCGCTGGCGGCGCACGGACTCACGTGGACCGAACTGACGGACTGGTGGGCCGACCGCCAGGGGATGACCGGCGAACCGGAACGCGAGATCTCACGCAGCTTGTACCGCCGACTGGACCGGTCCCTGGGCGACAACGACGCCGAGAGGCGAATCCTGCGCACCTACGCCGAGCGCTACGTCCAGCTCGGCCCCGACATCCCAGCGATGATCCCCCAGGTGTACCTGCACTACGACCCCTACACCCAGACCCAGCGGCGCGCACCCGGCCCGCTGCCGCGCCAGCGGATGGACTTCCTCCTGCTCCTGCCGCACCGCGCCCGCGTCGTCATCGAGTGCGACGGCAAGCAGCACTACGCCGACCCGGGCGGCCGCGCCGACTCAGGCCGCTACGCCGCGATGGTCCGCGAAGACCGCGAGCTACGCCTGAAGGGCTACGAGGTCTACCGATTCGGCGGAGCCGAGCTCGGCGACGACCAGGCCGCGAAGGAGCTCCTCGACACCTTCTTCGACCGCCTGGATCAGTACCACCGGCGCTGATCCAGATCACACGTCACGATCATCGCTAGCGCCAACCGCTGTACGGATCCACCAAGTAGCGCGAATCGCATCGGATGCGAATACACGCCAAGGTGCATGCGGCCCGGTCTGTACCTGATCTGACCTGGGATTTCTCCACCATCGGCGCCGAAGATCGTCGGCTCATGGGTCGCCGCGCGGTGCGCGCGGGTACCCGCGACCAGCCGTTTCGCATCTGATGCAGGAATCTCGCATCGGATGCGTGAGATTGGAGGTCGCGGTCAGTGGCGGATCGGGAGTCGGTGGCGGGTGCGGCAGGGCTGCACCTGGTGGCCGGGGTGCCGTTGCTGCGGGCGGACGAGCAGGTGTTCGCCGCGATGCTGGAGGGCTGGACCAGCCAGCAGGCAGCCCGCAACCTGGCGGCCGGCACCGTCGAGGGGCGTGTCCGCGCGGTGCGGGCGTTCGCCCGACACGCCGAGGCGTTCCCCTGGGCCTGGACGGCGCAGATGGTTGACGAGTGGTGCACCGACCTTCGCGCGGTGAGGAACCTGCGCCGGTCGACGCTGCGGAACTACCAGGAGGCGGTCCGGCTGTTCTGCACCTACCTCACCGATCCCGCCTACGGCTGGCCGGACCGCTGTGAGCAGCAGTTCGGCACCCATCCGGTGCAGATCTGCCACGAGTGGAACACCGCGGTGCACGCCCAGCAGTCCGAGAGCGACCCGGGCAAGCGGGCGTTCACGCTCGACGAGCTCCAGGCGTTCTTCGACCACGCCGACGAGCAGGTCAGCCGGATCCGCGCGGCTGGCCGCAAGGGCTGGCTGCCGGCGTTCCGCGACGCGGTGCTGTTCAAGGTCGCCTACTCCTACGGGCTGCGTCGGCGCGAGGTCCGGATGCTCGACCTCGCCGACTTCGGCCGTAACCCGCACGGCCCCGAGTTCGGCGACTACGGCGTCTGCCAGGTCCGGTTCGGCAAGGCCTCGAAGGGCTCGCCACCGAAACGGCGCGGCGTGCTGACCGTCTGGACGTGGACCCCGGAGATCCTCGCGGAGTGGGTGGAGGAGTTCCGGCCGCTGCTCGCCCCGCAGGACTGCCCGGCGCTCTGGCCGTCAGAACGGGCGCCGCGGGTCGCGCTCACGCAGATCAACGCCAGGTTCTCCACCTACCGCGACGCGCTCGGCCTGGACCCGGCGCTCGACGTCCACTCGCTACGCCGCTCCTACGTGACCCACCTGATCGAGGACGGTTACGACGCGCTGTTCGTCCAGCAGCAGGTCGGCCATGAGCACGCCTCGACCACCGCGATCTACACCTGCGTGTCCTCGGACTTCCGGACCCGCACCCTGCGCCGCGCGCTCGACCAGACGCTGGCCGCGGCCCTGACGCCGACGGAGAAGGCGCGATGACGATCAGACGGCAGGTCAGCTACCAGTGGCGGCTGCGCGAGGTGATGGCCACCCGCGGACTGTTCACCACCAGTGACCTCGTCCCGCTGCTCGCTGAGCGGGGCATCACCCTGTCGGCCTCGCAGGTCCACCGGATGGTCACCGGCACGCCGGAACGGCTCTCGCTGCCGGTGCTTGCGGCCCTCTGCGACATCCTCGATGTGACCCCAGCCGAACTCATCGCCACCCGCGCAGTCAACGCGACGCTGCGGCGGGCGGCCGCGAACGACGTGCCGGCGCCGGTCGACCTGGCCGGTGAGATCCGGCCGAAACGGGCCCGGCTGCGGCCTGAATGACAGCCCGGACTGGCCGCTATACCGCCGAGCAGTACGAACGCTGGCACGTCCGTGTCTGCGCGCGCTGCGGCCGGAAGGCGGGCCTGGCAGCGAACTGGTCGGACGGGCCGATCTGCCGCAGCTGCTACGACCGGGCCGCCCGGACCTACGGTCGCTGCCCCGGCTGCCAGGCCCAGCGGCTCCTTCCCGGCCGCGACGACGGGGCCGCGATCTGCCGGGACTGCGCCGGAATCACCCGCGACTTCTTCTGCTCCCGCTGCGGCTTCGAGGGCCTGCTGCTTGGCGGGCGGCTCTGTGAGCGCTGCACCCTCACCGATCAGCTCACCGCCGCCCTCGACGACGGCACCGGCTGCGTCAGCCCACCGCTGGCGCCGCTGTTTGACGCGCTGCGCGCGATGCCCAGGCCGAGAAGCGGCCTGTCCTGGTTGCGCAGCCTCCAGGTCCGCGAACTGCTCGCCGACCTGGCCACGGAGCGCCTCGCGCTGACGCACGAGGCCCTGCACGCGCTGCCGAACTGGCGCACCGTCGCCTACCTCCGGGACCTGCTGATGGCCTGCGGCGCGCTGCCCACCGTCGACAAGCAGCTGCTGCACCACGAGACCTGGCTGCACCGCCAGCTGGCCGAGTTCGACCGCCAGCCCCACGCCCAGCTGCTGCGCCAGTTCGGAACGTGGTCACAGCTTCCGCGGCTCCGCCATCGGGCGGTGGCGCGCCCGCTGACACCGCACTCCCGCAAAGAAGCGGCCGCGCAGTTCATCCAGGCCCGGCTGTTCCTGGGTTGGCTCGACGAACGCGGCCAGACGCCGGGGACGCTCACTCAGGCAGATGTCGACGTCTGGCACGCCTCTCACCTCGACCACGCGAAGCGCTCCTTGCGGGCTTTCCTGACCTGGGCGATGGGCAGCGGCCGCCTTCCCCGCCTCGACCTTCCCCGCCTCCAGATCGTCCGCGCGGAGCCCCTCACCCAGCGGCGCCGCCTCGACCTGGTCAAATCCGTCCTGACCAGCGAGACCGGCTCGCCGCCGACCCGCGCCGCGGCCTGCCTGATGCTGCTCTACGCCCAGCCCGCCAGCCGCATCGTGCGCCTCACCATTGACGACCTCACCCGCGACGGCGACCAGGTCCTCCTCCGGATCGGCGACCCACCCGTCCCGGTGCCCGAACCGTTCGCCGCTCTCCTACTGACCGCGGCAGCCCACCGGGACAACATGACCACCGCCACAAACCCGGACAGCCGCTGGCTGTTCCCCGGCCGCCGCGCCGGCCAGCCGCTGCACCCCGGCAGCCTGCTCGACCAGATCCGCGCCCTCGGGATCCCGATCCAGGCCGCCCGCACCGCCGCGCTACGCCAACTCGTCCTGCAGGCACCGGCCCCGGTCGTCGCACAGGCTCTCGGCTACCACCCGATCACCACCCAGTGGCACCGCGCCGACGCCGGCGGCACCTGGACCCACTACGCCCCGGGAGGCCATTCGCATGTCCGCTGACCAGCCCGTTCACATCGTCGCCTACGACACGACGTGGCCCGCGCGGTTCGCCGACCAGCAAGACCGGCTCTCGACCCTCCTGGCGCCATGGCTGGCCGCCGCGGTCGAACACATCGGGTCCACCGCGGTTGCCGGAATGCCCGCCAAGCCCGTCGTCGATCTTCTCGCCCCCGTGCGCTCGCTCGACAAGGCACAGGCCGCGGTTCCGACGCTGGAAGAAGACGGATGGCTGTTCTGGCCCGAGGACCCGTGCCGGCACTACCGGCTCTGGTTCCTACGTCCGCGACCCGAAGCCCGCACCCACCATCTGCACCTGGTCGAGCACAACCACCCCCACGCCAAGGCGCTGCTCGCGTTCCGAGACACGCTGCGCGCCGACCCCAGCCTCCGCGAGGACTACGCCAACCTCAAGAGGCGCCTCGCCGTCGAGCATCGAAACAACCGCAACGCCTACACCAACGCCAAGAACGACTTCGTCGAACAGGTCCTGCGAAACGCCGGCATCCAGCCGCTGCCACGCGACCTCCTGCCCGAGTAAACCTTCCCTGCCAGTCCCGGACCCCGGGCTCAGGTCTGACCCCAACTGTCACGAGACGATCACCATCACCACAAGTAATGATCACCGTTTCGATCTGGCGAATACAGGTCACTCGAACACGCGACCCTGCCAGTCTCAGACCCCTGCTCGGACTGCGGCACCGACGTCGACCAGGACGGCAACACCGCGGCGAACCTCCGCGCACTCGCGGTCGCCTCATGACGCCCGGTTCACCAGGCCAGCATCCGATCTGGGAAGATCGAATGCCCTCCGGAAAGGCGGCTGGCTCGTGAGACCACCCAGAACAGGCTTCAAGCGCAACGACCGCTTCGGCGAGTACCTGCTCGTCGACTATCTCGGCGGTGGGGGCAGCGGCGAGGTCTGGCTCGCCGCGAACAGCAGACAAGAACGCTGGGCGATCAAGCTCTTCAAGGCGAAGCCAAACAAGCGCAATGTGCTCTACCAGAGGTTCGTCAACGAGGTCGAGCGCGTACGGGAGTTGACCGACGTCAAGGGCATCGTCCCAGTGGTCGACGCCCATCTTCCCGATCGCCCGAAGGATGGCACGGCCTACCTGGTCATGCCGCAGGCAGTGGGATTGAAGCAGCACCTCGCCGGGGCACCCATTACCGACCTCGTCGGCGCGTTCGCCGCTCTGTCGGGAACGCTCGCGATGCTCGCGGCGCGGAGGATCTCGCATCGCGACCTCAAGCCCGAGAACCTGTACTGGTACGACGACGGGCCAGCGCTGGGTGACTTCGGGCTGGTCAGCGCGCCTGGTCAGGAAGCGCTGACGGACAACGATCGCAAGCTCGGCCCGCATTGGTACATCGCCCCCGAGATGCTCGACCATCCT
The DNA here is from genome assembly GCF_025403405.1 of Frankia tisae. Taxonomy (GTDB): domain Bacteria; phylum Actinomycetota; class Actinomycetes; order Frankiales; family Frankiaceae; genus Frankia; species Frankia tisai. Next base: position 7,386 of record NZ_JANEZT010000306.1, read on the forward strand.
GCGGATTCCGACGGCAGGGCCGCCGATGTCTACTCCCTCGCCAAGACCCTCTGGGTGCTCGCAACCGGCCAGACCTATCCCGTCCCAGGGATGCATTTGTCGGGGGTCCGGGGGCACCGCATCACCGACTACGTCGAGGTACGCCGCGGCGATCTCCTCGATCGTCTGGTCGAGCACTGCACCGCCCACCACCCTCACGAAAGGCCCACGATGGAAGAGGTGCACCAGAATCTCAAGTCGTGGCTCGACCCGGAACCTCCACGAAGCGGGCCGCGGCCGAGCCTCGCGGAGCAAGCGCGGGAATTGCGCATGCTCACGGAGCCAGTCGTGGACGCGCGGGCGGAGCACGCACGGCTCGGTGAGGTTCTCCTTGCCGCGGCAGCGGCGTGGGCGTCGTCCGCCGCGGGGCTGGCAGCCTGGCTTCACGATGATGGATTCACAGAGGCGAACCGGTTCACAATCGGCCGCGATCACTTTGCCGCGGCAGCGCTCGGCGTGAACATGCCTCGTAGAAAGTGGCTCGCTACCGCGATCCTCACGACGAATCGAAGTGGGCCCCGCAGTGTCACGCTCAATGTCCTGTTCACAGTGTCTGAACAGGCAGGGGACCCGCGGTCGAGGCTCGTCGCTGGAATCTACATATCGGCGTCGCCCATGAGTCCGCCGCTCGAGGTTGTGTGGCGAGGAGAGGAGCGGAGTTTCGTGCCGTCAGCGGACGCAGAAGCGGTCATGTCGAGTATGACCGCGGAGCTGGAGGCCCAGATCCCCCACGCCGTTAACCGTCTCATCGAGCTCGCGAGGACGACCGCCGATTAAGTCCGTTAGGTCCGCAGTCGGAGAAGAGCGATCGCAACCTCGCAGCCGCCTG
>NZ_JANEZT010000307.1 GCF_025403405.1 Frankia tisae
GTTCAGTGGGCGGTGAGGGGTCAGGGGGCGGTGAGGTCGCCGTAGGTGTCCGGCCGCCGGTCCCGGTAGAAGGCCCAGCGGTTGCGCACCTCGGCCAGCAGGTCCAGGTCGAGGTCGCGGACCATCAGCTCGGGCTCGTGCGCGTCGCCGGTGCCCTCGACGAAGGTGCCCTCGGGGTCGACGAAGTAGGACGTCCCGTAGAAGTCGTCGTCGCCGAGATCCTCGATCCCGACCCGGTTGATGGCGCCGACGAAGTACTCGTTGGCGACCGCCGCGGCCGGCTGCTCCAGTTTCCACAGATAGTTGGAAAGGCCCCGGGATGTCGCCGACGGATTGAACACGATCTCGGCGCCGTTCAGGCCGAGCGCCCGCCAGCCCTCGGGGAAATGGCGGTCGTAGCAGATGTAGACGCCGACACGCCCGATCGCGGTGTCGAAGACCGGGAATCCCAGATTCCCCGGCCGGAAGTAGAACTTCTCCCAGAACCCGGTCACATGCGGGATATGGGTCTTGCGGTACTTGCCGAGATAGCGACCGTCGGCGTCGAGGACGGCCGCGGTGTTGTACAGCACCCCAGGCTGCTCCTGCTCGTACATCGGCAGCACGATGACCATGCCGAGCTCGGCGGCCAACGCCTGGAAACGCTCGGTCGTCGGCCCGGGGATCGACTCGGCGTAGGCGTAGTAGGCGGGGTCCTGCACCTGGCAGAAGTATGGGCCGTAGAACAGCTCCTGGAAACAGATCGCCTTCGCCCCGTCGGCGGCGGCGGATCGGGCGTACTCCTCGTGCGCCTTGATCATCGTTTCCTTGTCGCCGGTCCAGCGAGCCTGGACGAGAGCGGCTCGAATCACCCTTGACATGCCTGCACCACCCCTGTCGCCTGACCATCTGGCCCGCCGGGTGTTCGCCCTGGCGATCTGTCGTAGAAATCTGCTGTGGCAGGTTTGCCGGGGCCGCTTCCGCGCGCCGTCACGGGTCGGTCCGGCGTCATTTGCCGTACCCCGTCGCCGGTCCGCGCACGCCGGAGGCTCAGTTTTGCGTGACCGCAGACTACTGTCACACTTCAACCCGGACAATCGTCCTGTTGTTACCATTTGTTGCAGGCGGGGGACGAACGCCGCCCAGGGCTGGACCTCGGCGGCGCCGCTCAGGCGCTTGGGGCTACTCCACCCCACCGCGGATGAGCCGGGCGGTCTCCTGCGCGATCCGGCGCAGCGACTCCTGCGGCAGCTCGGCTTCCGCGGTGGACGCGCTGACCTGCTGTCCCGGATGCAGCCCGAGGTAGACGGCCGCGGCGAGGGCGGCGCCGATCGCCGGCGCCAGGATGAACAGCCAGAGCTGCCCGAGCGCCCAACCCCCGACGAAGACGGCCGGGCCCAGCGAGCGGGCCGGGTTCACGGAGGTGGCGTCGAGCGGGATGCTGACCAGGTGGCACAGGGCGAGGACCAGACCGATCGCGAGGCCCGCGAAGCCGAACGGCGCCCGGACGTCGGTCGCGCCGAGCACCGTGAACACCAGCAGCGCGGTGAGCAGAATCTCGACGAGGAAGACGCCACCGAGGCCGTAGCCGCCCGGCGAGTGCACGCCATAGCCGTTGGCGCCGAGCCCCTGTACTCCGGCCGAATACCCGACCGGTCCCGCGTCGGCGAGCAGCCAGACCGTCCCCGCGGCGACGATCGCGCCCACGCACTGCGCCGCCACGTAACCCAGCGCGTGCCGTGGCTCGATCTTCCGGCACAGCAACATCCCGAGGGTCACCGCCGGATTCACGTGGCAACCGGAGATCGGCCCGATCACGTATACCAACACGAGCAGCGCCAGGCCGAATGCCAGCGCGACCCCGAGCACGCCCACGTAGTCACGCGCCAGCACAGCCGTCCCCACCCCGCCGAGAACCAGCACGAACGTTCCGAGAACTTCGACCAGGTACCTACGCACACGACACCCCCTCCGTCGCCGAGACCGCCCCGGCGGCAGCCGGCAGACATGTCGATTCAGTTACTCCAAGCACGTGAATGCTTCCACAGAGTCTCCAACCCTGCCAGATGATCATGTGCTAACCCATCGGCGGACCGGCCGGATCCGCCGCGACAGTCCCGGCGCGCGCCCATACTCGCCCCGTGACCACAGCACCGGCGGCGCCCGGCGACAACAGCGGCAGGGACGACGCCAGCAGCGCCGACACCAGCAGTAGCAGTAGTGGGCTCGAACCGGGCACCGAACTCGCCGAGGAGGCGGCGCGTTACGCGCGGCTCGGCTGGATGCGGGCGACCTCCGGCAACCTCTCGGTGGTCGTTGGGACGGATCCCATCCGGATCCTCGTCACCGCGAGCGGCCTGGACAAAGGCGCCCTCACCGCGGCCGACGTCGTCGAGCTGGACGGAGCCGGGGTACCGACGGGACGGACGCCGACCGGGCTGGCGGCGACGCCGTCGGCGGGCGAGTCACGGACGGGCGATCGTCCGCGGCGGCCGTCCGCGGAAGCCGTCCTACACGCCCGGCTGATCGGGCTGACCGGGGCCGCGGCGGTCGTCCATCTGCACACGGTCGCCTCGGTGCTGGCCGCCGACCGGTTCCCGGACGGGCTGACCCTGCGTGACCACGAGATGCTCAAGGCACTCGGGCGCGCCGCCGAAGGGGATCCGGTCCGGCTGCCGGTCGTTGCGAACAGTCAGGACATGGCCGTACTCGCCGGGCGGATGAGCGCGGCGTGGGACCCGGCGACGCCCGCGGCCCTCGTCGCGCGGCACGGGATGTACGTCTGGGGCGCCGACCTGCTCGCCGTGCGGCACCGAGCTGAAGCGGTGGAGTGGCTGTGCGAGTGGGCCGTGCGAACCGCCGAGCAGACGGTCAGCTGACCGAGGTGACGGTGGAGACCGGGCCGCCCGGCTCGGCGCCGTCCTCGGTGACGAGGAGGCTGACCAGCTGGGCGGGGGTGACGTCGAACGCGGGATTGAAGCCGCGGACGCCCGGCGGGGCGGTCGCCCGGCCGGCAAGCGAGAGCACTTCGGCGCCGTCGCGCTCCTCGATCGGGATGTCCGCCCCCGACGGGGTGCCCGGGTCGATCGTCGAGCGGGAGGCGGCGACGACGAACGGGATGCCCGCGTAGGCGCAGGCCAGCGCGATCCCGACCGTGCCGACCTTGTTCGCGACGTCCCCGTTGGCGGCGATCCGGTCCGCGCCGACCAGCGCGACGTCGACGAGACCGCGCAGGATCGCGCCCGCGGCGGCGCTGTCGGCCTGGATTCGGCAGTCGATGCCGGCGCGGGCGAGCTCCCAGGCGGTCAACCGGCTGCCCTGCAGCAGCGGCCTCGTCTCGTCGACGTGGACGACCTCGACCGCGCCGCGGGCGTGCAGCTCTCGGATGACGCCGAGCGCGGTCCCCCACCCGGCGGTCGCGAGCGAGCCGGTGTTGCAGTGCGTCAACACCCGCAGGGGGCGCCGGGTCGTTCGGGCGAGCACGCCGTCGGCGCCGTGCCGGCCGATCGCCCGGTTGGCGGTCTCGTCCTCGACGGCGAGCCGCTCGGCCACCGCCAGCACCGCCGACATGCCGTCGGGAATCCGCCGGGCGGCCGCGTCGACGCCGGCGGCGAGCGCCAGGGCGGTCGGGCGGGCGGCCCGCAGCCGGCCCAGCGCCGCGTCGAGCCGCCAGGTCTCCCAGCCCTCGCGCTCGGCGCTGCGCAGTGCGAGCGCGACGCCGAAGGCCCCGGCGACCCCGAGCGCGGGCGCCCCGCGCACGGCAAGGCGGCGGATCGCGGCGACCAGCTCGTCCGGGTCGTCCACCTCCAGGTGGACGAGTGCCTCGGGCAGCGCGGTCTGGTCGAGCAGGCGCAGTGAGGAGCCCGTCCAGACCAGCGGCCGCGGCTCGGGCCCGCCGGCATCCACCATGATCGGACGGTAGCCGATACTCACGGGCCGCGCACCGGGAAACGGCCGAGATGCACCCGCCCGGCAGCACCGGGCGTCGCCCTTGACCCGCGCCCCGGCCCGGCGGAACATTGACAGGCGATGACGTATCTCACGACGTGGGCGGCCGAAGCCCGGCCGCGCCTCCTCGAGGAAACCACCGATCCCGCGCGCATCAGGGCGGTATTGGCCGGAATAGCCGTGCGTTTTGAGCGGTGGCCGCTCGCATCCGGCCTGCCGGCCGGCGCCGGAACCGAGGAAATCCTCACCGCCTACCGCTCGAGGATTGACGAACTGACTGCTGCGGAGGGATTCGTCCTCGTCGACGTCGCCGCCCTGCACCCGACTACGGCAGAGAACTGGCGCGAGGTGGCAGCCGCCGCGCGGGAGCGCTTTCTCGCCGAGCACACCCACGCCGACGACGAGATTCGGTTCTTTGCAGCCGGCAGCGGCGTGTTCTACCTGCACGTCGGCAGCCGGGTACAGGCGGTGCGGTGCGAGGCCGGCGATCTGATCAGCGTGCCGAAGGGGACGACCCACTGGTTCGACATGGGCGTCGATCCGGATTTCGCCGCGGTCCGGTTCTTCCGGGCACCGGATGGCTGGGTCGGCGCCTTCACCGGCAGCGACATCGCCACCCGGATTCCGGACTTCGACGACCTCGCCCGCCGGGCCGCCGCCAACGCCCAGCCGGGCACCGCCAACGCCCAGCCGGCCACGCGGAGGCCGGCGGCGGCCTCATGAGCCCGCCGCGCCTGACCGCCGAGCTCGCCCTGCTCGACATCGAGGGGACGACAAGTGCCACCGACGCGGTGCTGGGCACCCTGTTCCCGTACGCCCGGGCGAGACTCGGGCCGTGGGTCCGCGAGCACGGCGACGACCCCGAGGTGCGCCGGATCGTCGACGAGGCCCGGTCGCTGCTCGGCGATGCCGACGCGCCGGTGGAGCGGGTCGTGGCCACGTTGACGCAGTGGAGCGACGACGACCGCAAGGCGGCGCCGCTGAAGGCGCTACAGGGCCTGATCTGGGCTGCGGGTTTTGCCGCCGGAGAGCTTACCGGCCAGCTCTTCGACGACGTCGCCCCGGCCTTGCGGCGCTGGCACCGGGCGGGAGTCCGGCTGGCGGTGTTCTCCTCGGGTTCCACCCGAGCCCAGCGGGCCTGGTTCGCCGCGACCCCGGCAGGCGATCTGACCAGCCTGTTCGACGGGTACTTCGACATCGACAGTGCCGGGCCCAAACGCGCCCCAGCCGCCTACCGCCGGATCGCCGCGGACCTCGCCGTGGTGCCGCAGCGCGCGGTGTTCGTGTCCGACGTGTCCGCCGAACTCGACGCCGCGGCGGCCGCCGGGTTCTCGACCATCGCCGTCCTGCGCCCCGGTGAGCCGCACCGCGACGCCGGCGGCCACCGTTGCGTCACGTCGTTCGCCGAGATGGCCATCGACGCGGCCTGAGCGCTACCCGCAATCGCCTCGGCCGCGCCCCGGCCGGCCCGTGATCCACCCGGGCCGCTGGCCGACCCAGTCGATTCCGGTTCAACCCGCAGCCGGTTCAACCCGCAGCCGGTTCAACCCGCAGCCGGTTCAGCCGCGGCTCTCCCGGGCATTGGCGGACAGTGCGCCGAGATCGGACGGCCAGTCGGCAAGGTCGGATTCGGATGTCGGGCCGGGCGGGCGACGCGACGCGCCGCGCCCGGCTGCCCCACAGGTCATCGGCTGAACGGGAATCTGCTCGCCGTACTCCAGGTAACCGGCCTGGCGGGGGGTGCGCCGCAGGCGGGCGGCCGCGGAGACGCGGCGGGCGTGCAACGGCGGGAGCAGCCGGTCGACCTCGTCCACCGGCACGAAGGCGAAGTTGACGAGCTCGTCCATGTCGAGCCGGATACGCTCGCGCCAGGAGGCGGGCAGCAGTCCGCCGTCGAAGACGAACAGCAGCATCTCCCCCTCCAACCAGCCGTCCTTGGGACGCGGGGCCCAGTCGACCGCGAGGAGCTCGCCGATCGGCGGGGTGATGCCGAGTTCCTCCTCCACCTCGCGCACGCACGCGGAGTACGGAGATTCACCGGGCTCGACAAAGCCACCCGGAATGTCCCACCCGGGCTTGTAGGACGGTTCCACGAGCAGGACCCGGTCATCGTCGTCGAAGAAGAGGGCGCCGGCGGCTACATAGGGCTTCGCCATGGGCGGGATCTCGCCACCGGAGACCGAGCGGGTCACGGTGGGCACTCCACCGTTCACCGGATAGTCCGCCGCCCCCTCCGGCGAACGCTGTTCGCGTCCGACGACATGCGCTCCGTTATGAGATCCGCTTCCGTCCGTCATCCTAGAACTCTCGCGATCTTCATTCATGTCCGTCCTCATCTGGCACAGGACTGACGATCAGGCCGGCAGCCACGAAGCGGACCGCCTGCGCAGCCGCATCACCGATACCCGACCACGAAATGGCCGACCTCGCCAGCGATTCGCGGCGACCTCGGGGAAGTCCACGCGCCGGAAGCATGAACTTCCAGGCGAGCATAATCCACGAGATCGCGCGTTCATTTCGTTGACATCTTGCGGCGTCCCGAGCATCCGGGACGAGCTGGTGCGCCAACTAAGGCGGGTACTCACGACGATACGGAAAAATCCCGCGTTCCGACCGGCCCGCGATGAACGGCGGACTCTGCCGGAGACGCCCCACGCCGCCCCGAAACGGAAGGCAGCACACCTCACCAGCGGATAATATTGATCAATGCCGACGCAGATGCGGAACTTTTTTCGGAATTGACCCGCAGATACGGATGCACTCCTCGGCCCGGGGTGTGCCGGCACCCGGGTCCGACCAGCCCGGCCACCGCGCTCGCGCCGGCGATCGGCCGATCCGACGACGACCCTACGACCACCACGGAGAGCCACTCCCACCTCGGGACGAGCCGACCACGGATGCCGACCGGCCCCACACATCCACCGCCCACCGCCGGGGCGATGTGATTCCCGTCATCCTCGATGATCCGCGCCGGTTCATACACATGTCGAGCGATTTGGTGAGGTCACTCGAGCGCAAATCATCGGACCGGCCGCCGCACCTGATCCGCCCGCCTGAGCGACCACAGGGCCAAAACGATCCACGAAAGCCACCATGGCGATCCATTCGTGCACCAGTGGTGACTGGCTTATGCGAATGGTGGACCTACCGTTTCGCCTTTGCCCCGCGGGGGGGCGCGCGGAGGTCCTGGGCCGGCCGGCGCCGCGACCCTGGGGTGATCATCGTTCGCGCAGGTGGCGGACGTGCCCGGGCGGCCCTCCGGGCACGAGGCCGGCCCGCCCCATCCGTCCTGGTTCTCTTGCCAACGCCGTTAGGTTGCCCTAACTTAGCTGAGGTTAACCGCAGGTGACGGACCGCACATGCCGGAAGCTGCGGACGAACAGAGACGGAGGCCGGATTTGCTCCCCACGTTTGTGATCGGTCTTCGGGAGGGCCTGGAGGCGTCGCTGATCGTCGGCATCGTCGCGGCCTTCCTCCGGCAGCGAGATCGCCGGGACGCCCTGCGCCAGGTGTGGATCGGCGTGTCGCTGGCGCTGCTGCTCTGCTTCGGCATCGGCATCGCGCTGCACGTCCTGGACCGGGAGCTGCCCCAGCGCCAGCAGGAGGGGCTCGAGACGGTCATCGGGCTCATCGCGGTGGCGATGGTGACGTACATGGTGGTCTGGATGCGCCGCCACTCCCGGGATCTGCGAGGGTCGTTGGAGTCGGCCACGGCGTCGGCGTTGGAGAGCGGCTCGACCCGCGCGCTGGTGCTCATGGCCTTCCTGGCCGTGCTGCGCGAAGGCTTCGAGACGGCCGTCTTCCTCATCGCCGCGTTCAACGCGAGCACCTCGCCGGCCTCGGCCGGCGGCGGCGCACTGCTCGGCGTGCTGGTGGCCTCAGCGGTCGGCTTCGGCATCTATCGCGGCGGCGTGCACATCAACCTGGCGCGCTTCTTCCGGGTCACGGGCTTCGTCCTCGTCCTGATCGCGGCCGGCCTGCTGGCAACCGCGGCGCACACGGCCCACGAGGCGGGCTGGCTCGACCTCGGCCAACAGCGGACGTTCGACCTGTCGTGGCTGGTCCGCCCGGGTACGCCGCTGGCAAGCGTGCTGACCGGGGTGCTGGGGTTGCAGCCACGGCCCGTGGTCGCCGAGGTCGTGGTCTGGCTGGTGTATCTGCTGCCGCTGGCCGCCTACGTCGCCTGGCCGGCCCGTCGTCGCCCACCGGCCGGGCCCACGACCGCCGCGAGGCGGGGCACCGAGGGAGCGCCGGCCACCGACCCGGCGCCCGCGGCGCCGTGACCACGCCCCCGTGACCACGCCCCCGTGACTG
>NZ_JANEZT010000308.1 GCF_025403405.1 Frankia tisae
GCGATTAACCTCCAGCATCTGCTGACCGCTATGCGGCCAGGATGGGCACCGACCAACCTGTCCACCTTCGCGTGAGCAGTCAGGCACGGAGATGGGCCGAAGGGGGCGTGGTCCGCCGGGCGGACCGCGGTCGGTCGCCGTCGGCGTGGTCAGCCGACGAGGATCCCGGGGTTGAGGATGCCGGCGGGGTCGAGGGTGCGCTTCACCGCGCGCAGCACGTCGACGCCGAGGTCGCCGATCTCGGCGCCGAGCCAGGGACGGTGCTCGGTGCCGACGGCGTGGTGATGGGTGATCGTGCCGCCCGCGGCGACAATCGCGTCGCCGGCCGCCCCCTTGGCCGCCCGCCAGCTCCCGATCGGGTCCTCGCCCTGCGCGCACACCACGGTGAAGTAGAGCGAGGCCCCGGTCTCGTACAGGTGGGAGATGTGGCACATCACCACCGGCGACAGACCCATGGCACTGAGCGAGCCGGCGAGCGCGTCGCGCACGCCCGCGTAGAGCGCCGGCAGCGTGGCCCAGAATCCGGCGGTCTCCAGCGTCTCGGCGAAGATCCCCAGGTCGAGCAGGGCGTCGCGCAGGTACGGCGCCCGGAACCGGCCCCGCTCCCAGTCGGGGCCGGCCGCTGCGTCCAGCCGCCGGGCGCCGCCGGCCAGCAGCACACCCGCAACCTCGGCGGCGCGCCGCTCGACCACCGACCCGACCCCCTCATACCCGGTGACGAGATGACAGCCGCCCTGGGCAGGATCCTGGGCCGTGTTCTGGGCGGCGTTCTGGGCCGCGTTCTGGGCGGCCTCAGCCGTGCCGGTCCCTATCGCCACCGCCGGCCCGCCCGGACGCGGCGGGCGGGCGAGGCCCCCGACGGTCTCGGTCTCGTCGGACAGGCGGCAGACGGTGGGCCGCAGGTCAGCCGCCGCGAGGGTGCGCAGCAGCCGGGTCCCGGTCGCGAAGTCCGGCACCGACCAACCCTCGAAGATCCGCCGCGCCGGCAGCGGGCGGACCCGCGCCACCACCTGGGTGATCACGCCGAAGGCACCCTCGGAGCCGAGCATCAGCTCGCGCAGGTCCGGCCCGGCCGCCGAGGCCGGCGCGCGGCCGAGCTCCCAGGAGCCGACCGGGGTCGCCACGCGCAGCCCGACGACCAGATCGTCGAAGCGGCCGTAGCCCCCGGACGCCTGGCCGCTGGACCGCGTGGCGGCGAAACCGCCGATGGTGGCGTACTCCCAGGACTGCGGGATGTGGCCGAGGGTCAGGCCGTGCTCGGCGAGCAGCGCCGCGGCCCGCGGGCCGCGCAGCCCGGCACCGAGCTCGACGGTGCCGGACTCCCGGTCCACCCGGCCCAGCGCGTCCAGCCGGGCGAGGTCGAGCGCGACCACCGGCTGCTCCGCGGGCCGGGCGGGTTCGAGGCCGCCGACGACGGAGGTGCCCCCGCCGAACGGCACGACGGCGATGCGCTCCCGGCTCGCCAGGCGCAGCACGGCGAGCACCTCGTCGTGATCCGCGGGCAGCACCACCGCGTCGGGCGCGGCGCTGGCGTCGCCCGCGCGCAGGCGCAGCAGGTCGGTCGTGGACCGCCCGCGGCAGTGGCGGATGCGCGCCTCGTCGTGCGTGTGGACGTGGCCCAAGCCGACGATCGCCGCCAGCGCGTCCCGCGCCGCCGCGGGCAGCCGAGCCGGTGGCAGACGCACCTGCGCGAGTCCGACCGGCGCGGTGGGCCGCACGGGGATACCCAACCGGGCCAGCAGCCCGCGAGCCTCGTCGGGCAGCGGCTCGTGCTCCGACGCGGGCCCCCAACCCCACCAGACGGGTTCGGTCAGGCCGATCCTGCGCACTTCGCCGGTGCTCGTCAACGCCACCTCGGTTCGCCTACTCGATCCGACTCGCTGGACTTCGGCACGAGACAGTGTGACAGTCGTCATAACACTGTCACAAGGCTTCGGCTCCACGATGACACAGCCGCGCCAGCGGCGCCCGCGCCGCGGGCGTGGCAGTCGAGCAGGAGGGCGGCCACACGATGCTCGACACCGACCGGCGCCCCGGCACCTCCGGCACCTCTGCGGCCCCCAGCGGTCCCGTGCGCTGGTCCGGCGAACAGGCCGTCCTGGACGCGGCGAAGGCGTCGCTACTGGCGGTCGGGGTCCGCCGCACCACGCTGACCGGGGTCGCCCGCCGCGCCGGGGTGAGCCGGATGACCCTCTACCGGCGCTGGCCGGACCTGCGCTCGCTGGTCGGCGACGTGATGACCCGGGAATGGACGATGGTGGTCACGGCGGCGGACCTGACGCCCCCCGATCGGTCCGACGGTGATCTGGACGACCTGGTCGACCACATCATCGCGACGGTGGAGGCGTTCCGGACGAACCCGGTGTACCTGCGGATCATCGAGACCGATCCGGAGCTGCTGCTGCCCTACCTGACCGAGCGGCGCGGCGCCACCCAGCGGATGATCGTCGATCTGCTGACCGGGCAGCTGGGCGTTGCCGCGCGGCACGGCACGGTGCGCGCGGTGGACCCGGCGGCGCTGGCGGTCATGGTGCTGCTCGTCGTGCAGTCGTTCGTGCTGTCGGCGCGCGCTCTCGCCGGCCCGGTGCCGGCCGCGACGCTGGCGGCCGAGCTGCGGCGCCTGCTGCGCGGCTACCTCGCCCCGGACACCGCAGACATCGCGGACATCGCGGACACCCCGGTCCCACCGCCCGCGAGCGCCGGCCGCCCGCTTCAGGACACGGCGCCTTGACCGCCACCGGCTGGCCGGCCCCGCCGGGAGACACCTCCCTCAACGCACGGCGACGCGATCGGGAGCTGGCCGCCACCGCCGACGGCGAACCGGTCGACGTGCTGGTCGTCGGCGGCGGTGTCACCGGCGCCGGAGTCGCCCTGGACGCCGCCTCACGCGGCCTGTCGGTCGCGCTCGCGGAGGCGCATGACCTCGCCTTCGGTACCAGCCGGTGGAGCTCCAAGCTCGTCCACGGCGGCCTGCGCTACCTCGCCGGCGGCGACGTCGCGGTGGCGTGGGAGAGCGCGGTGGAACGCGACATCCTGATGCGGCACACGGCGCCCCACCTCGTCCGGGCACTGCCGATCGTGACCCCGTTGACACCGCAGGTGTCGCACTCGGCCGCCGCGCTGGTGCACACCGGGCTACGGATCGGCGACCTGATGCGCCGCGCCGCCGGCACCCCGCACACGGTGCTGCCGGGGCCGCGGCGGCTGACGGCGGTGGAGACCCTCGGTCTCGCCCCCGCGCTGCGGGAGACCGGGCTGCGCGGCGGGCTGGTCTACTGGGATGGCCAGCTCGTCGATGATGCGCGGCTCGTCGTCGCCCTGGCCCGCACCGCCGCCGGCCACGGCGCCCGGATCCTCACCAGGCTGCGGGTCGAGCACATCGACGCCCGCGCCGCGGCGGGCGGCGACGCGGCCACGGCCGCCCGTCATCGCGGCGGCTTCGAGGTGACCGCCCGCGACGAGCTCACCGGCGACGAGGTCCGGCTGCGCGCCCGGACTGTCGTGAACGCCGCCGGCGTCTGGGCCCCGACCCTGACCCCCGGCATCCGGCTGCGGCCGAGTCGCGGCACGCATCTGGTGTTGCGCTCCGACGCCCTGAAGGGTGCCCGCGGGGCACTGTCCGTGCCGATGCCGGGTGAACGCAACCGGTTCGCGCTGGTGCTCCCGCAGGGTGACGGCCGGGTCTACGTCGGGCTGACCGACGTTCCGGTCGACCGGGTCACCGACGTCCCCGAACCCGACGCCAGCGAGATCACCGAGCTTGTCGACGTCGTGTCGGCCGTGCTCGCCGCGCCCCTGGACCGCGCCGACCTGCTCGGCGCCTTCGCCGGACTGCGCCCACTGCTCGACGACAGCCCCCGGCTCGACGACGGCCCACTACTCGACGACAGCCCCCGGCTCGGCCACGGCCCACGTTCCCGCCCCGGTGCCGCCCGTCCGGGGCGCACCGCGGACCTGTCCCGGCGCCATCTCGTCCGCACCGATCGGGGCGGCCTGGTCACAGTCGTCGGCGGGAAGCTCACGACCTACCGGCGGATGGCCGCCGACGCCGTGGACGCGGCCGTCGCGGCCGGCGAGCTGCCCGCCGGCCCCTGCCGGACCCGGCGGCTCGGCCTCGTCGGCGCCGCGCCGCGATCGATACTCGCCGCGGTCGCCGCGCCGCGTCGGCTGGTCGAGCGGTACGGCACGGAGGCGCCGCGGGTGCTCGCGGCCGCAGACCACGACCCCGGGCTGCTCGTGCCGATCGTCGACGGGGTGCCGGTCACGGGGGCGGAGCTGCTGTTCGCGGTGCGCCACGAGGGAGCGCTCGATCCGGCGGACCTGCTGGACCGGCGTTCGCGGATCGGCCTAGTTCCCACCGAGCGCCGCGCGGCCCTCGCCGCCGCCACCCGGCTGTTCGACCACGCGGTGACGCGCTGACCGCGGCACCGCCGAATCCTCCGTGGCCGCCGGGGGTGCCGGGTCCGCCGGGGGTGCCGGGTCCGCCGGGATCCCCAGGGGTGTTGCCGGCCTCGGCGGGCGCGGACCAGTGCATCTCGACGCACACGACGCCCTCGCCGATTGTCCCGCCGGCGCGGACCAGCCCCGAGCCGCCGGGGCCGAACTCGCCTGTCCGGCCGAAGTCGGCCAGGGTCGGCGCAGCGCGGGACGAGGCGGGTCGTCCCGGCATCGCGGGCCCCGCAACCAGCCTTTCAACCCGTCCCGCGGGTCGCCCGTCGACCGGCGCGACGAGGGCCACCGACCCCTCGCCCGACCGCTGCGCCGAGGGAACGGAGCGAGCCGGGGCACGGCGCGCCGGATAGGTGAGATAGACGCTCGCCTGCGCGGCGCCGAGGTAGCCGGTGAGCATGACAGGCCCCTGGCGGACGGCGGCCAGCACCGCCGAGACCCGGGCGAGAAACTCCCGGCGCACCGGTTCGGGCAGCACCAGCAGGTCTCCGTCCGTCTGGACGGTGACGGCGATGCCCCGGGCTTCGGTCTGCTCGATCGGCCCGAGCAGGTCCCGCAGTGCGTCGGGGCCGGCCCCGGTGAGATCCCGGCGCAGCGCGCGGGCGCACGCCGTGCACAGGGCACGCACCTCCGACCGGCTCGGATCGCACCGACCGGCGGCGATGTCGCGCAACAGCGGCAGGATCCGCACGTCCAGTTCGGCGAACCGCCGGCGCCGGTCCCGGCGGACAGTCCGGTCCAGCACCCGCCGGCTGGTCAGGTCGGCTTCCAGGTCACCGGCCCGCGCCCGCTCCTGCGCGCTGGCCCGCAGGACCGGTCCGAACATCGTGACCAGCACCTGCATGATCCACTGCGCGTACACCGCGGCGGCCAGTCTGGCCAGCACGAGGGGGTCGTACCTGCAGCCGAGTCCGGCGACGATTCCGACCATGGCCACCGTCGCGAACCCGGCTGCGGCGTAGCGCTCCCGCTGCGGCCGGGACAGCACCGCCAGCGCCACCAGCAGCGGATTGATCATGGTGGTGCCCCAGCTCACGACCAGCTCGCCGGGCGGCTCGACCGTGTTGACCGCACCGGCGACCGCCGAGGCGACGGCCGCCAGCAGGACACCGGCCGATTCGAGGCGGCCCAGCGGCCGGCGGGCGACGACTCGGGCCGTCAGCCCGATGACCACGGCCGTCGCCAGCCAGATTCCCAGGCTGGCCGGGATCGACCGGGCCTGGTCGCGATGGACGACGACCGGGGTGAGTGCGGCGAGCCAGCCCACGACCACCGCCAGGGCGAACGCCCGGCGCGCCGCCGCGGCGAACTGCTCCTCCAGCTGGTCTGCGCCCGCAGGTTCGGCGGCGACCGGCGGAGGCAGTTCCCACCGCAGCGTGATCCGGGTGCCCTGCCCGGGTTCGGACCAGATGTCGGCCATGCCACCCACGGCCTGCATCCGAGCGGACACGGAGCGCCGCAGTCCGAGGCGGCGCCCGTCGGTGGCCGGCTCCGCCGGCCGGAAACCGCGTCCCCGGTCGATGACGGACACCTCCAGCCGACCGGGGCCGAGCCGGGCGAGAACCTGGGCGTCGTCGGTGCCGGCGTGGGATCGGACGTTGCGCAACGCCTCGCCCATCGCGGCGGTGACGGCGGCGCCGACCTCGTCGGGCACCCACTCGCCCGCCGGCTCCGACCGGTCCTGCGGCACGCTGACGTCCAGTTCGACCCGCAGGCCGACGCCCCGCGCGGCCTCGACGGCGTGATCGATGCGTTCGGTGAGGGTGGGAACCGCGTCGGGCCGGCTGGCCAGGTGTTCTTCGACGGCGCGCACGCTGTCGGCGCACTGCCGGCGCAGGTCGGCGGTCGGCTGGTCCTCGCTCATGCCCAGACCGGTGAGGGTGTTGAGGATCGTGTCGTGCAGGAGCCGCTCCTGCTCACGGGAGTCCAGCTCGCGTCCCTCGGCGACGAGCTGCCGGCGCCGCCGGGCGGTCACGTCGCGGTGCTGCCGGTCGGCGTCGACCGCGACCCGGCGCAGCCGCCCGGCGGCGTGATGCAGCAGGCCGCCGAGGGCGAGGAGCATCGCCGTCGAGGCGAACACCTGGGGCCGGTGGTGGATGGCGCTGACGAGCTGGGCGGCCACCAGCACCGCCGTGGCGACGGCGAAGGCCCGCGACGGCAGCGCGAACGCCGCCGCCACCACGGCGGTGAGCAGGCCGACGAAGGCGAACGACGCGGGGTCTCCCCGCGACGGGTCAGGCGTCAGCCAGCCCGTGGTCAGGGCGACGCAGGCCGCCACGGCCACGTCGGCGACCGCCATGGCCCGGCGCGGGCGGCGGCGCAGATGCGCGGCGAACAGCACTCCCCACACCAGCACGGCAACCGGTCCCGCCAGCGCCGCCGGATGCGCGCGGTACCAGTCGGCCCAGGCGCCGACGAAGAACAGCAGGTAGCCCAACTGGGCGACCCGAAGCCGAGCGGTGCACCGAATCATCACCGTCGACAGCGCCTGCGCCGAGCGCCCGTTCATCGACTCACGACACGGTGTCGACGGTGAGCCGGGCGACCTGTTCCAGGTGCTGGCGGCTGTCGCCGAAGGCGGCGATGAGGCGTTTCGCGCGCTTGTAGAAAAAATGGGTGTCGTGCTCCCAGGTATAGCCGATCCCGCCGTGGTACTGGACCATCGCGGCGGTGGCGTCGCCGGCGGCCTGGTTCGCCTTGCTCTTCGCCACGGCGACGGCGAGGTCGGCATCCGGCCGGCCCTCGTCGAGGGCGTGCGCCGCGTAGAGCACGGCATGCTCGGCCATGGTCACGGCGACGTGCAGGTCGGCGAGATGGTGGGCCACCGCCTGGAACGACCCGACCGGCCGGCCGAACTGGATCCGCTCGGAGTCGTAGGCGACGGTGCGGGTCAGCGCCGCCCGGGCGACGCCGACGAGGTCCGCGGCCGCGAGCACGGCGCCGCGGCGCAGCAGGTCCGCCAACGCCGCGGCGTCCGAGCCCGGCAGGCGGGCGGCGGGTGCCTCGGTCAGCGTCAACGCGGCGAGCCGGGTGGTGCCGTCGATGCCCGCCTGCCGCTCGATCCGCACCCCGGCCCCCCCACGTTCCAGCAGGTACAGCCCGATGCCGCCGCCACTGCCACTGCCACTGCCACCGGCATCGACGTCGACGTCGACGTCGACGTCGGCACTGGCGGCACTGGCGGCACTGGCGGCACTGGCGGTGCCGGGCGGGTTCGGCTCGGTGGCCGCGACCACGATGACATCGGCGACATGGGCGTACTCGACGCCGGAGGCGGCGCCGTCGAGCCGGCCCGCGGCATCGGCGCGCACGGTGATCCCGCCGGGGCCGAAGCCCCCACCGGGACCGCGCAGCGCCACGGTGGCGACGAGCTCGCCCATGCCAAGCGGCCCGAGCACGGCCGCGGCCTGCTCCGGCGAGCCGTCCCGCCGAACGGCCGCACCGGCGAGCACTGTCGCCGCCCAAGGCCCGGGGACCACTCCGGCGCCGAACTCCCGCGCGATCACCTGGGCGTCGAGCAGGCCGAGGTCGAGGCCGCCATGCTCCTGAGGCACGCACACCGACAGCCAGCCCTGCTCCCCGATCGCCCGCCACAGGCCGGCGGGATGGCCGTCGCCCCGCTCGTCGTCGACGACCGCCCGCACCGCCCGCAGATCGAAGCGGTCGGCGAGGTAGGCGCGGACGGTCTCGGCGAGGGCACGCTGCTCGTCGGTGAGGGCGAAGTACACGAGCGTGGTTCTCCTGACGGCGCAGTCGGGGCGAGGCCGCGGGTGGGG
>NZ_JANEZT010000309.1 GCF_025403405.1 Frankia tisae
TCGGATCCGTGGTGAAAGCATGCCTCGTGCTGCTCCACATGGAGCACCAGCGCACCACGTAGAGATCAACGTATGCACACAGCGTTGTTGCTACCAAAGGTGACGAAAGGTTACCGGGAAAGGTTCAGTAACCCGAATACTCGGGCAGAGGTACCGATTCCTGCCCGGCGCAGACCAGACCGGTTCCGGGCCGATAACAGGAGGACGCGTGGCGAAGCAGGCCGACGGGGCGAAGCAGGCCGACGGGGCGAAGGCGCGGCCGGTTGGGGCTGTGGCCGGACAGCCGGTGGGGCTGTTCGTCGGCCTCACGACCCTCGACACGATCTACCTGGTCCGACACCTACCCGGACCCGACGAAAAAATCGTCGCCGACGATCTGGTGGTCGCCGCGGGCGGCCCGGCGACAGGCGCCGCCGTGGCCTTCGCCCACCTCGGGGGGCGGGCCACCCTTGTCAGCGCGGTCGGTTCCGGGCCGCTGGCCGCCGCGGTGCGGGCGGATCTCGCCATGCTCGGCATCCGGCATCACGACCTGCAACCAGGGGCACCGGCCCTGCCGGTTTCGGCGATCATGGTCAACCTCGCGAGCGGAGAGCGGGCGGTGGTGTCGGCGCACGGCGCGCTGCCGGCCGCCGTGCCGTCCGCCGCGGACGCCGCGCGGGCCCTGCTCGCCGGCGCGGACGTCGTCCTCGTCGACGGCCATCAGCTCGACGTCGCCGTCAACATCCTGGAAGCTCGCCGGTCCCGGCCGACGGGATCGGGCGCGCCCGCGTCGACGGGCCCCATGGACCCGGCGAGCGCCACGGATGCGGCCGACCTGGCGGACGGAACGGCAACCTCGTCCGGGCGGCCGCCCGTGGTGTTCGACGGCGGTTCCTGGAAGCCGGGGACCAAGCGGCTGCTCCCCCACGTCGACGTGGCGTTGTGCGGGTCCGCCTTCCGGCCGCCGGGAGTCGGCGGCGACCCGGACGAGGTGCTGCGCTACCTGCTGGCGCACGGGCCCTCGTTCGCCGCGGTGACCCACGGCCCCGGCCCGGTCCGGTGGGCGACCGCCCGCGCCGGCGGGGAGGTCCTGCCCCCGGCCGTCCGCGCGGTGGACACGCTCGGCGCCGGCGACGTGTTCCACGGGGCGTTCGCCTGGTCGATCGCGGCCCTGCCCCGACTCACCACCGCCGGTCTGGTGGACGCGCTCGCCGCAGCGTCGCGGGTCGCGGCCCGGTCGGTGACGAGCTTCGGCACGCGCTCGTGACTGACCGCCCAGGACGAGGCGCCCGCGTCCGAGACGAGTGGGTCCTCAGTGGCCAGTGGCCACGAGAATCCGATGTGCACGGAATCGTGCCGAGGCGTAGTTACGGTTTTCGGCACTTGGCTTCAGGGGGCGGGCGGCAGCACGGGGGGCAGCCGGAGCAGGTAATCGGCGCGCCGCGCCGTCGCATCCACCAGACGCAGATTGTTGAGATCATTCTCTTCGACCCATGTGCGGGCGGCCGGTCCGGAGCGGCCGCCGGTTGTCTGCCGGGCGATCAGACGGGTCCGGGCGATCTCCTCCTCGACCTGGAGGAACCACGTCTCGTCGCAGCATGCGCGCACCTGGGCCCAGGCTGCGCCGTCCAGCAACAGATAGTTGCCCTCGCAGATCACCAGCCGCACGGAGGCCGGAATCCGGTGTGCTCCCGGGACCGCGGCGTCGTGGACACGGCTGAACGACGGCGCGGCCACCTCCTCGGGCCCGCCGGCGCGCAGCCGGGTCAGCAGGGCCGCGTAGCCGGCGACGTCGAACGTCTCGGGGGCGCCCTTGCGGTCGGCGAGGCCGAGCCGGGCGAGCGTGGCGTTCGGCAGGTGGAAGCCGTCCATCGGCGCCTGAGCCACGAGCTTCGGGTCCGTGCCATGGCGGGCGGCGAGCTGCGCGGCGAGCCAGTCGGCGAGGGTGCTCTTCCCCGCGCCCGGCGGCCCGGCGATCCCGAGCAGGACGCGGCCGCCCGCGGCCAGGAGCGTCTGCGCCCGCGCCAGCACAGCCGCCCGGCCGATCAGGTTGGCGGGTCGGGCCGGCGGACGAGGGTCCATGCGGATGATGGTTTCACGGCCACCGGCGCCCGGTCGGTCAGAAGGACAGGCCACCGGTGGCGGCGATGGTCTGGCCGATGACCCAACGGGCGGCGTCTCCGTCGGTCTCCACCAGCCGGGCAGCACGGCGTCCACCGTGATGCCGCGGTGGCCGAGAAGGTCAGGTAGGGCGCAGCAGCCGGCGCAGCAGCTCGTCGACGGCGGCGCGGGCCTGGCGGATGGCGACGCGCTGGTTGCCGGCCCGGGCCACGAGCAGGGCGATCTCGTTCATCGAGGCGAGCAGCACGTGCGCGAACAGGTCGACCATCGCGGCGTCGAACACGCCGTCGCGGGCGAGTTCCGCGACCGTCTGCTTGATCTTGCCGAAGGCGTGCCGCTCGTCGAGCTCCCGCCAACGCGCCCAACCGAGGACCCCCGGCGCGTCGATGAGCAGGATGCGCCGCACGACGGGGTCGCCCGCGATGCCGATCCAGGCCAGGCAGCCCAGGCGCAGCGCGGTGGCGGGGTCGCCCCCGCCGTCGGCGCCGACCGCGGCCACCAGCCGGCGGCCCACGTCCAGCTCGACCGCTTCCAGCACCGCGTCGAACAGCGCGTCCTTGCCCTTGAAGTGGTGGTAAAGCGAACCGCGGCTGGCCCCGGTCGCGGTGAGGACGGCGTCGATCGAGGTGCCCTCGTAGCCCCGCTCGGCGAACAGCCGGGTGGCGACGCCGAGCAGGTGTTCCCGGGTCGCGGCCCCCCGTTCGACGTTCCTGCTGGATGGGTTCATGGGTACCTCTTGACTCGGAGCCGACACCTCATTGTCGGCGTAGAGGCGCGTCATCAACCCCCACAAAGCGCCACTAAAGCGACTTACTGGGTGAAGATGTAGGGAAGGCGAAAGAATCCAGCCGGCATCGGGCCTCCCACGCGCCGGCTGGCCGGGCTCCGCTACAGGGCCGCGAGCAGCCCGCCGGGCCTGCGCGCATCGATCAGCCGCGGCGCCGCCCGCATATTGCCGCGACGGCGTAACCGGAAGTTTCGCCCTGACGCCGCAGCATCTTTCCCGTCACGATCATCGGCGCAATACGTGGGTTACCGATCTCGCGACGGCGAGAAACACGCAGCCGCGACTGTTGTTCGCACGGTGCCCGGTGGCACGAACCCGTCGGACGCACGGACAACCCGAGGCGGTGGGCATTGCGGACTCGGCGGCAGCGCTGGAGTGCGCACTCGCCCGGGAGGTCGCCGCCGGCGACCACCTCATCGCGCTGCTGCGCGTCCACGCGCTCAGCTCGGACACGAGCGTGACACCGTTGGTGTTCCACCACAGCCCGGTTCCGCCAGCTCGTGGCCCGCTGACCAGCACCACCGAACCCCAGCCGCCGACCCGCCTCCGGGGGTGCCCGTGCCGTTCCGCCTTCCCGACCTCGATCTCGACCTGCCGATCTGCCTGACCTGTGGGGTGCAGTACGCCGCTGCGCGGGTCGACTGCCCGGTCTGCGAGGACGAGCGGCAGTTCGTCGGTTGGGAGGGGCAGCGGTGGACGTCGCTGGCCCGGCTGCGCGCCGACGGCTACCACGGCGTGCTCCGTCCGGAGGGCGAGCGGGTGACCGGCGTCGGCGCCGAGCCGAAGATCTCCATCGGGCAGCGGGCGCTGCTCGTCCAGACCGACGCGGGCAACATCCTGTGGGACTGCGTGCCCTTCCTCGACGACGACCTCGCCGGCCGGGTCGCCGAGCTCGGCGGCGTCACCGCCATCGCGATCAGCCACCCGCACTTCTACGGAGCGATGATCGACTGGAGCCGGGCGTTCGGCGGGGCCCCGATCTACATCCACGCCGCGGACGCCGACTGGCTCGGCCGGCCGGACGACGCCGTCGAGCTGTGGTCCGGCGACGCGCTGACGATCGGCGACGGGCTGACCCTGATCAACGGCGGGGTGCACTTCGCCGGCGGCACGGTCCTGCACTGGGCTCAGGGCGAGGGCGGCAGGGGGGCGCTGTTCTCCGGCGACATCCTGCAGGTCGTCCTCGACCGCCGGTGGGTGAGCTTCATGTACAGCTACCCGAACTACATCCCGGAACGGCCCAGCGTCGTCCGCCGGGCACTGGAACTGCTCGAACCGTTCGACTTCGACGCCGTCTACGGCGCGTTCTGGCAGACCGTCGTCCGCGCCGACGGTCGGGCCGCCGTGCGCCGCTCCGCCGAGCGTTACCTCCGCTTCGTCACCGACACCCAGTAGCCGCCTTTCCCTGCCCAGAGGGACAGATCGAATGCCGAACCCTCCGGATGGGCAAGGCAGTGGGCCGGTTCGGCGTGACCGGCCAGAGTTCTGCCCCGGACGGTCGGTCCGGCGCGGCTCGGCGGAGCGTGCTGGCGTTCGTCCGGGCCGGCACCTGGGCCGACCGGGCCGCCCCGGCGGACGCGGCGGCCCCGCGTCCGCCGGCAGGCGTACCCCGGCTGGTTCGTCCCGCCGACTGGAGTCAGGGCACCAGGCGGGAGTGGCGGGACGCCTCCGTGAGCTTCACGCCGAGCTGGCCGGCGACCTTTCCGGGCTCGACCCAGCGCACGCGGGTGCTGACGGAGTCGGGCACGGCGAGGCTGCGGTCCTCGACGTGGAACAGGTAGGTCATGTCGTAGTGGACGTGTTCCGGCTCCTCCCGTGCCGGGGCGGCCTCGGCGATCGAGGCCTCGACGTCGAAGGGGATGACTGCGCCGGGGATGACCATGTTCGTATCCACTCCGGCGTGGCGGGCGGCGAGCCCGAGCGCCGCACCGAGCAGGGACGAGGCACCCGCGTCCACGTGGCCGCCCGGCAGGTGCCAGATGGAGGTGGACGAGTCCATGATCTCGAGAACACGCCAGTCGGGGGAGACGATCGCGGCGCGGCAGGTGACGTGAGCCGGAGTCGTGCTACGGGCTGTGATGGCAGGCCCGTGCAGGGCAAGCACGACCAAGGACCGCATGAGGTCCATCTCGTCCGGGTTCGCCTCGATGTAGCCAAGGGCCACACCGATCACCGCGTTATTGGTGACCGCCACGCTCAGAGAACGTACAGGTGTCGGGTGCTCAACACGGAACACCGGGGCGGGACACTCCGAAGTTCGTACTGCACGCATAACCTCACTTACGGTGTCGGCAAACCTGGCTGTATAGGAAGAAATCGGAATGCCAGTTCGGCATAGTCCTGGACTTCCTCGTCCAGGCGCGCTGGCCCGCGGGACAGGGCGCGCGCCGCTCGACCACGCTCGGCACGACACACCCCCTTCCGCCGATAACTCACCATAACGTCACGAATGCATTACGGAAAGTGACAGCTGGTCGAGCTGCGCGGCACGCCCGCCGAACCCCCTACGGCATCCCGCACGTCGATCCATCCTTCCCGAGATCGGGTGAAGCGGACAAACAGGGCAAGCACCCGCCTGCCGGGTACCCCGCCACTACCATCGCGAAACCTCCTTCGTGCCGCAAATACGAAATTTTGCTCGGTCTTCAGTCGAGGGTCGGCTTCGCCCCCAGGTCAGCAGGGCGCTGACGGCCCGGGGCGGTGGGGCGCGCGGGCGCCGAACGCACGGTCAATCAGCACCTGTAGGCAGCACGTTCGGGTGGACCTGCACCGATCTCGGTACCCCCGGCACCGGCACTCGTGACGGCCAGCCGACACCTCGGGCCGGCGGCACCCGACCGCGACTAGGGTCGGCGTGGATGCGTCGGCACAATGCCGACACCGGGCCGCCGTCCGTCATCGCTGCGGCACGTCGCCATCGCGTCCGCCCTCCCCGGGCACCTGAAGCGATGCGGCAGGTGGACCCGGCAACCGCGGGATCGAGCGGGAGGACCCCACCGTGCCCGACAGTCAGGCTCTCGACGCGACGCCCCTCGACGCGACGCGCCCGGGGGTCCGCCGGGTCCGCCGGGCCACGGTGCTCGTGGCGGGGCTCGCTCTGACCGGATTCGTCGGTCTGACGGCGGGTTGCGGCTCGGACGGCGGCGACGTGCCGGGCCCGAGCGCCAGCGCGAGCCTGCCGACCGCCCTGCCGAGCGGCCTGCCCACGGCCCTGCCGAGTTCGCTGTCGACATCCATCCCCGGGGTCGGGAAGGCCGACGCGGTGACCGGCGCGGCGGCGCTGCACGGTACCAACGTCCCCGCGGACTTCCCCGTACCGCCCGGGGCGACCGTGAAGGTCGGCACGACCACCGGGAAGAGTTCGACGGTGACGCTGTCGGGGGTGTCCAGCGACCGGGTGGCGGCCTTCTACCGCACCGCGCTGCCGCAGGCCGGCTACCGGATCACCTCGGACGTCGGCATCCCCGGCGTCGCCCGCGCGCTGGCCTTCGACGGGCACAGCGTCACCGGGAGCATCGGCGCCGCGGGCCTCGGCCAGTCCAACGCGATCGCCATCGTGTTCACGAAGCACTAGCCAGCCGACGAAGCACTAGCCAGCCGGGCGGCGGCGGGATCACACCGCCGCGGGGGCCAGGTCCGGCAGGTTGAAATACCCGCGGATCTCCGTCTGGACGGCCCGTGGCACGCGGCGGGCATCGACGACAGCCACGAACTCCTTGCGCTGGAAGATCTCCATCACCGGCTGGGTCTTCTCGTGGTAGTCACGCAGCCGCACGGCCAGCGCCTGGGGATTGTCGTCGGCGCGCTTCTGCAGCGGTGCTCCGCAGACGTCGCAGGTGTCCGGCATGACCGGCCGGCTCGCTATCAGGTTGTAGTCCAGGCCGCAGCGGGAACACAGCCGGCGGGCCAACACCCGCCGGTAGACCTCGTCGTCCGGAAGATCCAGGTAGATGACCCCGTCGATGTCGTAGCTCTCCAGAAAGAACTCCGCCTGCCGCGCATTGCGGGGGAATCCGTCGATGATGAACCCGTAGTTCCAGTCGTGCTCGGCCAGCCGGGTGCGCACCACCGATTCGACGAGATCGTCTCCGACCAGATGGCCGGCGGCGACCGTCCGCTTCACCTGAGCGCCCAGCTTCGTGTGGTTCTGCACGTTCCAACGGAAAACATCGCCCACGCTTATGTGGACGAGGTCGAAATCCCGTGCCAGCATCGTCGCCTGGGTTCCCTTGCCACTGCCCTGTACTCCCATGATGACGAACTTGCGCACGAAATCCTCTCCCGCTCGAATCGCAGGTTCCACAGGTGGCCGGCCGCGGGCCGCCATCCGTTCATTCCCTGCCGGGTACCGTATCCGCCCAACGATTGGGCCAACCGGGAACTCACCCGCAGGAATGCGGCGTGGGCAACGCCACATACCAGGTCAACGGCGTGCCGGCCGGCGGGTGGACGCCGGAGAACCGCGGGCAGCGGGAGGTGACGGCCACCGCCGGCACGGCCCGTCGGCGCCGCGGCACCGCCAGGCCGACGGCCGCCACCGGCACGGAAAGGGCAGTCGCGCGAGGGCAGCCTCACCCGCATCGGGTGGCACCGAGGCGCCGGCGGCCACCGCGGCCCGAACGGACCCGGGCAGCGGGCCGGTCCCGCTCAACCCCGCAGGTAGCGGCGCGGCACCCAGGCCTGGCTGTCGATCGGGGGCCGTTTGTAGGCCTTCTCCTGCCGCGGGGGCAGCACCACGCGCTCCTGCGGCACATCGCCGTACGGGACGACCGACAGCAGGTGGCTGATCAGGTTGAGCCGGGCCGTACGCTTGTCGTCGGCGTCCACCACGTGCCAGGGCGCCTCGCGAATGTCGGTGTAGGCGAACATCTCGTCCTTGGCCGCCGCGAAGTCCACCCATCGGGCCCGTGCCTGCAGGTCCATCGCCGACAGCTTCCACCGCTTGCCGGGATTGTCGATCCGTTCTTGGAAGCGACGTTCCTGCTCCTCGTCGCTGAGCGACAGCCAGTATTTCACCAGGACGATCCCGGAGCGGACCAGCGCTCGCTCGATCTGCGGGCAGGTACGCAGGAACTCGTCGTATTCGTCGTCCGTGCAGAAGCCCATCACTCGCTCGACCCCCGCCCGGTTGTACCAGCTCCGGTCGAGCAGCACGATTTCGCCGGCGGCGGGCAGGTGCACCAGGTAGCGCTGAAAGTACCACTGGGTGCGTTCCCGCTCGGTCGGCGTGCCCAGTGCGACGACCCGGCACTGGCGGGCGTTGAGCCGGTCGAGGATGCGTTTTATGGTGCCCCCCTTCCCCGCGGTGTCCCTCCCCTCGAATAC
>NZ_JANEZT010000030.1 GCF_025403405.1 Frankia tisae
GGCCCGAGTGGTCGGTGCGCAGGGAGCACATCGGTTGTCAGGGTGCCACCGGTACCGGGACCAAGGTCCCATCGCACCACCCGTGTGAGCCAGATTCGGAGGAATGTCCCCCCCATCCCGGGTAGACCCCGGCAGAGTCGAGACCGAATGACCCCCATCGGGGGTCCGCGATGTGGCGTGCACAACCTCTTGGCCCTCGAGGGGAGGGGATACGGAACTCGGTATTCCTGCCGAAGGGCTCGATGGTGTCACGAAACCTCCTCGAAACGGCGTTAACCGGATCACCGGTGCCGGGGGCACTCCCGCGGTACCCACCTGGGTGGCCCGGACGTGCCTGGGTAGGTGCCATGACACACTTCGTCCCCAGCTCAGCAACAGAGTGCAACAGATAGGTGCTTGTCACGCAACGGCTTGTTGCGCCCCTCGATACAGATGCGGCCCGGAGGTTGACGGTGGAGGCTGAACGGCAACGCAATGATGCGCTGGACCAGCTGGCAGACATGCTCCAGTCTTTGATCGGAGATAACGAGACCAACATCAGCAGGCTGGCAGAAAGGACGGGATTCAAAAGGCAGCAGGTATCTCGGGCAGTCAACGGTCGGGAGGTACCTTCACCGGACCTCTCCGATGCCCTGGATGTCGTTCTCCCCTGCGGGGGGGCGATCAGGCGGCTGCGTGACGTCGCCGACCGGGAAAAGCGGGCACGACGCCTCGGCGTCGTGCCCCCGATGAGAAAACCGACTGATGAATACGTTCCTGCACCGGAGGGGATGCTCGTAGCCAATGGTGCACGGACAATCGATCAAGGGGTGATTTCCACGAACCGGCGAGAGTTCGCGGCGCTGCCCGCGCTGCCCGCCCTGTCCGCCCTGGCGGTCTCCACCCGGCAGCGCATCGAGATCGGCAGCGCCTCCGACCGCACGCTCGACGAGCTGGAGTCCGACGTCGACGAGATCGCGCAGGTCTACGGCTCGGCCCCGCACGCCGCCCTGCTCGGCGAGGTTGCCGGGCGCTGGAAGCAGATCGAGGCGATCCTCGACGGCCGGATGTCCGCGAGCACCCGCAGCCGGGTGACGTTGATCGGCGGCCAGCTCACCTACTTCCTCGGCCGGCTGGCCTTCAACACGGATGACTTCCGTTCCGCCCGCCGGTTCGCCGGCCTCGCCGGAACGTACGCGAACGAGATTAATGAGCCCGTTCTCATCATGTCGGTCGCGGCCCTGCAGAGCTCTATCGCTTATCACACACAGCGCTATCGCCAGGCCATTGCCGCGCTGAGCATCGTCCGCCATGTGAACCACCCGTACATGGACGCGAGAATGGCCGCCTACGAGGCGCGGGCCTATGCGAAGGCGGGCGACAACGACAACGCCCGGCGCGCGCTGAACCGGATGGAGGCGGCGTCCTGCGCGATGGCACCGATGCCGGGAGAAACTCCGGTCGGCCCGGCGGCGGTTGCCATGTTCCGATCCGGGGTTGCTATCACGATGGGCGACGCCGACATGGCCCGGGAATGGGCGCCGATCGCGGTCGCCGGTTACCGTCGAAGGGGCGCCGACTTCACCGTCGAGGAATCACATCACGCCTCGATGTCCGACGCCTCGCAACATCTCCTCGGCCCCGATGCGGCACCCGAGGAAGCGGCCCGGATCGCCATGACGGTAATGTCGTCCGCGCCGGCGGAACTGACCCACACCGTGAAAACTCGACTTCGGCAGTGCGCCTCGTCGTTTTCCCCGGAACATCATCGGCTGCCCGCGGTTTCCTCCTTTCTCGAGGCGTGCCGGACGCTGCCGGCCGGAACGCCGGTATGACGACGAAAGAGGCGGCCGTCACGGCCATTCCGACACTCACCACGAAGCGCCTCGTTCTGCGTCCGCTCGATAATGCCGACGTTCCCGGTTTCGTCGAGATCTGGTCCGATCCCGAGTTCACCCGCCACATCGGTGGACGGCCCGATCCGGACAGCGTGTGGCATGCGATGGCCGGCAACATCGGCTGCTGGGCGCTGACCGGCGTGGGCCCCTGGGCCGTCGTGGAACGGTCGACCGGTTCACTTGTCGGGCGAGCCGGGCTGTGGACCGAGCCCGGCTGGCCCGGCGTCGAGGCCGTCTGGTTCATCCGCCGCGACCGCTGGGGCCGGGGCTACGCGCGCGAGGCGGCCGGCGCCGCCATCGACTGGGCCTTCGCGCAGCGGTCCGACCTCGACGAGGTCGTCGCGGTCATCCTGCCGGACAACACCGCGTCGGTCCGCGTCGCCGAACGGCTCGGCATGACCCCGAAGCGCCTGGAGTTCATCCACGGCGAGGACCATGCCGTCTACACGGTCAGCCAGGCCGCCTGGAGCGCCGCCCCGCGCGGCCTGCCCACCGTGCCCGCCCAGGCCAGGCAGAACCCACGCTGACAGAACCCACACTGACAGCTCGACACCCGAGGCATTCACCACACGATCACCGGCACACAAGCACCGCGAACACAACGCAGCGAAACACGACGGGACACCACGCAACGGGACACCACGCAACGGGACGAGAGCGGTGGCCGGGCCCCGGATCACCACCGGGCCCGGGCCGCCACCGTAGCCAACGGTCACCCACGCAAGCAGGCACCCGAGCAACGGCGGTCGCCCCAGCCCCGGGGGGGCCAACCCCGCGGTTCGGCCTACCGGCGCGGCGAGGGGCCGCTGCCGGGCCCCGCGGCGAGGCCGGCCAGGACGACCGCGACCGCGCCGCGACTGACCGCGGTGGGCACGGGTAGCGCGGCCGCCGCCTGGGTCAGGCCCCGCACCAGAAAGTAGAGCTCGTCGACGGAGACGTCCGCGCGAGCCACCCCTGCCTCCTGCGCGCGGCGCAACACGTCGTCGACGGCGTCGCGCAGCTGGCGGGCCGCGTCCGCCGCGCCGGGGGGGAGCTGGTCAGGGATGCCGAGCAGGTTCGCCAGCGTCACCTTCGTCGCACCCCGCTCGATCATCGCGGTGACCAGCTCGGCGAGCGCCGAACCCGGCGCGGGCGCGGCCACGAGCGTGCGAGCGTGCGCGGCGAGGTCGTCGAAATGCCGGACCAGCGTCGCCTCGACGAGGCCGGCCTTGGTCGGGAAGTGGCGGAACACCGTCGCGACGCCCACCCCGGCCCGCCGGGCCACCTCCTCCGTCGACGCCTGCGCGCCGAGCTCGCCGAACACCTCCTCGGCGGCGGCGAGGATGCGCTCGCGGTTCAGCCGGGCGTCCACCCGCATCCGCGACCACCCCTCACCCGACGTCGGCCCCCGCCGTCCGTCGTATCACCCGCCGCCGCCGCGGCGGTGTAAACGAAGCTGCCACTTCGGTTAGGATCCGAAGCCATCACTTCGTTTATGCGACCGGAGGCACCGATGACGACCGTCGCCACGCCCACCGAGGTCTTCCACGCGCTCGCCGACGGGGTGCCGCGGCTCGTGCTCGGCGACCGCTCCCAGCTCGATCAGCTGGTCGCGCTGTACGCCGAGCACACTGACACCGACGCCTTCGACATCCCGTGCATCTCCGTGCTGCGGGTGCGCGACGGGCAGATCGTCGAGTCCCGCGACTACACCGACGCCGTCGGGTTCGCCCGGGCGTTCGGCCGGCTCGACGAGCTTGCCGCGGCCCTCGCGGCCTGACCGTGCGCTCGCCGTCCGCGACGAAGCACCGGTCCCCGTCGCCGCCATCAACGAATGGCCACCCCGCCCCTGGGATGCTCGCCGAGTTACCGGTGCCATACTCAGGGTTCGAGCCCGCCGATATCTGCACACGCCTTCGTGACAGTGCAGACAGTCCTGCCGTCTGCGGCAGTACGCCCGAAGCGACATGGAGTTCGACGTGGCCGTTCCGTACACGAAGGGGCTGCACGAGGTCGCGGCCGGCATCTGGGCCTGGCTGGCCCCGGACGGCAGCTGGGGCTGGAGCAACGCCGGCCTCGTCACCGGCCAGGATGCAAGTCTGCTGGTCGACACCCTGTTCGACCTTGAGCTGACCCGCGAGATGCTCACCGCGATGGCTCCGATCACCGCGCGGCGGCCGATCAGCGACCTGGTCAACACCCACGGGAACGGCGACCACTGCTTCGGCAACGTTCTCGTACCCGAACACACCCGCATCCACGCGGCACCCGGCGTCTCACGTCATCTCGTCGAAGACGAGTCCCCGCAGTTCCTCGCCCAGGTCGTCTCCGTCGACCTCGGCCCTGTTCTCACCCCGTTCATCACCCGCGCCTTCGGCCCGTTCCGGTTCGACGACATCTCCCTGCGCACCCCGGACCAGGAGATCACCGGACCAGGCACCCTCACCGTCGGCGACCGCGAGGTCCACGTGCTGCCGCTCGGGCCCGCGCACACCGACAGTGACGTCGTGGTGCACATCCCCGCCGCCGCAACGGTGTTCGCCGGCGACCTTCTCTTCATCGGCAGCACACCGATCATGTGGGCCGGTCCGATCAGCAGCTGGATCGCCGCCCTCGACACGATCATCGCCCTCGACCCCGACGTCATCGTCCCCGGGCACGGCCCGGTGACCGACCTCGACGGCGTGAACGAGGTCAGGGCCTACCTCCACCACGTCGACACCCAGGCCCGCACCGCGTTCGCCGCCGGCATCGACTGGAAGCACGCCGCCCTCGGCATGGACCTCGACCGGTTCGCCTCCCTCCGCGACGCCGAACGGATCACCGTCACCACCTACAACATCTACCGCGGCCTCGACCCCGACCTCCCCCAGGCCGCCATGGTGGACCTGTTCACCGGCATGGCCGAGTGGGACGCCACCCGGGGCACCGGCTCCCCTCAGGCGGGCGGGGTCGTGAACTCCGGCTGGTCGATCAGCCGCAGCCAGGAACCGTCCGGCTGACGGCGGACCACCTGGGCGCGGGCGCCGGCGCCGTCCTTCGGTGGCGTCGAGGTCAGGGCGATGTCGCCGCTGGCCAGGGTCGGCAGGGGCGCCTCCTGCTCGAACGGCGGCAGGTGCGGCAGGGCCGTCGCCCAGAAGGCGCGGATGGCCTCGCGGCCCACCGTCACGCTGCCCGGCGGGTAGGCCATCACCGCGTCCGGTTCGTAGAGCGCCGCGATGCCCTCGGCGTCACGGGCGTTGACCCGCTCGACGAACAGCCGGGTGATGTCCTCGGGCTGCCATGCCTTGTCGCGTTCCGACATGTGTCCACCTCCGTGGAGAGTCCTGGTTCTGGTCCGCGCCGAAGTGCGGCCATTCCAGGATCTCCGGCCCGGCAGGCAGATGTCCAACAGATGATCCGTATGAGATCCAGAACCAGAGCTGATGGTTCCGGGGGCTCGGTCGTCCGGCTGTTGCCCTGCCGCTCGGCGGCGGACACTGGTGGACGGAGGTGGTGCACGATGTCCGTCGAACTCAACCACACCATCGTCGTCGCCCGGGACCGGCGCGAATCCGCCGAGTTCCTGGCCGGCATCCTCGGCCTGTCCGTCGGGACGCCGACCGGCCCGTTCCTGCCCGTGGCCACCGGCAACGGCATCACCCTCGACTTTGCCACCAGCGACGAGCCGACCATCACCGCGCAGCACTATGCCTTCCTCGTCTCCGAACCGGAATTCGACGCGATCTTCGACCGGATCCGGCGGGCCGGCATCGGCTACTGGGCCGACCCCACGCGGCACCACCCCGGTGAGATCTACCACCGGGGCGGCGGCCGCGGCGTGTACTTCCCCGACTGGCGCGCAGGGCCGGCAGGAGCAGACGGGTGAGCCGCAGGGCGCGCGGAAGTTGACGGCCATCACCCAGTCGAACTCCTCCAGCGTATCGAGCAG
Organism: Frankia tisae; assembly: GCF_025403405.1. GTDB lineage: Bacteria > Actinomycetota > Actinomycetes > Frankiales > Frankiaceae > Frankia > Frankia tisai. Next base: position 5,788 of record NZ_JANEZT010000030.1, read on the forward strand.
CACCAGGTTGCTGCCGCGCCCGGCCAGTCCGTAGGCCATCGGAAACGAGGATGCCCAGTAGTCCAGAGAGCCCACCGCCCGCCACAGCCGGGTCAGTGGAGCAGGACGTCGGCGAGGCGGCGCCACCAGGTGGACTCCGACTCGCCGCCGATCGCGTCGTTGACCTGGAGCACGACCTGGTCGGCGCCGGCGGAGAGGTACTCGGCGACCCGCTTGGCGATGGCCTCCACATCGCCCCACGCGGTGACCTGGTCGACGAGCCGGTCGCTGAGGTCGGCGACGTCGTCGGTGGTGAAGCCCATCCGGGCCAGGTTGCGGGCGTAGCCGGGGACGGTGGTCAGGAAGCGGATCGACTCGCGGGCGGCGCCCCGCGCGGCGGCCGGGTCGCGGTCGGGAATGACGGTGACGAGCACGGCCAGCGTCCGGTCTGGGCCGAGGACGGCGCGCGCGTCGGTGACGTACTGCGGGGTGACGAGGTAGGGGTACGCCCCGGCCGCGCGATCGCGGGCGAGGCGGAGCATGGCCGGGCCGAGGGCGGCGAGGATCCGCCCGTCGGCCGGCACCGCCGGCTGCGCGGCGTCGAGAGCGTCGAGGTAGGCGCCGAGGGTGTCCAGCGGTCTCGCGCCGTGCGCGCCGCCGAGGCCGGCAAGGTAGCGGCCGGGATGGTCGGCGGCGAGCGCCGCGTAGGTCGCCGCGACCTCGGCGGCGGGAACCTGGTCGACGGACAGGATGCCGTTGGCGACGACCAGGCTGTCCGTCCCCCGCACGACCTGCTCGACGAGGGTGACATTGTTGCCCTGGCCGCCAGGCAGCCACAACGTCGCATAGCCGAGCCCTTCGACCTCGGCGGCCGCGGTGACGGCGGCGGCGGTGTCCGTGCTGAAGGCGATGGTCGAACTCGCGATACCGATGGTGCCGAGAGTGCTCATGGGTCACGAAACCCGCCGGTGCGGAGGCTTGTTCCGGCAGGTGACCGCGCGGCACCCGTACGTAGCCCGCCGGGCACCCCCCTTACCGGGCGCCCCTTCCGGGTCGGGGGGCAACCTGCGGACCGGCCCAGGCGACAACGGGAGGGACGCGCCCGAATCCGGCAACGACGCGCCCGCCTCGACGAGGTCACCGGCGATCACCAGACGATGCTGAACGGCAGGACACGATGCGCACCCCGCGACACATCGCCATGATCGGCACCACCACGCCGAGTCACATCTACCCCTCACTCGGCGTCATCGCCGAGCTCGTCCGCCGCGGCCACCGGGTCAGCTACGCCGTCGGCGACCGGCTCGCCGGGCTGGTGGAGCCCACCGGCGCCCGTCCCGTCACCTACCCCTCGACGCTGCCCGCCGAGGACGGGGACTGGCCGGACAACCCGGCCGCGGAACTCGTCACCCGGATGCTGCTGACCGAGGCGGTCACCACCCTGCCCGCGCTCGCCCGCCATTTCGACGACGACCGGCCGGATCTGCTGATCCACGACGTCGCCGCGCAGGCTGGGCCGGTACTCGCCGCCCGGTGGAACGTTCCCGCGGTGCTGCTGTCCCCGACGTGGGTGCCGTGGGACGGCTTCGAGCAGGACAACGCCGAGGCCCTGGCGGCGCTGCACACCAGCGTGCCGGGCAAGGAGTACCACACGGCGTTCGCCAGCTGGCTGCACGACTCCGGCATCGACCGCGACCCCTGGGAGTGGCTGGGCGCTGACCGGCCCGCCGTGTCGCTGATCCCCCCGATCCTGCAGCCGCACCTGGACCGGGTCCGGCCGGGTGTGCGCCACGTCGGCCCGTGCCTGGACCCCGCGCGGCTCGCCGAGCGGGCATGGACCGCGCCGCCGGGCGCCGGCCGGGTGCTGCTGGTGTCGCTGGGCACCGTCTACAACGACCGGCCGGACATCTACCGGGCCGCCGCGACGGCGTTCGCCGGCACCGACTGGCACGTGGTGATGGCGGTGGGCCGCCGCGTCGACCCCGCCGCGCTCGGTCCGCTGCCCGCCAACGTCGAGGTACACCGCGGTGTCGACCAGCTCGCCGTGCTCGCGGCGGCGTCGGCATTCGTCACGCATGCGGGGATGGGCAGCTGCGTGGAGGCGCTGTGGTTCGGCGTGCCGACGGTCGCGATCCCGCTGGCCGCCGAGCAGTTCGGCAACGCCGCGATCCTCGCCGCCCTCGGCGTGGGCGAGCAGCTCGCCGCCGATCGGGTCAGCCCGCCGCTGCTGCGGGTCGCCGTCGAGTCCGCCGCCTCCCGCGCCGAGATCGCCGGCCGCCTGGCGGGGATCCGGGCCGTGCTACACGCCAACGGCGGGATCGAGGCCGCCGCCGACGCCGTCGAATCGTTCCTGCCCTGATCACCTGCTGGCCCTGGCCGGCGCCGGTCACCCGGGGGGACTCGACGGACCACGCCAGATCGCTGTCGCCGCCGACGGCGCGGTCTACGTCACCGAGACCGCGGCCGGCGCACCGACCGGGGACCCGGCTCAGAGGACAGCGGCTGCCTCTGCGCGCGGGTGTTGTCCTGCCGGGCCGGGCCCGCGGGCCTTCCGTCTGCTGGACGCGGCCCGCGACTCCGCCTCCGCTACGGCTGACAGGGTCTAGGTTGTTGATGTACCAGCAATCGCGGAACCCACGAACCCCACCGGTTCGGCGTTATCCCGGTGCGGGTCTCCGAACCGATCCGGTCATAGGAGGCACCCATGAGCGACCAGCAGGTACGGATGATCGTCCTGTCGACGGACGATCTCGAGGAGTCGATCAAGTTCTACACCGAAACCCTCGGCTTCCCGCTGAAGTTCCGCGACGGCGCCCACTACGCGGCTCTCGACGGCGGCTCGGTGACCCTCGCCCTGGCCACAGCGATCGATCACCCCATACACGGCCAGGTCGTCGTGGGCATCAAGACCGACGACGTCGACGGCGCAGCGAAGGCGATCGAGGAGAACGGCGGCGCCATCGTGAAAGGCCCCTACGACGACGCTCACGAACGCCGTGCCGTGGTGTATGACAACAAGGGCAACGGCCTGGTCTTCTACAAGTCACTTCAGCGCTGACACGTATTCGGTCCGCTCCCACGCCGGCCGGGCACCGGCCGGCGTGGGAGCGATCAGGCCAACCGGCGACACGGTGCCCCTGGGCGGAGCTCGCTGGCACCGAGCGGAACTCCGCCGGGTTGGTCAAGGACGCCGCGAGGTGGCGTACCGGTCTGGGTGTCGCGTTCGGCCTCGTCGGCAGGTATCTGGTCGCGAGCTGGACCTCACGGCTGCCCCAACGTTCTGTCCAGCTGGGCCACGGCCAGCCACGACTGTAACGTTCTGTCGATCTGGGCCACGGCCAGCCACGACTGTGCTTAACCTGAAAGCGACCAGAACAGATGGAGAGGGAGATCCCTATGCCCAGGTGTCCGCACACATACTGTCGACGGTCCCGATGAGTGCGCCGGTGGTCGTCGCGGTGGTGGGTGGTGGGGCAAGCGGTTGCCTCGCCGCCGCCCACCTGGCAAGGTCCGTGGCGGTTACCGGCCGAAGATTCACAATACTGCTCGTCGAACCGGACGGCGTCGGTGAGGGCCTGGCGTATCTGACCCGGGATCCGCGGCACCGGCTCAACGTCCCGGCCGCGAAGATGAGCGCATTCGACGATGATCCGCAGCACTTCCTGCGCTGGCTTCGCCAGCACGTCGCGGTCGACTTTCCCGCCGGGGGTTTCGCGCCCCGCCAGTTCTATGCCGACTACCTCCGCCACACGCTGGAGGAGGCGCTGCGCGCCGCGAGCGGGGTGCACTGCGAGCGGGTGCGCGCCCGCGCGGCGGACGTCCGCCGGCACGGCCCCCGGCTGCGGCTGACGCTCGACGACGGGACCAGCCATCCGGTCGACGGTGTCGTCCTCGCGCTCGGGCACGGTGCTGCGACGACGTCGTGGGCTCCGCCGGCGCTGGCCCGGTCGCCGCGGTTCGTCGGTGATCCGTGGCGGGCGGATTCCCAGCCTCGCGTCCCGGCCGGCAGCGACGTGCTGCTCGTCGGCTCGGGTCTGACCATGGCCGACATGGCCCAGCGCTGGAGCCGGGCCGGCGTGCGCCTGCATGTGACCTCGCGTCACGGGCTGCTTCCGCTGCCCCACGCGCTGGACCCGGCGCCGCCGCTGGCCGCCCCGGAGTTGCCCGACGGACCGGTGAGCCACGCCCAGGCCCGCCGGCTCGTCTTCGCTCACATCCGCGCGGCCGGTGGCGACTGGCGGCGGGCCGTGGACGCGATGCGCCCGGTGACGGCCGAGTTGTGGTCGCGGCTGGACGCGGCCGCCCGGTCGAGCTTCGTCGCCACGACGATGCGGCGCTGGGAGCAGGTGCGGCACCGCGTCGACCCCGCCATCCACGCCTGGCTGGAGCAACGCCGCGCCGAGGGATCGCTGGTCGTGCACGCCGCGCAGGTCGTCGACGCTTCCGACACCGCGGCCGGCGTCGAGGTCTCGCTCAGTGACGGCTCTCGGGTACTCGCCGCGGCCGTGGTCAACTGCACCGGTGCGGGCGCCGGCGTGCGGACCAGCCATGATCCCCTGGTCATGAACCTGCTCGCCGCCGGCCTGGCGACCCCGGACGGCCTGGACCTGGGCTTCGCCACCGAGGCGTCCGGGCGGCTGGTCGCGGCCGACGGGCCCCGGCCGGCGATCTGGGCCATCGGACCGTTGCGGCGCGGCGAGCTGTGGGAGAGCACGGCGATCCCCGAGATCCGCGGCCAGGCGGCCGCGCTCGCCCGCGCCGTCGTGGCCGCCCTGCCTGGGCCACGGGTCGTCCGGCGGGTGCGCGACCCCTACGGCCTGCCCCTCACCGCCAGCCCGGAGGCGGCCGGTCGCTATGTCGCCGGGCTCGGACGGATCCTGCGGGTGCAGTCCGGAGCCGAGGCACTGGTGGCCGAAGCGGTCGCGGCCGACCCCCAGTTCGCCCTCGGGCAGGCGGTGCTGGCGCTGCTCGGCGCCGAGTGGGGCGCCGACGTCGATGTGGAAACGGCTCTGCGGGACGCGCAACGCCACGCCGGCCGGGCCGACGAGCGTGAGCGGCGCTTCATCGACGTCGTCGCCGCCCGCATCCGCGAGCCGGGGGCAGCCGGTTCGGCGGCGGCACTGCTCAGCTATATCCAGGCCTACCCGGAAGACGCCCTGGCCGTCAGCATCGCCGTGCCGACCATCGCGTTCAGCGGCGCGACGGAGATCCCGGCCGAGGCCTGGGCCCTGGTCGAAGGACTGGCTGCCGTCTACCGCGACGACTGGTGGTACCGGGGGCTGCTCGCCTTCACCCGCCAGGAGCAGGGGAACTGGGACGAGGCGGCCGAACTCGCCGCACTGGCGCTGGCCGTCGAACCGACCGCCGGCCACGCCGTCCACGCGAAGACCCACGTCCACTACGAGACCGGCGATCACGAGGCGGGGCTGGCCTGGTTGGACGCCTGGATCTCGACCTGCGGGTCGGATTCGTCGCATCGGGCGCACTTCTCCTGGCACGCGGCCCTGCACGAACTCGCACTCGGTGACGACAGCGCGATCCGGGCGCGTTTCTCGACCCAGCTCTCGCCGCCGGCCGTCTCCGGCGTCCGGGCGCTGATCGACTCGGCGTCGCTGCTGTGGCGCGGCTTCGCGGCCGGCGCCTGGACGTCGGTGGAACTCGGACCGGTGTTGGAGACCGTTCCCGGCGCGTTGCTCGTCGATCCGCCGACGCCCTTCGTCGGGCTCCACTCGGCCATCGCCCTCGCCGCCGTGGGGGACTGCCGCCGACTCGCGCAGCTGCGCCGGTCCGCGGCCGCCCGGAACAGCGCGGTGTTCACCGACACCGTCGCGCCGCTGGCCGACGCCCTGATGCATCTCCTGCATGGTGATCCCGACCGGGCGACCGACGCGCTGATCGCGTTGCCGGGCGTCGACAGGCTCGGGGGCAGCGCCGCCCAGCGCGAGATCGTCGAGGACACCACGATCTACTGTGCCATCCAGGCCAACCGGCCCGACATCGCCCAGTCTCTTCTCCAGACTCGGCTCGACCGCCGCTGCTCCCCCCGTGACGTCCACCGCCGTGCGCAGCTCCTCACCGGCCAGCAAACTCGGAGCTCGTCACCGAGCGAGTGACCGGCACCTTCATGCCGCCATGCTGGAACCCTGACCCAGGGTCAAGGTCAAGCCTGTTCCCGGTCACCGAAAGTTCGGCTTGGACAGACGCGGGGCCGTCACAAAGAGCGAATGACCCTGACCCGGTCGGCCAGGGCTCGGCGCGCGGCGTCGCTCTGATAGGCGATGGCGTCGTACTCGTGCGGGGCGCCTGGGGTGAGGTGCAGTTCGACAGGCACACCGCCGCGGCCGAGCAGCAGTGCATAGGCCAGATCCTCGTCGCGGAAGATGTCGAGCTGACCGACCTCGAGGTAGGCCGGTGGCAGCCCGGTCGCGTCCTCGAGCCGCGCGGGAGCCGCGAGTGCCGGTACATCGGTGCCACCGGCGCGCGCACCGAGGAACGCCTGCCAGCCGGTGATGTTGTCCTCGTAGGTCCAGGCGGCAAAGGGCGCGATGTGTGAGTCCGGAATCGTGGTGCGGTCGTCGAGCATCGGAAAGATCAGCAGTTGTCGCGCGATGGCCGGTCCGCCGCGGTCGCGGGCGAGGATCGACACCGCGGCCGCCAGGCCGCCGCCCGCGCTGTCGCCCATGACAGCGATGCGAGCCGGATCGACGTCGAGCTCGGTGGCGTGTTCGTGCAGCCATTGCAGCCCGGCATAGACGTCCTCGACCGGAGTGGGGAACGGGTACTCGGGGGCGAGGCGGTAGTCCACGGCGAGGACGGGCACGCCGCTGCGGGACACCAGGCGGCTGACGGCACCGTCGTTGATCGACACGCTCCCGAGGATCATGCCGCCGCCGTGGAGGTACAGCACCGCGGGCCCGGGCCCGGGCGCGACGCCGACGGTGTCGCTGGTTCGGTACCAGCGCAGGAGCAGCCTGGCTCCGTCCGCGGTGGTCAGCTCGTGATCGGTGATGCGAACGTCGTCGGCCGTGGGCTGAAGCCGGTCGACGGTGGCGAGCATCGTGTTCATGACGACGCGGCGGCCGTCGACATCGCCGACCGGCGGCGGTGCCACATCGGCCAGCCCGGCCATGAGCGGGCCGAGTGCCTCGGCGATCTGCGGATCGAGTTCCAGCGTCATCGGTCCACTGTCCTTCCAGAGGCCTGCAGGTCCCCGGATGCGCCGAGTTCGGCTATGTAGGCGGCCAGTGTGCGCGGCTCGCGCTGCAGGATCGTGCGCAGCACGAGCGGGTTGCCGCCGTGGAAGCCGTGCCGGTCGTACTCGGCGAACATCGCGCCCAGACCGGCGGGCTGCCCGGGCGGCAACGTGAACCCGGCGGGCAGGTCCTCGGCGGTCACCTCGCGACCGGCGACCTCGGTCATCAGCTCGGCGAGCCGCACGCGGTCCACCGTGCCGGGTGCGGCGAGCTCGAACGTGCCGAAGGAGAGCCGATCGTCGACGAACGCGAGCGCGGCGGCCTCGGCGACGTCGCGGTAGTCGACGTAGGTCATCTTCGAGTGCTTCGACCAGGGCATGACGAGCGCGCCGGTGCGGCGGGCCTGCTCGTAGGCGCCGTCGAGACCCTGCAGGTACATCGCGGGCTGCAGGATCGTGAAGTCCAGCGTCGAGGCGTAGAGGGCCGCCTCGATCGGCCGGGTGCTGGCGTGGTTCTCCAACGGTAGGGAGGGGTGGTAGACGCCGTTGTAGACGATCTTCCGGACGCCGGCGGCCTGTGCCGCCTCAACGACGTTGAGTCCCATTTTCGTCGCGTCCGGCGCGAAGGCCGGAGTGATCAGAAATGCGCCGTCGACGCCGTCGAACGCGGCGCGCAGACTGGCCGGGTCACCGAGGTCCGCGGTGACGGTCTCGCCCGCGCCGTGCCCCAGCGGGATGTCGCGCTTGCCCGGGTCGTGCACGACCGCGCGTACATCGATGCCGTGGCGCACGAGAGCGGGCACGACCAGCCCGGCGAACGTGCCGGTCGCCCCGGTCGCGAGGATCTTCATCGTTGCTCTCCTTCGGCGGAGGGATCGATCGGGGTCAGCGCGGCGGTCCGACGACGATGTTGCCGAACTGCTCAGCCGCTTCGGCCATCCGTTCGGGGGAGATCTGGAAGCCGTCGGGTCGCGGAGTGGACGTGTCGCGGCCGGCGTAGCGGAACATGCCCTCGATGCCGGCCGGCGTATTGATCATCAACAGGTCGGCCTTCTTGGACGTGATCCGGTAGGCGTGCGGCTTGCCCTTGGGGAGGAAGACCACGCCGCCGTCGGTCAGCTCGTACTCGCGGTCGTCATACCAGACCAGTGCGGTGCCCTTGATCAGCATGAACACCTCGTCCTCGAGGGTGTGCTGGTGGTAGGGCGGCGCCTCGCCCTCACTGACGTCGAATCTGCCCATCATCAGTTGGCCGTCGGTCGCCGCGCCGTCGAGCACCATCGTGAGAGTTCCGCCGTCGAGCCATTCGAGCTGCTGTTGCTGCTGGGCCTGGGCGAGATAGAGCATGCTCACGTCGTTCTCCTTCGCATCGTCGGTGCGACGTCCATTGGCCCTGCCCCGAGCGTAGGGCGCACGCATCCGGAACGCCTTCATCCTGCTTGCTGAAAAGGTGTTCCTTATTGCGGCGTTCAAACCTCGAACCCGACCACAGTCGGTCACGGTTAGTTTCGATCAGTTGCAGTCGGTCGCATCCCCTACGTGGCGCGGCTGCGGCGGAACGCCCGAGGTGCCATACCGGTCTCGCGGCGGAACGCGGTCGAGAACTGGCTGGCGCTGCTGAACCCGCACTGCCGCGCGATGTCGGTGACGGACAGATCGCTGTCCTCGAGACGGCGCCGCGCCACGTCGACCCTCATGCGGGTGAGAAACCGGCGTGGTGGCAGTCCCGTCGAGGCGCGAAAGACACGCAGGAAGTGATACGGGCTCAGCCCGGCGCTGCCGGCCAGGTCGGCGAGCGACAGCGGCAGGTGAAGGTTGTCCCGCATGAACTCGATCGCCGCCCGGACCCGGGCGTCCTCTCCCCCGACGCCGACGCCGACGGGGCCTGGCGATCCGGTCCCGTAGTGGCTGAGCACGTGGGCGAGCAGGAAGGCCGCCGAGGTCTGCGCGTACAGCTCGTCGACTCCCGCGGCCATCGCGTGAGTGAGCCCGGTCAGGACGCTGCGCACCACGTGGTCCTCGGTCAGCACCGGCTCCGCCAAGGTGACCGGCGAGGACCGTCGATGGCTCAGCAGGCCGGCGGTACGCGCGAGATCGCCTGCCGGGAGAACCATGACGACGAGCTCGCGGATGCCGCGCCCCGCCTGCGTCCACTCATAACTCAGCGGCACTCCGGCTGGGACGATCCACACCTTCCCCGGCGCGAGCTGGGCGGATCGCCGCGCTACTCCGTCGCGTCGTTGCACGGCCACGCTTCCACGGGTCACGAGCATGATCCGGGGATGGGGCAGGATGGCCATGTCCGCACGTCCCGAAGCATCACAGCGCTGAGCGACCCGGACGAGCACCGACGCCCAACCGGCATCCCGCACGCTGCAACGCCGGGTCGCACACCGCGCGTCCTGGTCGAAGCGCTGCGCCAGGTCAGCCGCGGCGAAACGCATCGCCCCCGAAGCCAGCACATCTGCCGTCACGCCGAGCTCCTGTGATCTCGTCTCTGAGCCCCACGGCGCAGGCCACGTCGCCGGGTTCTACCCCAGTCTGCACAGCGGCGGCCGTCGAGCGCTGGATTGGCCGCAGCAGCAGATCCAGCAACTCGGACCAGCGGTCCCGTAGATCGGCCCAGCGAACGATTGCCGTGGTCAGGCCCCTGACATCGAACCGAGCAGCCTCGTCGTAGGTCCGACGGTGCGACGGTGCGACGGCACCGGCCCAAAGGCGTCCCACTCGTCACAGGAAACTGCGCTTGAGTAGATCGGGCGCCGACTATCGTGATCGGCGTGAGCCTCCGCGTGGTGCTGGCCGAGGATTCCCTCCTCGTGCGCGAAGGCGTGCGCATGGTGCTGGAGGCGTCGGACGACGTCACCGTCGTGGCCACCTGCGGCGATCTCGACGGCCTGCTGGCCGCGGTCGACACCCACACTCCGGATGTCGTCGTGACCGACGTCCGGATGCCGCCCGGCCACACCGACGAGGGAATCCGGGCCGCGGGCCGGCTGCGGGCCACCCACCCCGGGCTCGGCGTGGTGGTGCTGTCCGCCTACGCCGCCCCGGCCTACGCACTGGCCCTGCTCGAGAAGGGCAGCGCCGGCCGAGCCTATCTACTGAAGGAACGCGTCGACGACCCGGAGCAACTGGCGGCGGCGGTGCGGGCGGTCGCGTCCGGCGGTTCGGCGATCGACCCGACCATCATCGACCTGCTGGTCGCCGCCCGGTCCCGCGCCCACGCCTCGGCACTGGCCGCTCTCACCACCCGCGAGCGGCAGGTGCTCGAGCAGGTCGCGCAGGGGAAGAGCAACGCGGCCGTCGCCGACGCCCTGTTCCTGAGCGAGCACGCGGTCGAGAAGCACACCAACGCTCTGTTCGCCAAGCTCGGCCTGGCCGGCGGGCAGGACGTCAACCGCCGGGTCAAGGCAGTGTTGATCTACCTGTCCGCCCGGGGCGAGTCCGTCACCGGACCCTGAGTGCCCGGCGCCAAGGCCGCGGGCACCGCGCCGTGGATCCGGGTACCCCGGCCGGGTGCCGACTCCACTGTCAGCCGGCCGCCGACCGCGCCGAGCCGGTCGGCCATGTTCACCAGGCCGGTCCCGCCTCGCTCACCGCCTGCGGCGGCCGGGTCGAAGCCGGCGCCATCGTCGATCACCCGGAAGCCGGGGCCGGCGCCGTCGTCGAAGATCTCGATCCGGAGCGTGACCGCCGCCCCGGCGTGCTTGACCGCGTTGTGCGAGGCCTCCAGGCAGCAGAAGTAGATCGCGGTCTCGACCTGCTCCGCGTACCGCGCGGCCGTCGTGACCTCGACCGAACAGGGCCGGGGCAGGCGGGCGACGGCGGTCCGCACCGCCTCGCCCAGGCCGTGTTGGCGCAACAGCGGCGGGTAGATGCCGTGGGCCAGGTCCCGTAGCTCGGCCCCGACTGCCCGGATCTCGCCTCTCAGGTCATCCAGGAGCGCGGCGGCCCGGTCCGGATCCCGCTCGACGAACCGGCGGGCCAGCCCGGCCTTGGCCGCCAGCGCGACCAGGTGCTGCTGGGCCCCGTCGTGCAGGTCACGCTCGATCCGTCGACGGGACTCGTCGGCCGCTGCCACCACCCGGGCCCGCGAGGCCGTCAGCTCCGCGTTGCTGGCCCGCAGTTCGCGAAGCGATGCCTGCAACGCCGTGTCCAGGTTGATGTTGTGCAACGCCAGGCCGACCTGGCGGGCCAGGTCGACGAGCACGGTCTCCTCGCCGGACCCGAACGGTGCGTCCCGGGGGCCGCGCCGCACGACGAGCAGGCCCAGCACCGATCCCAGGTGGGCGATCGGCGCGACCCGGACCGCCTCGCCCGCGTCGCCCGCGTTGCCGGCGCGCACCGCGTCAAGAACGTCCGGTGCCCACACCTTGAGCCAGGCGTCGCCCACGACCCGGGTCCGCCCGGCGACCGTCCGTTCCCGTTCCGGCAGCACCAGGGTGGCCGGTGGCCGTTCGGGGACGGAGATGGCACGACTGAGCGCCCCGCCGCTGCCGACCCAGACCTCGGCCCCGGCCGGCCCGACCGTCTCCCGCAGTGACTCGGCCAGCTGGAGCAGCAGCTCGTCCATGGGCAGGGCCCGGGTCATCCGGGCGCCGAAGGTCGTCAGCAGGTGCCGGTCGTCCGGCCGCCCGCCGTCCATCGAGAGCCGGGCCGCAAGCGCGGCCGCCCGCCGCCACACCGACGGCGCGACCAGCGCGACGGCGAGCGCAGCCAGGCCGGACCGCAGCAGGATGGCCCGGCCGGTGCTGTCGACCGGCGCGTCCAGGCTGGCCAGGACGGCGAGCTGGGCGACGGCGGCCAGCCCGGCCAAGGCGGCGATGCCGGCCAGTCCGGCGGCCAGCCGCCCGGCCCATCCGGCCCGCAACCATGGCCCGGCCATCCCGGCCATCCCGGTCACTGCGCCCGCAGCACGGCCGCCGGCTGCAGCCGGGCCGCCCTTCGCGCGAACATCGAGGCCACCAGGTTGGCCACGGCCAGCACGGCCGGCCCGGTGAGAACCAGGGCGGTGGCGGCCAGCGGTGCCACGTACAGCACCGGCATCCGGTCGGCGATCAGCCGCCACAGCGTCCGGCCGACGACCAGCCCCAGCGGCACGCCGGCCGCGAGCCCGACCAGCGCCAGCACGGTGGCCTGGACGGCCAGCACCGCCCGGGTCTGGGGTCGGGTCATGCCCAAAGCCCGCAACACCGCCAGGTCGTGGCGGCGGCGGCGCAGGGCGGTGGACAGGGCGTGGCCCATGGCGGCGACGGCCAGCACGGCCAGGAAGGCGCCCAGGATCAGCGGCAGGGTCCGGACCTCGCGGACCTCGGCGGCGGCGGCCGACACCGGGACCGGCGTCACCTCGACGTCGCCGCCGGCGGCCCCGGACGCGGCCTTCGACAGCCGGGCCCCGGCTGCCCTCGGGTCGGCGCCGGGCCGCAGCGCGACGTGGGCACTGTGGAATTTGAACGTCCCACCCGGGAACAGCCGGTCGAAACCGGCCGACGTGAGCCATGCGCCGGTCACATAGTCGTTGTGGGAGTCCTCGGGGACGAAGACGACGCCGGTAACCCGCAGCGTCCCCGTGGCGACTCCGCCCGGTCGGCCCGGCCCGGCGGCGACGAACGCGCCCGCGGCCGGGACGCGGTCGCCGATTCGCAGGTGGGCCGCCCGCAACGACTCGGGGGCCAGCGCGATCTCCCCGGGTCCGGCCGGCATCCGCCCGGACAGCACCACCGTCCGGATGCCATGCCCGACCGGGTGGTAGCTGAACACCGTCACCGGCGTCTCGCCCAACGACACGACGCCGACCCGGGTGTCGTTGACCGCGACCACCTCCGGATCGGCGGCCAGCGCCCGCAGCGCCGGACCGGCCGCGACGAAGTCCTGGCCACCGAGCCCGAGGAAGGTTCCGACCTGGAATGTCTGACCGAACCGTTGCGGGTCGCCGGCGGTGTCGACCACACCGGCCCGGAAGGTGAGGGCGGCCAGCACCCCGAGGACGCCGACCACCGCGCCGACCAGCGCCGGGCGGACCGGCACCGCCGCCCGGCCGATGCCGGGCTCCAGCGCGAACCGGGTGCCGACCTGGACCGGCACCGGCAGGCCCAGGCGGGTCACCAGCCGGGCCAGCGCCGAGGCCCGCGAGGACGTCGCCGGGCGCCGGGCCGCGGCCAGCGCGGCCGCCGCCGCCCAGGCCGTAGCCGCGATCGCCAGCAGCACGGTGGCGATCGCGCCGCCCACGAGCACCGGCCAGTCGGCGTCGAACCCCGGCGCCGGCTCGTACCGGGTGGCCGCGCCGATCGGGAACAGCGCCGAGGCGGCAAGGGCGCCGGCCACGCCGGCCGCCGTCCCGGCCAGTGCGGCCAGCGACGGGCCGAGCGCGGCGGCAAGCACCGTCTGGCGGGGGGTCAGCCCAAGCGCCTGCAGGACCCGCAGGTCGGCCACGGAGGCCGCGCTGTACCGGGAGAGGGTCTGGCCGATCAGGACGGCGGCGGCCGCGGCGGCCGACGCGGCCAGGGCCAGCAGGACATCGCTTTCGAACCCGGTCACCTTCGCCGCGTGCCGGATCAGGTCGGCGTTGTTCCACACGTCGATGTCGTGCCGCCCGGTGACGCGGGTCAGGTCGCGGGTGAAGCGGGGCAGGTCCGCCTCCCCGCCACGCAGCCGGACCAGCGCGTTGACGTAGATGTGCTGGCCCGTACCGAGCAGGTTGGCCCGGTACCGCTGCGTGAACGCCGGGGTCGGCTGGATGCCGCCGGGGGCACCGACCTGGTCGGTGAACCACGGCGCCCGGATCACCCCGACGATCCGCAGCGGCTGGCGGGGACCGGACGGCGTCGGCGACCCTCCCTGCGCGAACTCGCCGTCGAGCTGGGCCGGGGTGGCCAGCCGGGCGGTGACGACGTCGCCGAGACGGTGGTGGTAGTGCTCCAGGAAGCGGGCGCTGACCACGGCTTCGTCGGCTCGCCGCGGGTCGTACATCCGCCCGGCCAACATCACCGGCCGCTCCAGACCGGTCAGCGTGTCGTCGCCGACCAGCGGGAAGCCGGCGTAGCCGGCGTAGGCCTCGCTGCTGGGCAGCCCCTCGATCTCGTACGTGCTGACGGCGAACTCGCCCACAGAGGCCACCTCGGGCAGGGCCCGGATGCGGTTCCAGTCGAAGCCCGGCTGGTTGGGCAGGACGGTGGCGGTCGACGGCAGGGTCCGGGCCTGGAGCCGTTCGACGGCGCTGCCGCCGCGCCGGGTACCGGCCGCCGCCGAGAGGACCGCTCCGGTCGCCAGCGCGATCAGCAGGCCCAGCGTGAGCAGAGCCCGCCAGCGCAGCCGCAGGTCGATGCGCAGCCAGGCCAGCGCGACCCTCACGCGACCACGCCCGGCAGCGGCCCGTCGACCTCGACGACCCGCCCGTCGCGCATGCGGACGATCCGCCCGGCCCTGCCGGCGATGTCCGGCGCGTGGGTGACCATGACGATGGTCTGTCCCCGGGCGTGCAGCCGGCGGAACAGTTCGAGCACCTCCTGGCCGCCCTCGCTGTCCAGGGCGCCGGTCGGCTCGTCGGCCAGCAGCAGCGTCGGCTCGTTCACCAGGGCCCGGGCGATGGCCAGCCGTTGGCGTTCCCCGCCGGACAGCACGGCCGGGACCTGCCCGGCCCGGTCGCCCAGCCCGAGCAGGTCGAGCAGGTCACGGGCCCGGGATTCGGCCGGCCGGCGGCGCACGCCCCCCAGCATCGCCGCCAGGACCACGTTTTCCAGCGCGGTGATCCCGTCGATGAGGTTGAAGAACTGAAAGACGATTCCGATATGGCGGCGCCGGAACCGGGCCAGCCAGTCCTCGTCTCGGCCAGTGATGTCCTCCCCGGCCACTTCGACGGTTCCCTCGTCGACCGAGTCCATCCCGGCGGCGACATTCAGCAGGGTCGACTTGCCGCAGCCGGACGGCCCCATGAAGGCGACGAACTCACCGGCGGCAACGTCCACATCCAGCCCGCGCAGCGCGCGCACCGGGGCGAGGTCGGCGGTGAAGGTCTTGCGCACGCCGCGCAGGCGGAGAAGAGGGCCGCCGGAGGCGGCCGGTCGCTGGCCCGAGGGGGCTTTCACCCAGGGTCTCCCGTCTTCCGTCCGCGCGCCTGGGGCCCGGCGCCGTCTCCCCGTCATATTGCGCCCGACTGGAACCGATTCGCCAAGGGTGGGGGCGCCCCGTCGGTGCGGGGGTGGTAACTCCCCCGCACCGACGGCGGGCAGTGACCTTCCTGCGGCCAGGCGGCGAAACCTATCTTCATCATGGATTTCAGCTCGTCATCCGGCGACCGGGCGACTGGGTCGGGTGGCATTCTGTGGGGAGGAAACCCATGTCCCGTCCGATCGGCCGGCTGCTCGCCGCGGCCAGCCTCGTCATCGGCCCCGCCGCCGTCGTGCTCGTCTCCGCCGCGTCGCCGGCCAGCGGCGAGCCGGGTCCCAAGACGCTGGCGAAGTTCGCCGGGCACTCCGGTCAGGTCCACGCCCTGCTGGCCGGCGACTTTCTCACCCTCGTGCTGCTGCCGGCGATCGGCGTGGTCGCGCTGCTGGCCTGGCCGCGCTCGCCGAAGCTGGCCGTTGCCGGCGGCACGCTGGGACTGCTCGGCATCGGCGCCTCCTGCACGCTGGCGATGTTCGACATCATGACCGAGACCGCCGTGGATTCCGACGACCCGCGGCTCGGGGAGTTCATCCGGAAGGTCGCCGACAGCGGGTGGGCCGGCCCCTTCTTCCTGACGTTCCTGTTCGGCACCATCGTCGGTTTCGGGCTGCTCGGCACGGCGCTGTGGCGGTCGGAAGCGGTGCCTCGCTGGGCGGCGGGCGCGGTGATCGCCTACGTTCCGGCGGCCATCATCTCGGCCGTCGCCCCGCCCCCGATCGGTGCGATCGGGGGACTCGTCCTGCTGGTCGGCTTCGCCGGCTGCGCGGCGCAGGTGCTGCGCGAGGGGGTCAGCGCCCCCGTCCGGGCCGCGGTTGCCCCCGCCCTGCCGGCTCCGGCGGCCGCCTGATCGCTGCCGCCGCCCACCGGCCGGCCCTGGTCACCCGATCGGTGACCAGGGCCGGCCGGTCATGATGGGCGCCCTGCCCGAGGGTCGGGCTTCGCCGCAACCGGCGCGCCCGCGCCCTCTACCGTGTCTGTACCAGCTCCGGGTGTGACAGCGGGGTGCGGGTGGTCAGGTGGCGGCGAGAACCAGACCAAACCGCGCGTGCGTCCGCGACCACTCCTACTGGACGGTGCATCCGGGCTAAAACACTACCTTCTCATCGGTTACCATTATCGCCACGGAATCCATATGGATGAACTTCACCTCGTCCGGGCTCACCAGTTCCTTGTAGTTCTTGGATGCAAAGAAAGAATTATGATCTTCCCGGCTTTCGAACCAGATTTCAGTGAGACCGTCATAGGCGGGACTCGGGTAACCCTCGACAGGAACCGGGTGTGACACCGTGTACTTCTTCACACAACGCTGCACCTCCGGGATGGAGGAAAATAGTGGGGCGTGCCGGTCCCGATGATATTCGACGAATCGCTCGAAAGATATCCCTTCGACGCAGTTGATCATAAAGGAAAATTTGATCACTGACTTCTTCCTCTTCTCTCGTGGAAGCAATGCCGGCAACCGGATGCCGCGAACGGGCCACCTGACAACAGGGGTAACTTAGACGCTCGCATCGATGTCAAGGGCAAGTTTCTGTGACCGAGTGCGCACCGGGGGTTGAGATGCGGATCGGTGAGCTATCCGCCAGGACGGGAGCTAGCCGTCGATCGCTGCGTTACTACGAGGATCAGGGCTTGCTGGTCAGTTCACGATCCTCCAGCGGCCAGCGATACTACGACGACGATCATGTCGCGCGCGTCGCACTTATTCAGGCGTTCCTGGTCGAGGTGGAACGTCCAGTAGTCGTCGAAGTCCCGGTTGGCGATGACGGCGCGCAGCGTGAGGATGGCTTCGGCGCCGCCGAGTCCCCAGCGGGCGCCGGTGATGTCCATTCTGTCCTTGACGAGGTGTACGACCACGTCATCGTCGACGGCACGGTGATCGAAACCGACCGGGTCCGCACCCCCGGCCCGACCGGGGGCGTGGACCTGCGGTGGCCCAGAAAGATCCACAACCATGGTGGCACCATCCAGGTCGTCTCCGCCCCTGACGACGGCTGGCCCCTGTGGGTCTCCGAGGAGTGAAAGCCGCCCTCGTCATCCTCCACACCGAGCATCAGCGCACCACCTGAAACCCACGGCCCAAACACACCATTGTGGCTACCCACCGCCACCGATGGTTACCGGGAAAAGCTCAATGCCTTCGCCAATACTGTGGCCACGCACCCTCTGTTGGCGCTGCTGTTGTCAGTCGAGCTGCTCAATCCTGCTTTGAAACAGCACCGCTTCCAAGCTTCCACATTTCATAGTTCCCACATTCTGCCGTGATCTCGGCCGCCGCCTGAGCCGCGGTGAAGAAGTCGTCGACCACCGGCGAGGTGTGCGATGCCGCCAGCGCGAGGCACACCTGGTCGGACGCCAGATCCGAGACGGGCACGTAACTGATGTTCGGATGTGAGTAGAACACGATTGCCGAACGGGCCAGGAACGAGATGCCCCGGCCGGCCGCGACATGCTCTAGCGTCTCGTCCACCCCGCGCACCAGGTACCCGGCGTTAGGGTGCGGCCGCCTGGTGGGCTGCGTGCTCGTGTCCATATGCCAGACCAGCGGCTCGCCGGCCAGATCGGCCTCGGTGATCTGCTCCCGGCCGGCCAACCGGTGGCCGACGGGCAGCACCGCCACCCGCGGCTCGGTGTACAGCGGGGCGACGCGCAGGCCAGCCTCGTCGATGGGCAGCCGCACATAGCCGACATCGATGCGGCCGTCGAGCAGCATCGGGGCCTGGTCGTCCCATTCGATCCGCTGCACGTCCACCAGAACGTCCGGGTGCCGGTCGGCGAACAGCCGTACCGCTGGGGCAACCGCGATGCCCGCCCGGAAGCCGACCATGATCCGCCGGCTGCCCCGCGCGGCCACGGTCACCCGCCGGCGGACCGCGTGCGCGGAGGCCAGCAGCGGGCCAGCGTCGGTCAGCAGCTGCCTGCCGGCGGCGGTCAGCACCACGCCGTGGCTGTCCCTTGTCAGTAGCGGGGTGCCGAGATCCTGTTCCAGCGCACGAATCTGCCGACTGAGCACCGGCTGCGCGATGTGCAGCTCATCGGCGGCGCGGCCGAAGTGCAGCCTGTCGGCGACGGCGACGAAGTAGCGCAACTTGCGCAGGTCGAGATCCATGGAACCTCCCGGTCCGGCGATGCCTTCAGGGTATCACCGCAGCTGAAAGAGGTCTTGGACACCCACTCGGGACAATGGCATCGTCAATAGGTACCCGATGGGGTCGGAGCAAATTCGGCATAAGAGTTTGACATGGAAATTGATAGCAGGGTCCTGAACCAGAATGAGCAGATCGTGAATTGAGCGCGGTCCATCGCGTCATTCGACGGCATCGAAGACACAGCCGTTAACGGCGACGAGGTGGGAAATGGCGTCCTATCCAGCTCCAGAAAGCAGACACGTCAATAAGCAGCATCAGCATTGGCGGCCTGGGGAACATGGCCAGCACCCTGGCCAAGCTTGCACCCCGCGCGACTGTTCGATGCGTTAAGCACGCAGATCGGTGTACATAACATCGGCGCGGCATGTGAATGGAGTAGCAGTGGGAAAGCTCGATGGCAAGGTTGCGGTGATCACAGGCGCGACAAGTGGAATGGCGCTGGCCGGTGCGAAGTTGTTCGTTGATGAAGGAGCTCACGTCTTCATTTCGGGCCGGCGGAAGGACGCGCTGGACGAAGCCGTCAAACTGATCGGCCGGAACGTGACCGGCGTGCAGGCAGATTCGGCCAACCTCGATGATCTGGACCTTTTGTTCGAGACGGTCAAGCAGGAAAAGGGCACGGTCGACGTGTTGTGGGCAAGTGCTGGAATGGGCGAGCAGGGCAGGCTCGGCGAGATCACCGAGGAGCAGTTCGATGCCGCCTTCTCGCTGAACGCGCGCGGAACGCTGTTCACGGTCCAGAAGGCGCTTCCGCTGTTCAACGATGGAGGCTCGATCTTCATGACCGGGTCAAACGCTTCGCTCCGGGGCTACCCCGATTGGAGTGTGTACGCAGCGAGCAAGGCCGTGCTGCCCGCCTACGCACGGGTGTGGGTGTCCGAGCTGAGGGACAGGAAGATCCGGGTGAACGTGCTGACCCCCGGCCAGGTTGCCACGCCGATTCTGGAGAAGGTGATGGACGAGCAGATGAAGGTGCAGTTCGAGTCCGTGATCCCGCGGCGAGAGATGGGCCGCCCTGAGGAGATCGCGTCGGTCGCGTTGTTCCTCGCCTCGGACGACTCGAGCTACGTCAATGGCATGGAGCTGGTTGTCGACGGCGGCACCACAGTGATCTGAGCGCGTCGCTGGTGGTCGTCAGCGCCGCGCCGGCGGGTACCCGAGCTGGAGCAGGTTGGTGTCGCGCGTCCAGCCGGGCGCGGAGGTCCAGGCCGAGTTCGTGTCGTTGCCGTCCTCGCAGTACGACATGACGTCGAAGACGGTGAAGGGATAATCAGCACCTTCGTCGCCACCGCCACCAACCACTACTCGGCCCACCGCGGCAGCACCCCCGTCGTCAGCGCCACCGTGCACGGGTTCACCGTCGGCTACTGGTGGGCCGCGGGCGCCTTCTGGGCGGGTGCCGTCATCTGCGGTGCCCTGATCCGCGGTGCCCTGATCCGCGGCGGCACCCGGCTCCACCACGAGGCCGGCCAGCCCGAGCCCGTCGACCAGGTCGTCAGCGGGCCGATCTGGCACCTGGGCGCCGGCGAACCTTCGACACCCGGCCCAGCACGCCAGCAAGATCCCCACGACCAACTGATCCATACACAACAAAGGAACACACGTCGTGACCACCATCAGCATCATCGGCTCGGGCAACATGGCCACCGCCATCGGCACCCGGGCGACGAAGCACGGCCACACCATCGAGCTCATGAGCCGCAACACCGCCAAGGCTCAGGCGCTTGCCGACCAGATCGGCAACGGAGCCACCGTCGGCACGTTCGGCGCAAGGCCGGCGGGTGACATCGTCATCGTGGCCGTCCTGTACACCGGCGCGGTTGAAGTGGTCGCGCACTACGGCGATGCGCTGGCCGGCAAGATCCTCGTCGACATCACCAACCCGTTCAACGCCGACGTAAGTGGACTCGTGACTACCGCGGGCAACTCGGTGTCCCAGCAGATCGCCGCCGCCGCCCCCGAGGGCGCACACGTCGTGAAGGCATTCAATTCGATCTTCCGCGGCGTCCTTGCTGAAGACAAGCCCCTGGACGTGTTCTTCGCCGGCGACAGCGCCGAGGCGAAAACACGTGTCGCGGCGTTTCTGGAGAGCGTGGACATGCGGCCCCTCGACGCAGGAGGGCTCGAGATGGCCTACGTCCTTGAATGGGCCGGCATCCTCCTGGTGGGCCTGGCACGCAACGGCGCTGGCTTCGACATCGCCTTGGGCGCCGAGGTCCTCTGAAGATTCTCTCCAGGAGAGAACATGGCCACGGTGGTCTTCATCAACCGGCTCCAGCCGGCGGACGGTAAGTACGACGCTCTGATCGGCCTCCTACGCGAGTTCGCCGACTCGATCAACGCCGAACCGGAATACCTTCGTTATTCGGTCCACGAGCCGATCGATGACGAGGCCACGCCCTTGACCGTCATCCAGGCCCACACGTCGGTCGCCGGCTTCGAGAAGCACGGCGAATGGATGGCGCCGAAGATCCCGCGACTGGTTCCGCTGCTCGCGTCCCCGCCCGACCCTCCGGTCCTGCTCCGGTCGGTATCGCTGGGCGGCGACCCTCTCAGCTGAGCACACCGCACCACCACTTCTCGCGCCACATCACGCCAGTCGATCTACGGCACGAGAAGAAAAGCCCCTCCACCTATCCTTACAAGGAAGTAGCATACGCGTTTTCGTCGCTGGCGGGACCGGCCATTCCGGTTCGTACATCATCCCCGAACTCATCGCCGCCGGGCACGAGGTCACCGGCCTGGCCCGGTCGGACACGGCCGCGGCGGCGCTGTCCGCGCATGGCGCGAAGGTGCGTCGCGGCGACCTCGAGGATCTCGACGGGCTCAAGGAGGCGGCCGCGGACTCCGACGGCGTCATCCACGTCGCGCACAGGCAAGACCTGCTTCTCTCCGGCGGGATCGACGCCGTGGCCGCCGCGGAGGTCCCGATCATACTCGCGTACGGCGAGGCACTCGCGGGAACCGGAAAGCCGCTGGTCGCGGCGGGGAGCATTGGCTCGCCCGGGAGCCTGGGCCGGCCGGCCACCGAGAAGGACCCGGCCCTTCCCGGCGGCGATGAGTACAAGGGCACCCTGCACGCTCGTAACGTCGTGGAAACCGCCGTAGTCGGCCTCGCCGAGCGGGGAGTGCGGTCTTCGGTCGTGCGGATTGCCAACATCGCGCACAGCACGACCGATCGTGCCGGCTTCCTCGTGCAGCTGATCGCGCTCGCGAAGGAGAAGGGTTTCGTCGGCTACCCCGGAGACGGCGCGAACCTGTGGAACGCCGTGCACGTCCGCGATGTCGCCTCCTTGTTCCGCCTGGCGCTGGAGAAGGGGCCGGCTGGCAAATACTGGCACGCGGTTGGGGACGGGGGCATCCCGTTCCGCGAGATCGCCGAGGCCATCGGCAGCCGTCTGGGCCTGCCCGTCGTGAGCGTTCCTGCGGACGTACTGATGGTGCCGGGATACTTTGGGTTCCTCGCGAACATAGTCACGCAGAGCTACCCGGCGTCCAACCTCATCACCCGCCGGACCCTCGGCTGGGAGCCCGCTCAGCCCAGCCTGCTCACCGATCTGGACAACGGCCATTACTTCTCCGCCAGCTGATGACAGGGACCCGAATCGCAACGAGTCCGGCACATGACAAGGGCTCGGCTCTTCTGGAGGGGCGCTGAGAATATGACAACTGTGGGATTCATCGGAAGCGCGGAACTGGGGCCGCGGGCGTCCGCGGCGACGAGCGGGGAGGCCGCGGCGGCCGGTGACATCGTCGTGGTCACGGTGCCGGTCAAGGCGTTCCCCAACTTACCCGCCGTTCCACTGGCCGGGAAGACAGTCATCGACACGTGCAACTACGGCCCCGAGCGTGACGGGCACATTCCCGAACTCGACAGCACGTCGCTCACGTCGAGCGAACTGCTGTTGCGGTACATCCCGGACGCCATGGTCGTGAAAGCGTTCAACAACATCTTCTTCAAGCACCTGCTTTGACATCCTCACCTCCCTGGAGGAAGGCGATTCCCGCACCTCGCGGTACGGGTTCCTGCTTCGTGGAACAGCACCTCACCAACACCTACCGCAAGCTCCGCATCGACTCCCGTCACGCCCTCGCTGAAGCACTTGGGGCCGAAGGATCTTAACCTCGATCTTTCGCGCTGCGGGCAGGTCCGGTTTCGGTGCGCCCCTCATCCTTGTCGATGTTGAATTTTGGCCGTCTGATCGTGACGGTTCCACCCGTCTGTCGTGCGGATGCCACGGCCGCTGCACCCCGCACGCCACGCGCGGGGCTACAACAGACCGGTCTGTCCAGGAGACGGACCTCCAGCGTCGACTTCGTATCGGCGCTGGTCAGCACCTCACCCATGTAACGCCATTGTTACCAAGATCAGCGAAATGGGGCGTAAAAACCGCTAAACGCGCAGGTCAGGCGGTTTGTGACACCCACCCCAGGAGCGGTCGGTGGACCTAACGCACCACAATAAGAACCGTTTAATCTTAGTTCAGGGTCCCGAGATCACCATCCGCCCGGTCTCCACGCGACTTCCGACCGGGGGCGATGTCCGATGATCACTCGGCCGGCAACATCATCCAGCGAGTCGAACACACGTTCCGCTTGGCGAGCTCACCGAAGGTCACGAACGTGATCAGTGGGCGGCGGCCGATCAGACGGGTTGCCACGGGCCCGCTGAGCCTGCGTTTGTGGCTCAGGGAGGCGACGTCGGTGTCAAGGACGACAGGCTGCACGGCGGCGGCTCAGACGACGTCGCGTCGACGCTCGGCGTAGGTGAACGCGAGGAACTCGTCGAGCTCCTCGTCAGAGTCGAAGGTGTCGGCCGTGAGGTCGTCGAGGGACCGGATGGGCTGTGTGCCTCGTGCGGCCAGGAGCTCCTCGGCAGTGGTCTGGGGGCGCAGCGGCGGGTACAGAGGAGGACTGGTTTCCGGAGTGCTCATGGACGAGGGCCCCCTCGCTGGTATCTCCGGCTGGCTGCGGGCGTGGCCATCACGCGGCGGTGTGCGGGCCGCCACCCGTGACCGGCTGCTGTCCGAAGGAACCGTCCCTTTGCCTCACCCCGTAGACATCGGGTATTCAGTCTATTCGGGGTGATCAGCCGCGTCGCCGAACAGCACGCGGCGCAGGGCGTCCCAGCAGGCGAGGGCGACCGCGGCGAGGCCGAACACGGCGCCGGTGACACTGACGGCGACCCAGCCGCCGTGGCTGTAGGCGGTGCCGGAGGCGATCGAGCCGACGAGTCCGCCGGCGAAGTAGATCGCCATGTAGGCGGAGGTGAGCCGGCTGCGGGCGGAGGGGGCCAGCCGGTAGATCTCGCTCTGGTTGGCGATGTGCAGGCCCTGGGCGGCGAGGTCCAGCACGAGGATCCCGATGATCAGTGCGGCCAGCGAGTGGCGGCCGAAGCCGAGGGGAAGCCAGGCGGCGAGCAGCAGCACCGCGGTGCCCACGGTCACCGCGCCGGCCCGCCCGCGGTCGGCGGCCCTGCCGACGAACGACGCGGCGAGCACCCCCATGAGGCCGAGCAGCCCGAACAGGCCGATCATGCCGGTGGAGTAGTGGTAGGGCGCCGCGGACAGCAGGAACGCCATCGGCGTCCACAACGCGCTGAACGCCCCGAACGACGCCGCCCCGTAGGCGGCGCGCAGCCGCAGCACCGGCTCGTCGCGCAGCAGCCCGACCACCGAGGCGATCAACGCCCGGTAGCCGAGCCGCGGCGCCGCGGTGCGCGGCTCGGCTGGCAGCCGGGCGGCGAGCACGGCGCACAGCACGAGTTGGGCGGCTCCGGCGGCCCAGAAGGGGGTGCGCCAACCGCCGAGGTCGGCCAGGTAGCCGGCGACGGTGCGGGCCAGCAGGATGCCGAGCAGCAGCCCGCTCATCACCGTCCCGACGACCTTGCCGCGCTCGGCATCGCCGGCGAGTGTCGCGGCGAAGGCGACGCCGATCTGGGCGGTCACCGACAGGGCGCCGACCGCGACGGCGGCCGCCAGCAGCTGGGTCGCCGAGGTGGCGGTGGCGAGCACGAACAGGCCCACCGCCTGGGCGGCGACCAGCGCGGGGATCAGCCGGCGGCGGGCCACGAGGTCGCCGACTGGGACCAGCAGGCACAGCGCCACCAGGTAGCCGGCCTGCGTCACCGACACGACGAGCCCGGCCGTGCCGGTGGACAGGCCCAGCGCCGCCCGGATCTCTCCGAGCAGGGGCTGGGCGTAGTACATCGCCGCCACGCACATGCCGGTGCTCACCGCGAGCAGACCGACCAGCCCGCGACCGAGGCCCGAGCCCGACGGCGGGGCGGAACTGGTGGAGGGGTCGTCTGCCGTCACGCCGCCGTCGATCATGTGTCCAGGGTGCCGCCCGCCAGATAACCTGTCCAACAGAACAATCAGCTCGGCTTCATCTCGTGAGGAGATGTATGGAGCTCCGCCAGCTCGAGCACTTCGTCGCCGCGGCCGAGGAGCTGCACTTCACCCGGGCCGCGCAGCGGGTGAACATCGTCCAGTCCGGGCTGTCGTCGTCCATCGGCGCCCTGGAACGCGAGCTCGGCGCGAAGCTGTTCGTGCGCAACACCCGTGCGGTGCGGCTGACCCAGGAGGGCGAGGTGCTGCTCGCGCAGGCCCGCCGGATCCTGTCCGCGGCCGACGCGGCGCGCTCGGCGGTCGCCGGGGTGGCCGGCGGCATGGGGGGCCGGCTGACCATCGGCATCATGCAATGTTTCAGGCGGGGTCTGACCGAGGCGCTCGCCGCCTTCCACACCGAGCATCCGCGGGTGGAGCTGCGGCTCGTGCAGGCGCCCAGCCTGGAACTGCTCGACCGGGTCGCGGCCGGCGCGCTCGACCTCGCCTTCGCCTGCGCGCGCACAGCCCCGGCCACCATCCACCTGACCCCGCTGGACGACCGGCCGATGGTGTTCGCCTGCCACGCCGGGCACCCGCTGGCGGAGCAGGCGGCGGTGTCGCTGCGGGAGGCCGTGGAGGAGGACTTCGTCGACTATCCGCCCGGCTGGGGGTCGCGCACGGTCGTCGACGCCGCCCTGGCCGAGCACGGCCTGCGACGCCGGCTGGCCTGCGAGGTCGGCGACACCGACACGCTGCTCGACCTCGTCGCGCACGGGCTCGGCGTCGACGTCCTGCCCCCGAGCCTGGATGCCCGGCACCGCGACGAGCTGCGGATGATCCCACTCGCCC
>NZ_JANEZT010000310.1 GCF_025403405.1 Frankia tisae
GCCTCGGCGCCGCCGGCGACCGGCTCACCGCCGGCAGGCGGGCGGCGGACACGGCAGGCGCGGCGGGCGGTGTCGTGCCCGGGCCCGGCCGGGGCGGCAGGATGTCCAGCGGGCTGGTGACGATCGTCTCCGCCGCGTCACCGGGGCGGACGAGGCGGCGCAGCAGCTCCTCCGCGGTGGGCCGGCCGGCCGGGTCCCGGCGCATCGCGGCGCGTATCACGGCGGCCAGCGCCGGGTCGAGGTCGCCGAGCGCGGGGTCGGTGTGCTGGATTCGGCGCAGCTGGGCCGACGTCGAGCCCTCGCCGAACGGCTTGCGCCCACTGCCCGCGAAGATCACCAGGCCGCCCCAGGAGAAGATGTCGGCAGCGCTCGTCACGGTCTCGCCGCGGGCCTGCTCGGGGGCCATGAACGCCGGGGTTCCCGCGACCCGGCCCGACGGCCCGCTGGGTGCCTCGTCGGTGACCCGGGCCAGCCCGAAATCGATCACCCGCGCACCCAGCGGGGAGAGCAGCACGTTGGTCGGGGTGAGGTCGCGGTGCACCAGGCCCGCGCCGTGGACGGCGGTCAGGGCCGCGGCGACGCTGACGGCGACGCGCTCCAGGTCTGCCGAACCCAGCGGGCCGTGGGTGGCGACGGCGTGGGCCAGCGTCGGGCCGTCGACGAATTCGGTGACGAGGTACGGCTGCCCGTCCGGAGGGTCGACGACGTCGAGAACCTCCGCGGTGCAGAAGCGGGCGACGCGGCGGGCCACGGCGGCCTCGCGCCGGAACCGCTCACGGTAGCGGGGGATGCGGGCGACGTCCGCGCGGATGACCTTCACGGCGACCAGGCCGGTGTCACGGCTGCGGCCGAGGAAGACGGTGCCCATGCCGCCCTCGCCGAGGCGGCCGAGAAGCCGGTAATCGCCGAGTTCGCGCGGGTCGCCGGGGCGCAGCGGGTCCGGGCGGGTGGTGAGCCCGGTCGTTTTTTCCCGCGGCTCGGTCACCTCGCCGACGTTTTCGCGCGAATCCACCATTCCTCCCTACAGCCGAGCGGGAATCGGGCACAGGGCGCCTGCTGAATTGTCGGTGACCGATCGTCCTCCCGGTCATCCTTATCGCGAACTCGACACCGCCGACGCGCACTTCCCCCGCGTCTGCCGGCCGCCGATGACCTCCCGATGTCACCGACGCAACTGCCCCGCGGCGACGCAGCGGGGGCCCGAAAAGGCCAGCGGGGTTGACCGGCCGGCCTGCTCACGGGGGGCGCTGGCGGCCCGGTAACGGTTGTGGCATCGGGGCTACTGCCACCTGGGCCGCCGTATATTTCCCGGCCGATACCTCATCACCCGGTAGACCAGCAGAAACCTTGACGGAAATCACGGGGAACGCTCCCCCGCCGTCGATCCGCCGGCTCTGGACAGGCGATAGCTCGCACGTCCCACGAACGGGTAGTCGGAGTCCCTGCGCCGGGTACCCCCCTTCTGGCCGGTCCCACTCCCTGACGGGCTGCCAGACGTGCTACCTGAGCAACAGCAGCGGTAGCGGCAAGCCGGCAAGCAGCAAGCGGCAGGAGTCAGGAGCCGGCGGTCAGGGTCGTCCGGCGGCGTGGCCGGCGATGAGCATCCGGGCCGTGGCGACGGCCGCGGCGGCGGCCTGGTCGACGCTGCGGCGATGCTGGGCGAACACGCCGTCGAGGTGGAACACGGCGTGCCCGTGGGCCTGGGCGAGGTGCTGCTCGGCGAGCAGGAGCGCGTCGCGGTAGCTCGCCACCGCGGGCAGGGCCAGCACGAGCGGGAGCAGCGTGTCGAGCAGGGCCCGGGTCTGCGCGCCGAGCTGCGGGTGGCGGCTGCCCGCCAGCCCCGGGGCGAACAGGAGGTCCATCCCGGCGCGGCGTTCGATGACGAACCTGGTGTAGGCGCCGGCGGTGGCGGCCAGCCGCTGCACCGGATCGGCACCGGCGTGGTCGGCGGCCGCGCGCAGCTGCCCGGTGAGCTGGCGCGCCGCGGCGGCGGCGGCCGCCGCGAGCAGGCTGTCACGGTCGGGGAAGTGCCGGTACGGCGCCGCCGAGCTCACCCCGGCGCGGCGGGCGACCGCAGCGACGGAGAAGGCAGCCAGGCCGCCCTGGGCGATCAGGTCGAGGGCACCGGCGACCAGCGCAGCCGCCAGATCACCGTGGTGATAGGAGTTGCGCGCGGGGACCCGCCGATCCGGCTCACCGGACGCCGCGGGACGGGCCGTCCCCACCGGGCCGGCCGTCCCCACCGGGCCGGTGGGCTCCACCTGGTGGACGGGCTCCACCATCGCCGCCTCCGGTCCCGACGCCTGGACGTCTGTGCACCATCCAGAAGTCTGTGCACCATACAATGGAAGTGAGCGTGCTCTTACATTGTGGGGCCGGGGTGCCGGCGCCGGGGGCCGTTCACAGACTTTCGTCCGCGTCACACAGCGATCATCACGGCCCTCGCCGCGTTCCCCGCGGTGCACCCGCCCGGCGGCGGCGAGGGCTTGAGGGAGTTCCATGGCAACCACCGCAGCGCTGGTCGTCCCCAGCCCGGGCGCCAAGTTCGAGCGCTCGACGGTCGAACGCCGCGAGCTGCGCGACCGCGATGTCCTCATCGACATCAAGTACGCCGGCATCTGCCACAGCGACATCCACCAGGCCAAGGAGGAGTGGGGCCAGGGCACCTTCCCGCTCGTGCCCGGCCACGAGATCGCCGGTGTGGTCGCCGCAGTCGGCCCGGGGGTGACGAAGTACGCCGTCGGCGACCGGGTCGGCGTGGGCTGCTTCGTCGACTCGTGCGGCGAGTGCGAGGCGTGCGAGGCCGACGAGGAGCAGTACTGCCTCAAGGGCGCGGTGCCGACGTACAACGGCAAGGGCTACGACGGCGAGACGACCTACGGCGGCTACAGCCAGAGCGTCGTCGTCACCGAGCACTTCGTCGTGCGCATCCCGCAGGCGCTGCCCTTCGACGCGGCGGCCCCGCTGCTGTGCGCCGGGATCACCGTCTACTCGCCGTTGCGGCACTGGAAGGCCGGCCCCGGTACGAAGGTCGCCGTCGTCGGCATGGGCGGGCTCGGCCACATGGCCGTCAAGATCGCCCACGCCCTCGGCGCCGAGGTCACCGTGCTCAGCCAGACGCTGAGCAAGGAGACCGACGGCCTGCGCCTCGGTGCCGACCACTACTACGCCACCGGCGACAAGGCGACGTTCAAGACGCTGCGCCGCTCGTTCGACCTGATCATCAACACCGTGTCGGCGAACCTGCCGCTGGACGCCTACCTCGGCCTGCTGCGCCTGGACGGCACGATGGTCAACCTGGGCGCGCCGCCCCAGGCGAGCACGTTCAGCGTGTTCTCGCTGCTGGGCGGGCGGCGCAGCCTCGCCGGTTCCAGCGTCGGGGGCATCCGCGAGACCCAGGAGATGCTCGACTTCTGCGCCGAGCACCAGATCTCCTCGGAGATCGAGCTCATCGGCGCCGACGAGGTCGACGAGGCCTACGAGCGGGTGCTGCGCAGCGACGTGCGCTACCGATTCGTCATCGACATCGCCACCCTGACCCAGGAATAACCCCGATCCCAGGAATAGCCTCGGGCCTCGGCTGCACCGGCCGGCCGCGCCGGCGCCGGACACCGTTCCGGACCGGCGCGGCCGGCCGCGCTGACCTGCACCTCGACCCGGCGGCGGCAGGAAAAGAGCCAGGATAAGTTCATCGTCAACATTATCCTTGGCATCATTGTTTTCCCGCTCCCGAGAAATATTGACATCACCATTCCCGCGCGCTGTTTGTTTACATGACATTCACAGCGCGCGCCGTTTCGACCTCGCCGGGCCCGCTACGATTCCTTTCGGGTTCGCCGCACGGCACCCGCCCCGGCCCACCAGCCGGAACGAAAGTCGTAGGCCAGCCACGCGATTGCCGACCGCGCAGCAGCGGTCCGCAACGTCGATCCGGAAACGAGGACCCTCATGCCATTCGTCATCACCGCCGGATGTATTGATGTCAAGGACGGCGCCTGCCTGGAGGGATGCCCGGCCGACTGCATCTACGAGGGCGGCCGCAAGATGTACATCAACCCGGACGAGTGCACCGACTGCGGGGCCTGCGCGGTCGCCTGCCCCGTCGGCGCGGTCCTCAGTGACGACCGGATAAAGGCGAAGGACCAGGAGTTCCTCGACAGCGAGGCGGCGTTCTTCACCGACATCCTCCCGGGCCGCGACGAGCCGCTCGGCGAGCCCGGCGGCGCCACCCGCCTCGGCAAGATCAAGGCCGACACCCCCTTCGTGGCCGCGTACGAGAAGTGACGCCCCGCGGGCGGCCCGGCCATCCCCCCGGCCGGGCCGCCCGCGCGGGACTCGCACGGCAGGTTCACTCGGGGTAGGTGCACACCGGCGAGGCGGCTGGGTCAGAGAAGAGCGGGATTGGACGTCGGGACAGTCCGGGCGGCCGGGGAGTTGGCCAGCGGACGGTGCGTGAGGTCGTCGTCTCGTCCGGTGCGGGTGTCTCGTCCGGTGCGGGTGAGCAGCCCGGTGAGCGGCGGCCGCGTCGTGGCGGGGAGCAGCACGACGTCGAGCAACTCGGCGTCCTCGTTTGACCAGGTCAGGGCCGCCCACATGCCATGACGGGCGGCGAGCACGTGGAACTGTTCGGGATCGGGTGCCGCGTGGGCGCGCGGTCCGCTGTGTAGCCGCCGGTTGGGGACCCCGGTCACCCGCAGCGGCGCCGGGACGCCCGTCGTCATGAACCGGGACAACTGGTCGAGGCTGGTCAGCTGGGAGCCCCAGGCCATGGTCGGGATCGCCGTGACCGATCGGACCTCGGCTGGGGCTGTCGACAGCACGACGTCGTAGCGGTAGCGGGTGAGCTCGTTGTGCGCCCGGCCGCGTTTGACGCGCAGGTCGACGCCGACGATCTGCGGCCGGTCCCGGGCCAGGCGGTCCCACAGGGCCGGGTCGACGAGCAGCTCGGTCTCCTCGGCGCCGGCCACGGCCGCCGGGGACGGTGCGTGCTTCCTGACCGCGGCCCGCAGATGATCGTGCAGCCGCAGGTTGCGCACGTCGCCGACGAAGATGTGCCCGCCGGGCGCCAGCAGGCCCAGCGCGACGTCGAGGACCTCGGTCAGGTAGTCCTGGCTGGGGAAGTACTGCACGACCGAGTTGAGGATGATCAGGTCGTAGCCGCCGGCGCGCAGGCCGTCGGCGACATGGCCCAGCTGCGCGCGCAGCTCGACGCGGCGGTGCAGGGCGGGGCGCTGCTCGCGCAGGTCCCGGTCGAGGGTGTCGATGGCCACCGAGGACAGGTCGGTGCCCGTGTAGTGCTCGCAGTGCTCGGCGAGCGGCACGAGCAGCGCGCCGCTGCCCACTCCGATCTCGAGCACCCGTCGAGGCCGGTACTCTCGGATCCGCTCCACGGTGGCGTCACGCCACTGCCGCATCTGTTCGGCGGGGATCGGGGTGCCGTCGTAGCTGGAGTTCCAGCCGGTGAAGTCCTGTCCCACGACCGGGCGATCGGTGCCTTTGTGTGCATGGTCGTAGACCGCCCGCCAGGTCTCGATCCAGGCCAGGTCCTCGGCGCTCGGTCCGTCGACCGTTGCGCCGGCGGAGGGAGCCGCTGGTGCGCCGGCTGCGCGCAGGGCGCGGTCGGCGCGTTCCTGCTCGGCGTCGCGATCCCAGATCTCCGCGTCCGGAATGGCGTCGGGGAGGTGGTCCTCGAGCAGCCGCAGCCGCGGATCAGCCCAGGCGCGCAGCAGCCAGATACTGAGCAGGCACCCGCTGATCACCACGACGAACCCGAGCCCTCGGTCCGGCCCTGTGCCCAGGACCGGGCCCACCGCGTCGTGCAGCGCGCCACCGGGTTCGAGCGTGTGCCGCAGGACGTGGTCGGCGAGCGGTCCCATCACCAGGTAGCCGATCGGCAGGAACACGGTGACCACGACGAGGAACAGCGAGTTCACCCGTCCCTGCAGTTCCAGACCGACCTTCGTCTGCAGCAGCGCCATCCAGTGGCCATCGATCAGCGCCTCGCTGAAGGCGAGCCCGAACATGCCGACGGCGATCAGCCAGGGCTCCCTGGACAGGCCGATGACCACGATGGCCACGTTGCTCGCGGCGGTGGCGAGCAGCATGCCATGGGTCCGGCGCCGGGTACCACCCCAGATGCTCATGGTCAGCGCCCCGGCCAGCGCCCCGGCGCCGCCTGCGACCAGCACCAGGCCGAGCGTGCCGACTCCGTGCTCGAGCAGCACCATCGGCTGGATGAGGGTGAATCCGATGGCGTAAAGGATGTGGTCGCCGAGGAAGAACACCATCAACGCCCGCAGCCCTGGCCGGCGCAGCACGTAGCGGACGCCCCGGGCCAGCTGCATCCGCATCGACTCCTCGCGGCGGCGGAACAGCCGGTCGGGGAACCGTACGGCCGCGAGGGTGCCCACCGCCACGGTGAAGGTGGCTGCGTCGATCAGCAGGATGACGGACAGGGGCAGCACGGTCAACAGCCCCGCGCCGATCATGGGCGCGAACAGGGCCCCCATTCCGGCGCCGAGTTGGACGACGCCACTGGCGTGGCCGAGGAACGGTTTGGGTACCAGCTGGGCCACGGCCGCCAGGAAGGCCGGCCGTTGGAAGGCTGCGGCGACCGAGGTCAGCCCGCACAGCAGACAGATCTCCAGCAGGTTCGGCCGGTTGAGGGCGACGAGCACGGCCATGCCGAACGTGGTGGCTCCTGCGGTGGTGTCGGCGATCAACATCACGGTGCGCCGGTCGTAACGGTCGGCCACCGCGCCGGCGACGGGGCCGACCAGGATACCGGGCAGCAGGGAGACCGCGGCCGTCGTGGCGAAGGCGGAGATCCGGCCGGTGTGATCGAGCATCCACACGCTCATGACGAGCAGGCTCAGCGCGCTGCCGATGGCGGAGACGAGCTGGCCGGCGGCCACCACCGCGAACCGGCCGAAGCCGGGACGTGGATCCGGCGGCCGGTGGCGGGATCCGTCCACCGCACTGCCGCGGGCCGCGCCGCTCGACGGCCCCGTGGCAGCCGGCTTGTGAAGCTCCGCCGCCCAGTCGGTGAGGGTTCTGGCCAGCTCGGGGGCCTGGTGCTTGAGGAAGCCGTGCCCGGCTCGGGGCAGCACCGCCAGTTCCACCCGCTCGGCGAAGTGCTCCCACTCGTGGTAGCGCTCCGCATACAGTTCGGTGACCCTGTCCTTGCTGCCGACGATGCTGAGCATCGGCGCGGAGAACCGGGGGTGGTGACGATCGGTGAGCGTCCGCGTGAAGTATTCCTCCGAGCCGCGTTCGTCCTGGCGCACGGCGCGCATGACGACGGCCTGCTCGGCCGGGTCGGCCTGCAGGTCGGCCAGGCCGCCGCCGAGGGCGCGGACCTCTTCCTGGATGGCGCGGTCGGAAACCAGGCGGTCCACCTGGAACCGCCGGTAGATCCAGTCGAAGAAGCGTCCCGGCATGCGCGCCATCGGGAACATCGCGCCGACCGCCACCCCGGACTGCGGCGATCCCAGGTCCTGGAGCCGGTTGGCGAGCGCGATGGTGACGGCGGCGCCGTGGCAGTGGCCGTAGAGGTAGATCGGCCCGGGCAGGTTGGTGATCTCGTCCGCGCAGCGGGACACCAGCTCGTCGAAGGCGAGCGGCGGCTCGTCGGGGCGGCTGAAGTCCCGTCCTGGAAACTGCGCCGCGTACAGCGCCCAACCGTCGGGCAGCGCGGCGGCCAGCGGCTCGAACGAGACCGCCTGGCCACCCGAGTACGGGATGCAGACGATCGTGCCCGTGGCGGCCGATCCGTCCGCGGCGGTGAGCCGGTGCAACAGTGCGCCGGGCCGCGCGGGCCCGTCGACCGAGCCACGCCTGGTCTCCAGATGCTCGACGAGCTGGGTGATGGTGGGATGCCGGTAGAGGTCGAGCAGCGCCACCCGGACACCGAACGTCTGCTCGACCTGCCGGATGAGCCGCAGCGCAAGGAACGAGTCGCCACCGAGCTCGAAGAAGCCGTCGTCGGGGCCGATCTGGTCGTGGCCCAGGATCTGGCGCCAGACGGCAGCCATCTCCTGCTGGTCGCGTGTTCGCGGCGGCGTCGGCGGGTCGTCGGCGGTCTGCGGCTCGCCCGGTGCCGGCAACGCCCGGCGGTCCACCTTGCCGTTGGGGTTCAGCGGCAGGGAGGCGAGCAGCACTGTCTGTGTCGGTAGGGCGTGGCGGGGCAGAAAG
>NZ_JANEZT010000311.1 GCF_025403405.1 Frankia tisae
CTGCTGACCGGCCTGCTGTCGCACATCGGCCGGTACGACGCGGAGCGCCGCGAGTACGCCGGGGCCCGTGGCAGCCGGTTCGCGCTGTGGCCGGGGTCGGCGCTGGCCCGAGGCCGCGGCCGGGCCGACCGCACCGGCGCCGCCGAGGCCACCGCCACGGGCGGGACGGGCCCGGACACACCGCGGCAACGTCCGTCCGGGCCGCCGGCCTGGGTGATGGCCGCCGAGCTCGTCGAGACCTCGCGCCTGTGGGGGCGCACCGCGGCGCGGATCGACCCGGACTGGATCGAGCCGCTGGCGGGGCATCTGGTGCACCGCACCTACAGCGAGCCGCGCTGGTCACGCAGGCAGGGGGCGGTGCTCGCCGACGAGCGGGTGACGCTGTACGGGGTGCCGATCGTCGCCGGCCGCCCGGTGCAGTACAGCCGGGTCGACCCGGAGCTGTGCCGGGAGCTGTTCATCCGCCATGCCCTGGTCGAGGGCGACTGGCAGACCCGGCACGAGTTCTTCCAGCACAACCTGCAGCTGCTCGCCGACGCCGAGGAACTGGAGCACCGGGCCCGCCGGCGCGACATCGTCGTCGACGACGAGGCTCTGTTCGGCTTCTACGCCGAACGCATCCCGGCCGACGTCGTCTCCGCCCGGCACTTCGACGCCTGGTGGCGCAAGGCCAGACGCAGCACCCCCGACCTGCTCGACTTCCCCCGGTCGCTGCTCGTCTCCGCGGGCGCGGTGGACGTCCGCGAGTCCGACTACCCCGACGTCTGGCAGCTCGGCGACCTGGCCCTGCCGTTGAGCTACCAGTTCGAACCGGGCGCGGCGGCGGACGGGGTCACCGTGCACATCCCGCTGGCCGTGCTCAACCAGGTGGGCGCCGAGGGCTTCGAGTGGCAGGTCCCGGGGCTGCGCGAGGAGCTGGTGACCGCGCTGATCCGCGGGCTGCCGAAGGTGGTCCGGCGCAGCTTCGTCCCGGCGCCGAACTACGCCCGCGCGGTGCTCGAGCAGCTCTCCCCCGGCCAGGCGCCGCTGCTGGTCGCGGTCGAGCACGAGCTGCGCCGGATGGGCGGCCCGGAGATCCCGCGGGACTCCTGGTCGCTGGCCGCCGTCCCCGGCCATCTACGGATCACCTTCCGGGTCGAGGAGGCCCGCGGGGCGGTGCTCGCCGAGGGCAAGGACCTCGACGCGATCAAGCAGCGGCTGCGGCCGCGGACCCGGGAGGCCGTCGCCGCCGCGGCCGACGGCGTCGAACGTGCCGGACTGCGGTCCTGGGACGGCGTCGGCAGCCTGCCCAAGGTCGTGGAGCTGCGCCGCGGCGGCCATGTCGTCAAGGCATTCCCGGCGCTGGTCGACGAGGGCAGCTCCGTCGCGATCCGGGCCACCGACACCGAGGCCGACCAGCGCCAGGCGATGTGGGCCGGCACCCGCCGGCTCGTGCTGCTCGGCGTCGCCTCGCCGATCCGCGGCCTCAACGGCCGGCTGTCCAACGCGGCGAAGCTCGCCCTGAGCCACAACCCGCACCGCGACGCCGCCGATCTGCTCGACGACTGCGTATGCGCCGCCGCCGACCGGCTCATCGCCGCCGCCGGCGGACCGGCCTGGGACGAGGCGGGCTTCACCGTGCTGCTCACCGCGGTGCGCGCCGGCCTGCCCGAGGCGTCGTTCGCGGTCGTCCGCGAGGTCCAGCAGGTCCTCGCACTCGCGCACACCGTCGATCTGGCGCTGCGTGAGCTGCGCGCCCCCGCGCTGGCCGTCTCCGTCGCCGACGTCCGCGGGCAACTCGACGCGCTGATCCACCGCGGCTTCGTCACCGAAACCGGGGCGGACCGGCTGGCCGACCTCGTCCGCTACCTCACCGGGTTGCAGCGCCGGTTGGAACGGCTGCCCCGCGACCCCGCCCGCGACCGGATCAACACGGCGACCGTCGGGCGGACCTGGGAGGCGTACCGGGAACTGCTCGCGACGGTGCCCGCGGGCCGAGAGCCCGGCGAGGAGATCCACCGCATCCGGTGGATGCTCGAGGAGCTGCGCGTCAGTCTGTTCGCCCAGAACCTGCGCACCCCATACCCCGTGTCGGAGGAACGCGTCTACCGCGCCATCGACGCCCTCCTCGGCTGACGGCCTCCCGTCCGGCGCAGGGGCCGGCCGGCTTTTTCTGCGCCTACCCGGTTCCTGCGCCTTTCGGCAGAGTTACGGACCCTCGTCGGGAGGGACGAGGATGTCCGGGGCAGCGGAGACGTCCACGGCCGCGGAGCCGTCAGGGACGAGGGAGCCACCCGGGGTGGCCCAGCCGTTCGGGGCTGCGGAGGTCGTCGCGGCGGAGGTGGTGACGGGGCCGGCCGGGGTCGTGGAGGCGCTCAGGGAGGCTGACATGCTCGGGATGGCGGTGTTACCCGGGGACGTGGCCGGCGGAGAGGTGGCCGGCGGAGAGGTGGCCGGCGGAGAGGTGGCCGGCGGGGCGGCGGTGTCCGGGAGGACTGAGTTCAGGGAGACGGGGGCGGAGAAGTCCCACAGGGCGCTGGTCGCCCACCACGGCCAGGCGTGGCCGCCGTCCCAGGTGAGGTGGCGGATCTCGGAGCCGGGGGCGAACCGGGTGGCCTCCGTCTCGCCGTCGGGCAGGTTCATCTTCAGGTAGTCCGACCAGCCGCCATGCCATGGCACGGTCGTGTCCGCGGTGCCGTGGATGTGCAGCAGCCGGACGGGGACGGTCGGGCAGGACACCATCGCCTGGCCGCCGACCATGCCGACGGCGGCGACGAGGTCAGGAGCCTCGCAGGCGACCCGGGCGGCGAGCATCGCGCCGTTGGAGAAGCCCCACACGTACACCCGGCTCCGGTCCACCGGGGTATGGCTGGCGGCGTCGTCGACGAGCTGGCGCAGGTAACCGACGTCGTCGGTGGTGGCCTGGCCGCAGCAGCCGCCGGCGTTCCACGCCTCGTGGACGCCGACCCCGTAGGCGACCGCGAAGCCGTGGGTGTCGGCGAACGGATCCGCCCCGGACATCTCCCGCATGTTCTCAGGGGTGTTGAGCAGGCCGTGCAGAAGGATCACCAGCGGGCGGCCCGTGCCGCGGAACGTGGGCGAGAGCCGCACGTCGGCGTGGAGCTGATAGGTCCGCCCGGAGGGCAGGCGGTGCACCGTGTCCGCGGACTGCGCCGGCGGGGCAGGCGCGGCTGCGGCAGGCACGGCGGAGGTCGCCGCACCAGGGGTCGTGACCAGCCCCGAGGCAGTGGGCGATCCGGCGGCGGGCGATCCCGTGACGGCCGGGAGCCGGGGCGCGGCCACGGGGGTGGAGGCGGTGGGTGCGGCGGCTATCGCGGACGGGCCGGCGACATGGGCAGTGGCGGCCGAGGGCCCTGCGGTGGCCGTCGGGGCCGAGGTGACCGACGCGGCATTGGCCGACGCGGATGACGACAGCGGCATCGCCGCGAGGACGAGGGTGGCCATCCCGATGGCAACCACGGCGACAATCCCGACTCCCCGCAGCAGCCGCCCCCGCCGGGGCAGCCCGACCCGCGCCCAGCGCAGCACGGACACCGTCCTCTCAACTGCTCGTCTCCGCCCGCTCAGAGCGGTCATGCTAACCCGCTTCCCGTCAAGGACTCCTATACCGGCCTAGAACAGCACAGCCAACGGCGATCCGGCCGGATCGGACGGTCTGCGCACCCGCCTGGGTTCGCCCGACCGTGCCGCGACCGCCCGGACGCGGGCACCCACCCGCCTCGGGCCACTCGTCGCGCGTGGACGCCTCCGTTCCCGAAGGGTCGGCCGTTCCCGAAGGGTCGGCCTAGCGCAGCGCCGCGACCGAGGT
Source organism: Frankia tisae (assembly GCF_025403405.1). Lineage (GTDB taxonomy): Bacteria > Actinomycetota > Actinomycetes > Frankiales > Frankiaceae > Frankia > Frankia tisai. The sequence continues at coordinate 3,809 of NZ_JANEZT010000311.1, forward strand.
GCCGGCGACCGCCGAGCACACGTGTAGAACGGCTTCCCGGCCGGCACTGGCGGAATAGGCGGGTTGGAACGCCGCGGTGAAGGTGTCGAGCCGGTCGCGGCCCACGAGGGCCACCGCACAGCCCGCGAACCCGCCGCCGGTCATCCGGGCGCCGAAGCAGCCCGGGGCGCCGCTGGCCGCGGCCACGGCCGCGTCGAGCTCCGGTCCGGATACCTCGAAGTCGTCCCGGATACCTCGATGGCCGGCCAGGAGCAGCCGCCCGGCAGTCTCCGCATCCCCGCGGGCCAGCGCGCCGGCGACCGCGTCGACCCGCGCGTTCTCGGCGATGACGAAGCGGGCGCGGCGCAACGCCACCGGGTCGAGCCGGCTGGCGGCATCCACTGGCAGGGCGTCGAGGTCGCGCAGCGCCGGCACGCCCAGCGCCCGCGCGGCGCGCGCGCATTCGGCGCGCCGGTCGGCGTAGGCGCTCGTCACGAGCTGGCGCCGCGAGCCGGTGTCGATGACGACGACGGCGAGCCCGGCCGGCAGCGGGACGGGTGTGACGCTCAGCGCCCGGCAGTCGATCCGCAGGGCGTGCCCGGCGATCCCTCCGACGCAGGCAAGCTGGTCGAGCAGGCCGGTGGCGGCGCCGACCCAGGCATTCTCGGCGCGCTGGGCGAGCCGGGCGAGTTCCGTCGGTGCCGGCACCGGCCCGGCAAGGTGGGTGCAGGCCAGGGCGACGGCGAGTTCCAGCGCGGCGGAGGAGGACAGACCGGCGCCGAGTGGGATGTCGCTGGCCAGCGCGCCCTGCCACGGCACCAGGCCGGTCGCGGCGAGCTGGACCGCCACGCCCTCGACGTACCGGGCCCAGCCGGTTGCGCGGGCCGGCGGCGGCGTGTCCGCGGCGGGCGGCGGCAACGGGACGACGGCGGGCGTCGGGTCCTGCTCGGACACCAGCCGCAGGTGCGCACCGATGCCGGTCCCCGCGGTCGGGAGGTCATCGGCGCGGCGCAGGGCGATGCAGAGTTCGCGGTCGATCGCCAGCGGCAGGCACAGGCCGTCGTTGTAGTCGGTGTGCTCGCCGATGAGGTTGACCCGGGCCGGTGAGCGCACCAGGTGCGTCGGCTCACGGCCGTAGGCCGCCACGAACTCCCGCACCGCCCGCAGCTCGGCCGGCACCGCCATCAGACCGGTCGGATGTGCAGCGGCGCGGCCGAGGTCGGCTCGAGGCCGCCAGGCAGGGTCGCCTCGCCGTCCCAGGTCTCCGCCATGACCGCGCGCAGCCGGCTCGCGGCGTCCTCGGGGGTGAGGTCGCGTGCGGGCTCCGCGAGCATCTCGTAGCCGACGAGATGCTTGCGGATTGTCGGTGAGCGCAGCAGCGGCGGGTAGAAGTGGGCGTGGAGTTGCCAGACCCCCTCGGGGCGGCGCCGCGAACGGGTCGCCCGGCTCGCGGCGCCCGCCGGATGCGGGCCCGGGGCGCCGTGCCAGCCCATCGAGAACGGGAACGGGTGGTCGAACAGGGCGTCGTAGCCGGCGAGCAGCCGGCCCAGCACGTCGGCCAGGCTGTCGCGCTGGGCGTGGTCGAGCTCGGCAAGCCGCTGGACGGGCCGCCGCGGCAGCAGCAGCGTCTCGAAGGGCCACACCGCCCAGAACGGTACGACGACGAGCCAGTCGGAGTCGTCGAGGACGATCCGCTCCGCGGCGCGCGTCTCGGTTCGGATGTAGTCGAGCAGCAGGGAGCTGCCCGACTGGGCGAAGTGCTCCCGCTGGTGGGTGTCCTCGGCGGCGGCCTCGTCGGGGAGCGCGTCGCAGGTCCAGATCTGCCCGTGCGGGTGCGGATTGGAGGCGCCCATCGCGGTGCCGCGGTTCTCGAAGACCTGCACCCAGCGCCACCGCTCGGACAGCTCGGCCTCCTGCGCGGCCCACGTGTCGACGACCGCGCGGACCTCGAAGGACGACATGTCGACCAGCCCCCGCCCATGGTCCGGGCCGAAGCAGACCACCCGGCAGATCCCGTGCGCGGGGGCGCTGCGCAGCAGGCCGCCCTGCTCGGCTCCGCCCTGCTCGGCTCCGGGCTGGGCGGGATCGCTCGCGGCGGGTCGCAGCGCCGGGAAGTCGTTGGTGAACACGTACGTGCCCCGGTAGTCGGGGTTACGGGCGCCGCCCGCACGCTCGTTGCCGGGGCACAGATGGCAGGCGGGGTCGTGCGCGACGGCGGGGGGCGTCGCCGCCGTCTCCCGACCGCCGTGCCAGGGGCGCCGAACCCGCCCCGGCGAGACCAGAACCCAGCGGCCGGTCAGTGGATTGAACCGCCGATGCGTGGTGTCGTCCATCGAATCGACAGCCTGCCACGGACGAGGCCTGGCCAGCCTCGTCCGGACCACCCCGGAAGATCTACCGGCGGCCACGACAGGGGAACATCCGCACCGCCCAGTTACCTGAAGCAATGCACATGTGACTCTAAGGTCAAGTGAGGGGCGTCGACATGGCGTTCCGGCGACAACCCGTGCGTGCGGCGATCCGGACAGGCGACGGTCGGCGCCGTCGGCGCGCCGCGGCCGGCCGAAGCATGCAACGCGCATCACACGGCGGATCACCCGGCAGGGCCGGTCGACGGCACCGACCGACCCGGGAAAGGTGGGCGGGAATGGATCGACGGATGCTGCTGCGCTCGGCGGTGGCGGCGCTGGGCACCGCCGCGTTCTCCGGGACGACCTGGCCTGCGGCCCTGGCCGCCACCGCCCGGCCCGGGGTGGGGCCGTACGGGCCGCCGCGGCCGCCGGACCGCTCCGGGGTGGCTCTGCCCGCGGGTTTCACCAGCCGGATCGTCGCCCGCTCGCACCTGCTCGTCGGCGCGACCGAGTACGTCTGGCACGACGCGCCCGACGGCGGGGCCTGCTTCCCCGGACCCGACGGCGGCTGGACGTACGTGTCGAACTCGGAGGTGCTGCTGCGCGGCGGCGCCTCGGCGCTGCGATTCCGGGCGGACGGCTCGATCGCCTCGGCGGGGCGCATCCTCGGTGGCACCACCGCCAACTGCGCCGGCGGGGCCACCCCGTGGGGGACCTGGCTGTCGTGTGAGGAGTTCTTCTCCGGCCGGGTGTACGAGACGTGGCCGGACGGGTCGCGCCAGGCCGTGGCGCGCCCGGCCCTGGGTCGCTTCGCCCACGAGGCGGCGGCCTGCGACCCCGACCACCGGGTGATCTACCTGACCGAGGATCGCAAGGACGGCTGCTTCTACCGGTTCCGCCCGGACCGCTGGGGCGATCTGTCCGCCGGCCGGCTGGAGGTGCTGGTCGGCGATTCGGATGCCGTGCCCGGGCCGGTGCGCTGGGAGCAGGTGCGCGATCCGGACGGCTTTCCCCGGGCGACCCGCCGGCAGGTCCGCGGGGCCCGCCGTTTCCACGGCGGCGAGGGCTGCTGGTACGCCCACGGCGTCTGCTATCTGACGACGAAGGGCGATGACCGGGTGTGGGCGTACCGGGCGGACGCCGGGCGGCTCGACCTGATCTACGACCGGGCGAGCGTGCCCGGCCCGCCGCCGCTCACCGGAGTGGACAACGTCGTCGGCGCACGCTCGGGCGACCTGTACGTCGCCGAGGACCACGCCCGCCCCGCGCTGGTGCTCATCACCCCGGACGGCGTGGTCGCGCCCTTCCTGCGACTGCCGGCGCACGACAGGTCCGAGATCACCGGCCCGGCGTTCAGCCCGGACGGGCGCCGGCTGTACTTCTCCTCCCAGCGCGGTGTCACCGGGCGCAACCGCGGTGGCATCACCTTCGAGGTGACCGGCCCCTTCCGTCGCTGAGCCGACCAACACGTCCGGCCGCACGGCCGCCGGCCGCCCGACCCAGGCGATAAAGCTGAACCTGACTTCAACTATAGGGACGTACGATCGCGGGCATGCTGCCCACCGATCTGTTGACCGTAGGCGAGCTGTCGCAGCGCAGCGGATTCGCCCCGTCCGCGTTGCGCTTCTACGAGCGGCAGGGCCTGATCGGTGCCACCCGCACCGCCGGGGGCCAGCGCCGCTACGAACGGCACGTGCTGCGCCGGCTGGCGTTCATCCGCGCGGCCACCGCGATGGGTCTCAGCCTCGACGAGGTGGAGCAGGCGCTGGCGTCGCTGCCGGACGCCCGCACCCCGACCAAGGCGGACTGGTCGGCGATCTCGCGGCGCTGGCGTTCCCGGCTGGACGAGGAGATTGCGGCCCTCGAGGCGCTGCGCGACGGGCTCGACTCGTGCATCGGCTGCGGCTGCCTGTCCCTGCGGCGCTGCCGGATCTCCAACCCGGCCGACCGGATCGGCGCCCTCGGCCCGGGGGCCCGGGCGCTGCCCGCGGCGCTGCGCGGCGCCGGGCGGATGCATCACGGCGGCCACCGCCCAC
>NZ_JANEZT010000312.1 GCF_025403405.1 Frankia tisae
GCCCGGAACCTCGCGGCCTGCTGCCCGGGACTGGTGCCGAGGGTCCCGATCGGCCTCAGGTCTAAGGTTTTCCTTACCTTTCCTTGTCTCCTCGGGGCCGCGCTACCCGTCCGCGCCAGCCGGCCCCTGTCGCAGGCCTTCTCCCCGCTCGGGCCAGCGCCTTTCCGCCGAATTCCATCCCGATGCCTTTCCGCCCCTGCCTGAGCGACCCGCCCCGTTTTCGTGTCTCCGCCACGGCCCGGCTCCCGGCCCAGCTGGCTCGCCAGTGCCCCCGTGTGACGCATCTGCCGCGCCCGGCGGGTCCAGACACCAGCCCGAGAGGCGATCGTGCGGCACTGCCACCTGCCACCTGCTGCTTGCAGGGCGGAGTCTGCCCGCCGCCGGCTACCGCAGGAGCCGTCACTGCTCGGTCACTGAATCGTGTCGAGGTCTAGGGGCGGTTTTCGAGTCCGAAACCGTGCTTAGGCCTCGGCACGATCTGGCCGCTATCTGACCGGGAAGGCGGGCCGGGCCGGGGCCGGCGGGCCGGGTCGGGCCGGGGTCGGCGGGCGCTTCGGCCGGTTGTCGATCGCGGGCGTAGTGACGTGCTGCTCGCGGGCCTCCAGGAGATGGAGCTGATCCCCGCCGGGAGGGTGAGGCAGGGGGAGGAGCTCCTGTGGCCGACGGGTGGGATGCGAGGCCTGCTGGCCGGCGCCCTGGGGAGGAGGGCTGATGCGGGGCGTCACGATCGGTCGGAGTGTCACCAATAGGGACACGTTAGGCATCCGAGAAGGCAAAACGTTTCCCGTTCTTAACGCAACGTGTTGCCCGAAGTGGGTCGCCATCCTGGGAGGCGGCAGCTACCGTGAGAGCCCTAGCGTCTCAAGCCGTGGTTCGGCGTGGTGTCGGACCTCTCGGGAGGCCCCTCGGTGCGGCAAGTGCGACTACACCAGGAGGCCGGTGCCCGGCTCCTGGAGGGGTCGGTCCCGGACTACCTCCGAGTAAGCGGGTGGGCGTGTGCCACGAACGCATGTCGTCGACACAAGCGTGCTGCTTTCTGATCCTGGCGCGCTGCTGCGGTTCGCGGAGCACAATGTCGTGCTCCCCCTCGTCGTCATAGGGGAGCTGGAGGGCAAGAGGAACCATCCGGAACTGGGCTGGTTCGCCCGGGAGGCCCTGCGCCTGCTGGACGACCTGCGCATCCGGCACGGTCGCCTCGACCAGCCCATCCCGCTGGCGGGTGGGGGAACGCTTCGGGTGGAACTTAATCACACCGATGCGGCCGTGCTTCCACCGGGGTTCCGGGTGGACACGAACGACTCGCGGATCCTGTGTGTCGCGATGAACCTCGCCAGCGAAGGCGCGGACGTCGTGCTGGTCACCAAGGACCTCCCGCTGAGGGTCAAGGCCTCGGTGCTGGGTCTGCCGGCGGAGGAGTACCAGGCGCTGTCGCCGGTGGACACCGGCTTCTCGGGCATGGCGGAGCTCAGCGTCGCCCAGGAGGACCTGGACCGGCTCTACTCCCGCGAGTACACAGAGATCCTGGAGGCCGCCGACCTGCCATGCCACACCGGCCTGGTGCTCACCACGGCGGGGGGCAGCGCCTCGGCGCTCGGCCGGGTGACGGCGGACAAGCAGGTCCGCCTGGTGCGCGGTGACCGGGACGCCTTCGGGCTGCATGGGCGTTCCGCGGAGCAGCGGGTGGCGCTCGACCTGCTGCTCGATCCGGATGTCGGCATTGTCTCGCTCGGCGGTCGAGCCGGCACGGGCAAGTCCGCGCTGGCCCTGTGCGCGGGGCTGGAGGCGGTGATGGAGCGCCGGGCCCATCGGCGGGTCGTCGTCTTCCGGCCGCTCTACGCCGTCGGCGGGCAGGACCTCGGCTACCTACCGGGCAGCGAGAACGAGAAGATGGCGCCCTGGGCGCAGGCCGTGTTCGACACGCTCGGTGCCCTGGTCTCACAGGAGGTGGTCGAGGAGGTCGTCGACCGGGGGATGCTGGAGGTGCTCCCGCTCACCCACATCCGCGGGCGGTCGCTGCACGACGCCTTCGTGATCGTGGACGAGGCGCAGTCGCTGGAGCGCGGGGTGCTGCTCACCGTCCTGTCCCGGCTGGGGCAGGGGTCCCGGGTGGTGCTCACCCACGATGTGGCGCAGCGCGACAACCTGCGGGTCGGTCGGCATGACGGGGTCGCCTCCGTCATCGAGACGCTCAAGGGCCACCCGCTGTTCGCGCACGTCACCCTCACCCGCTCGGAGCGTTCACCGATCGCGGCGCTCGTGACCACGATGCTGGAGGACCTGGTCATCTGACGGCTGTACCCGGACCGGGCCCGCGCGCTGGCCCGGTCCGCGGGAACGCCCGGCCGCTCTGGGTGGTTGTCAGAGGAGACACTCATCGGAGGTGGCACAGATGTTCCTCGGTCGCCATAAGACCACGCTGCCCACGCCCGAGGAGGCGCTCCCGGGCCGGGACCGCCCGGTGTTCGTGGGTGACTCCCGGCACACCGTCCTCGGCACTTCGTTCACCGGGCCGTTCCCGGACGGGCTGGAGTCAGCCGTGTTCGGCCTGGGTTGCTTCTGGGGCGCGGAGCGCGCGTTCTGGCAGATACCCGGCGTGTACACGACCGCGGTCGGCTACGCCGGCGGGTCCACCCCGAACCCGACGTACGAGGAGGTGTGTTCCGGCCAGACCGGGCACACCGAGGCGGTCCTGGTCGTGTTCGACGCGGCGAAGGTCTCCTACGCCGAGCTGCTGAAGGCGTTCTGGGAGGGGCACGATCCGACCCAGGGCATGCGCCAGGGCAACGACGTCGGCACCCAGTACCGTTCGGCGATCTACACGACGTCCGACGCGCAGGCCGCGGCGGCCGGCGCGAGCCGGGACGGGTTCGAGAAGGTCCTGCAGGAGGCGGGCTACGGCCCGATCACCACCGAGATCGCCCCGGCCGGCACGTTCTACCTCGCCGAGGAGTACCACCAGCAGTACCTGTCCGATGCCAAGAACCCCTACGGCTACTGCGGCCTCGGCGGCACCGGAGTCTCCTGCCCGGTGGGCGTCGCCTCCGCGGGCGGCTGACGGCCGAAGGCCGTCACCGCGTTGGTGATGGCGGCGCCGCGTCGTCGGGGGGTGGCGGCCGGCGCCGCGTCGTCGGGGGTGGCGGCTGCCGCCGGGCGGCGGGGCGCCGCGGCCAGCGGGGTGAGTGCGCCGTCGATGGTGCGGACGTCGCGGCCGACGGGGACCCGGGCGATGCTGTCCACGACCGCGGTAGGCCGGTAGGGGAAGCGTTCGACGTCCGCGTGCGTCGTGATACCGGAGAGCACGAGCACGGTGTCCATGCCGGCCTCCAGGCCGGCGACCACGTCGGTGTCCATCCGGTCGCCGATCACCACCGTCGTCTCGCTGTGCGCGGACAGGGTGTTCAGGGCGCTGCGCATCATCAGCGGGTTCGGCTTGCCGACGAAGTAGGGGGTGACCCCGGTCGCCTTGGTGATCATGGCGGCGACGGCGCCGGTCGCCGGGAGGAGGCCCTCGACCGATGGCCCGGTCGGGTCGGGGTTCGTCGCGATGAAGCGGGCGCCGCCACGCACCAGTCGGACCGCCCGGGTGATCGCCTCGAAGCTGTAGGTCCGGGTTTCGCCGAGCACCACATAATCGGGCGAGCTGTCGCTGAGCACATATCCGATATCGTGCAGCGCCGTGGTGAGTCCTGCCTCGCCGACGACATACGCCGAGCCGCCCGGGCGCTGTGTGTGCAGGAACAGCGCGGTCGCGAGCGCCGAGGTCCAGATTCGTTCGGGCGGGATCTCCAGGCCCGAGCGGGACAGGCGCGCGGACAGATCACGGGCCGTGTAGATCGAGTTGTTCGTCAGCACCAGAAAGCCGAGCCCGGCGGCGGTGATGCCGGCGATAAACGTGTCCGCTCCGGCAATCGGGTGCTCCTCATGGACGAGAACGCCGTCCATGTCGATGAGATAGTTCTCGATGGTCCGTTCCGGCATGACCACTGATTCTGCCCGCCGCCCGGCCCGCCGACGGGCAGGAGCGGTCACTGGGAGCGGCGTCTCACAGCACCGCGACCCCGGCGGCCTGCTGCCCGGCCGGCATCGTCAGGCACAGAGCGGGAACGACGAGCCATTCGCGCAGTCCCTCGTCGTGGGCGTACTTGTGCGCATAGCCCGGTGACCGGAACGGGCCGACCACCCCACGGATCCGCCCGCCCGAGCTACCCAGCACGACCACGGCCCAGGCCGCGGCACCGTCGTCCGCCGTCCCGTCCGGCAAGGAGGTGGATTCCCACCAGCACGGCACACCCTCGACCATTCATGCCCCCTTATGCAGGTCTTTCAGCGGCCACCCATGGCGGCAACACATATTTCGGCTGGGCATCGCGCCGGGCGCGGAAGTTCGCGCTGCCGGATGCCGCCGTCGAAATGATCGCCGCCGGGCCCCTCCGACCAGGCGGCGATGCACCACGATGCACACCGACGCCATGGATGGCCCCTTCCGATATCGTGCGCTTTCCCGTCGCCCAGTCCACCGAAACGGCCGAATTTGCTCGGCGTCGTCATCCGGCCTGCGGCGAGGGAACGCGCGTTTGCATTGGCTGGTGCAGGGCCGTTCTCACCTGGCATACGTTCGCGGCGCGCCGGGCACGGCGAAATCAAAAATGTGACATAAGCCGTCGGGTGCTCCGGTGGTCCACCGCGGGGTGGCTCGGTGGTGGCGTCCAGGCGCGATCTCAGCGGGGCGCGGCACGGGTCCGGCGAGGCCTTTCGGGTTCCCGGCCGGGGAGGGCGCGGGGTGAGTCTGGGAGCCTCGGGCCGGGCCGGCGCCGATCCGACGCAACGTCCGGGTTGATTCGGGCGTCTGTTCTGTCGGTTACTTCTCGCGATGTGGGGGATCCGTGCGCCGGCGCCGTAACGACTACCGCAGCTGGGAAGAACTGTCCCGCCAGGAGCGTCGCCGCGGACTGGCGATTCTGGGTGTGGCCGGCGCCGGCGCGGTGGTGGCGGTGTACCTGGTCGTCGGCGGCGGCGGCACGCAGGCCGAGGCCGGCGCGGCGGTCCCGCCGACCATCGACGTGAACTCCCAGCTCGCCACCTGGTACGCCGGCACCGCCGGGATCCGTGACGAGATCACAACGTCCGTCAGCGCGGTGCGCACGGACATCCAGGCAGCCGACGGCACGGCGCTGAAGCCGGCCTGCGCCCAGCTCGGTCAGGCCGTGGACCGGATCGCCGGGCTCGGCGTGCCGCCCGTCGCCGCCGCCGGCCGGACCTGGACCGACGGCGCCGCCGCCTACGCGCAGGCCGTCACCGCCTGCGGGAACCTCTTCGACGGCACCGCCCAGCCTCCACCGGTCCTGCTCCAGCGCACGACCGACGCCCTCAACACGGCCGACGGCCACTGGACGAGGCTGGCCGCCCAGATCGGCGCGCCGGCGCAGATCATCGATGCGGCTGGGTAGCGCGGTGCCGCGGGACGCCTGACCTGCCAGACTTGGGCAGGTGGATCATCTCGCGGTCATCGAGGCCGAGGGCCTCGCGCTGCTGGCGACGACCAGCGCGCATCTCGACAGTCCCGTGCCGACCTGCCCGGGTTGGAGCTCGCGCCGCCTGCTGCGGCACGTCGGGCGCCTGCTGCACAGCGTCAGTGTCGTCGTGCCGCGGGGCACCACCGACCCGCCGCCGCCGAACCCGCCCGCGCCCACCGACGACGAGGGGCTGGTCGCCTGCTACCGGCGCGCCCTCGACGACCTGCTGCGCGCGCTGCGGCAGACCGATCCCGCCGCGGCGGCCTGGAACCACACCGGGGTCGCGCCGCCCGTCGCCGGGTTCTGGCACCGCCGCCTCGCCCAGGAGCTCACCGTGCACCGCTGGGATGCCGACAACGCCATCGGCGCCGCTCACCTGCCTACGGCGGAGGTGGCCGCGGACGGCGCGGACGAGCTGCTGACCGTCCTGCTGCCCGGCAGCCGCGCCCACGCGACCACCGGGCTGGCCGACGGCGGTGTCCACGTCCATCTCACCGATGTCGAGGGGGAGTGGCTGGTCGCGCTGGCCGGCAAGGACGTCACCGTGACCCGGGAGCATGCCAGGGGAGACGCCGCCCTGCGTGGACCCGCCGCCACGGTGCTGCTCGCCCTGTGGGGGCGCCTGCCGTTCGAGCATCCCGATCTCGCCGCCTTCGGCGACGAGGCCCTGCTCGCGGCGCTGAATCCCGGCGTCTGACCCGACGGGCGCCCGAGCGGGCGGGGCAGCACCAGGGTGGTGCCACCTGGGTGTACCGCGGGATGGCGGGGCGTCCGGTGGGACGGCACCGTGGTGCCGGCCCGCACGTGCCGCCACCCGCCGTGCTCGGTGTCAGGAACCGCCCGGCGGGCGGCGGAACAGGGTCGCGGTCGGCGCGGCCTGGCTCAGGGTCGCCTTCGTCGGGGTGAACAGGAACGACTGCTGCGGCTGGCCGTCCGGTCCGAGCAGGAACGCCCGCTCGATCGAGTCGATCTGGATGCGGGCGCCGCGGTCGACGCCCGCCCCGACGACCCGGGTGGCCTCGATCGTCGAGATGTCCTCGGCGACCGTGCCGGGCGGGAGCTCGACGGCGGTCGCGGCGGGGGTGTCCCGTTCGATCGCCCAGAGCGGGTAGATCTTGTTCGACCGGTAGGTCTCGCCGTTGCCGGACAGCCGCACGCCGACCGACAGGCCGACCCAGCTGTTCTCGGTGTTCGGCGAACCCACCGTGCTCTTACGGATGATGAGGTAGAGGTAGTTGCGCGGGTCGCTGATCTTCGTGGTGGAGTTCGGTGCCTTGTTCTCGTCGACCTTGCCCTCGCGCGCGAGCTCCTGCGACATCACCCAGTAGGTCCACGGGTTGCGGTCCATCTCCCGCTCGCGGGCGTCCGCGTTCGGGTCGAGGACGTCGGCGGCGGACAGGGCGAACCGCATCGGGCCATCCGGGTTCTGGCACACGTTGTTGTTCAGCGTGCAGGTACCGAGCACCGGGTGGCCGCCCTCGTAGCGGCCGGTGAAGGGCTGCGTCGCGTGGTCCGGGCCCTGGATCACCGCGCTGCCGGGGATCGCGTTGCCCGCGGCGTCGATCTCCACCTGGTAGGTCCACTCGATGTCGGTGGTCCGGCCCCACTGCGCCATCAGCGCCGGGGTGGAGGTGCCGCCGTCCTCGTTGCTCCACACCGTCGAGTAGGTCAGCAGCCGGTGCCCGGAGATCGCGGTGGGCGCCTCGGAGTGGAAGGCCAGCAGCGGCGTGTCCGTGATCGCGTTCTGGAACGGCCCGCCGGCCAGCGGGTCCGCGGCGGTCGCCGTCGACGACGCTGATCCCGCCCCCGTGCCGCCAGCTCCGGCGGCGGAAGGCGGCGCCATCCGGCCGTACAGGACCGGGGCATGCGCCAGCGCCTGGTAGCCGTTGTCCTGCGGCGTCACCGTCCGAAAGACGAGGCCGGTCAGGCGGGCCGAGGCCGCCGCCTGGGGGGAGCGGTCGGCGGCGAACTGCGCTCGCAGGGTGTGACTGCCCGCGGCGAGATGGCCCAGGGCCAGGCTCCGCTTGATGGGGAACGAGGCGGGGATGACGATGTCGGTGGCATAGGTGTTGTCGACGAACAGGGACACCACGGCGGATTCACTGCCTGGTGAACCCCACGACACGCCCGGTGCGGCGGTGGTGAGGTCGAGTAGGGCCTCACCCTCGGCATCGGTCCGGAACGGCATCGAGGACTCCTGCCCCCGGTTCAGCACGACCTCGGCCGGTGCTGCCTGCGCCTTGTCGCCGGAGTCGCACGCCCCGAGCCCGACCGTCAGTGCGGCCGCGGCCAGACCCGCACCGATCGCCCGCCGCAGTCCCCTCGACACCCGCGTTCCTCCCCGGAATCCGGGAGGTCGCCACCCGCGCGGCCGTTCCCCACGTCCCCGATTCACGTACACATCCTGCTCTGTAGTGATTTGTCATCCCGCACCGGTAGGGCCGGCGTGAGATTGGGCGCCCCCGCGCCTGGTCATGGCGGCGGCGGGCCGATGGCGGCCCCGGACCTGCCACGGCGGTGCGAGCCTGGTGCCGGGAAGAGTTGTCGGTGTCGGGTAGATCTGCTGGTGGCAGGAAGGGCGGGGACATGGCGCAGGGGCAGCAC
>NZ_JANEZT010000313.1 GCF_025403405.1 Frankia tisae
GCTAGTCGCGTGGGCTCGGAGAGGTGTATAAGAGACAGCGTCGAGGGCGCGGGGGACGACGTCGTCCAGCCCGATCGGGCGGGGGAACACGCTCAGCGCCCCGGCCTGCAGCCGGGACATGTCGAGCAGGTTCTCCACCAGGCGGGTGAGCCGGTCGAGGGATTCGTCGGCGGTGGCGAGCAGCTCGTCGCGTTCGTCCCGGCTGAGCACGGCCTCGGCGGAACACAGGCCGGTGACGGCGGCCTTGGCGGCGGCGAGCGGGGTGCGCAGGTCGTGGCTGACGGCGGCGAGCAGCGCGGCGCGGACCCGGTCGGCCTGGGCGATGGGCACAGCCTGCGCGGCGGCTTCGGCCAGGCGGCGCTGTTCGAGGGCGACGGCGGCCTGGGCGGCGAAGGCGGCGAGGATGCGGCGGTCCGCCGCCGGCAGCGGCCGTCCGGTCAGGGCGAGGGCGAGGGTGTCGCTGACGGGGACGTCCACCGCGCCGTCCTCGGGCCGGGTGCACGGCTCGGGGCCGACGCTGAGCACCGTGCGCCAGCCGTCGCCGTCGCGTTCGAGCAGGGTCGCCGAGGTCATGGCGAACGTCTCCCGAACCCGCTCGAGCAGGGCGGGCAACGCGTCCTCGCCGCGCAGCACGCTGCCGGCGAGCACCGACAGGGTCGCCGCCTCCGCGGAGGCGCGCACCGCCTGGCCGTAGCGGCGGGTGGAGAGGGCGACGACACGGCTGACCATCGTCGCGACCAGGACGAAGCCGGCGAGGGCGAGAGCGTTGTTGCCCTCTGCGACGGACCAGTGGTGCAGCGGCGGGGTGAAGTAGTAGTTGAGCAGCAGGGAGCTGGCCAGGGAGCACAGCAGCGCCGGCCAGAACCCGCCGATCAGCGCCACCGTCACCACGATGATCAGGTAGCCGAGCATCTCGGTGGCGAGGTTGAAGGTCCCGCGGGCCTGGATCAGACCGGCGGTCAGGGCGGGGACGAGGGCCAGGGTCAGCACGGTCGCGATCAGCCGGCGGCGCGGGGTGAGGCCGCTGCGGACCCGCGGCAGCCGCCAGCCGGTGCCCGCCTCGGCGTGGGTGACCATGTGCACGTCGATCGGCCCGGACAGGTTCGTGGTGGTGACGCCGATGCCGGGGCTGAGGATCCGGGCGAGCCGGCCGCGGCGGCTGGCGCCCAGCACGAGCTGGGTGGCGTTTTCCGCGCGGGCGAAGTCAAGCAGCGCCGTCGGCACGTCGTCGCCGATCACCTGGTGGAAGCTGCCGCCGAGGCTGTCGACGAGGGACCGCTGCCCGGTCAGGGCCGCGGGGTCGGCGCCGGTGAGCCCGTCGGAGCGGGCGACGTGCACGGCGAGCAGCTCCGCGCCCTTGGTCCGGGAGGCGATCCGGGCCGCGCGGCGGATCAGGGTCTCGCCCTCCGGGCCGCCGGTGAGCGCGACGACGACCCGCTCCCGGGTCTCCCAGGTTCCGCCGATGTGGTGCTCGGCCCGGTACCGGTCGAGCTGGTCGTCGACCTTGCCGGCCAGCCACAGCAGAGCGAGTTCGCGCAGGGCGGTGAGGTTGCCGGGGCGGAAGTAGTTGGCCAGGGCCGCGTCGACCCTGTCCGGGGCGTAGATGTTGCCGTGGGCCATCCGCCGCCGCAGCGCCTCGGGGGCCATGTCGACGAGCTCGACCTGGTCGGCTTCGCGGACCACCGCGTCGGGCACGGTCTCCCGCTGTGCCACGCCGGTGATCGTCTCGACGACGTCGTTGAGCGACGCCAGATGCTGGACGTTGACGGTGGAGATGACATCGATGCCGGCGGCGAGCAGTTCCTGGACGTCCTGCCAGCGCTTGGTGTTGCGGCCGCCGGCGACGTTGGTGTGGGCGAGCTCGTCGACGACCGCGACCGCGGGGCGCCGGGCCAGCACCGCGTCGAGGTCCATCTCGGTGAAGGTGGCGCCGCGGTGCTCGGCGAACCGGCGGGGGATCACCTCCAGCCCGTCGAGCATCGCGGCGGTGTGCTGGCGCCCGTGCGTCTCGACCAGGGCGACGACGACGTCGGTGCCCCGGTCGAGACGGCGGCGGCCCTCGTCGAGGGCGGCATAGGTCTTGCCGACCCCGGGCGAGGCCCCCAGGTAGATGCGCAGTGTTCCGCGTGGCACGCCACCCATGGTGCTCCCGTCCGCACCTGTGCGGGAACCAGCGGAAGGCCGGTTTCGGTCGCTATTTCATGATCGGTGTTAGTGGGCCGTGAGAAACCGGCCGGGCGCCGTGAGAACCGTGTGAGTGATCGCTGTTTTCGGGTGTCGTCGCGCTTTACTGGGCCCCTGCCGGAATGAAGGAGGGGCGCATGCAAGACGTGGTGTACGTCCTGCTGACGCTGGGATGTTTCGCGCTGTTGGCGCTGGTGCTTCGAGGGGTCGAAAGGCTGTGAACGCGGAGAACGTCGCCGGCCTGGTGCTGTCGATCGGTTTGGGAATCTTCATCGTCGTTGCCCTGCTGTTCCCGGAGCGGTTCTGATGTCCTCGTCCGTCGCCGGTGTTCTGACCGTCGTGCTGCTCGTCGCCGCGCTGTGGGTCACCTACCGTCCGTTCGGCGACTACATGTACCGGGTGTTCACCGCGAAACGGCACCTGCGGGTCGAACGAGCGATCTACCGGCTGACCGGGGTGAACCCCGACGCGGGCCAGCGCTGGGGGGTCTACGCCCGCAGCGTGCTGGCCTTCTCGCTGGTCAGCGTCCTGCTGCTGTACCTGTTGCAGCGCCTCCAGGAGCACCTGCCGCTGAATCTGGGATTCGGTGCGGTGGGGCCGGCGCTGGCCTGGAACACCGCGGTGAGTTTCATGACGAACACCAACTGGCAGGCGTATTCGGGCGAGTCGACCATGGGCCACACCGTGCAGATGACGGGCCTGGCCGTGCAGAACTTCGTCTCGGCGGCGGTCGGCATCGCGGTGGCGATCGCGGTGGTGCGCGGCTTCGCGCGGCGCCGGTCGCCGGTCGCCGCGGGTGGGTCGGGGAGGCCGGATGGACGGGGTGCCGGCAGCCAGGACGACGTGGTCGGCACCGACGACGAGCTCGGCAACTTCTGGGTGGACCTCACCCGGACGGTGATCCGGATCCTGCTGCCGGTCTGCGTGGTCGTGGCGATCGTCCTCATCGCCGGCGGGGCGATCCAGAACCTGCACGGCAACCGGGTGGTGTCCACGCTGACCGGCGGCCATCAGACGATCACCGGCGGGCCGGTCGCCAGCCAGGAAGCGATCAAGGAGTTCGGCACCAACGGCGGCGGCTTCTACAACGTCAACTCGGCGCATCCGTTCGAGAACCCGACATCGTGGACGAACCTGTTCGAGATCTACCTGCTGCTCGCGATCGGCTTCTCGCTGCCGCGTACGTTCGGCCGGATGGTCGGCGACCGCCGCCAGGGGCTGGCGATCGTCGCGGTCATGGCCGTGCTCGCCCTGGGCAGCTTCGCGGTGAACGCCGCCTTCCAGACCGCGCACCACGGGACGGTGCCGGTCGCGGTCGGCGCGGCGACGGAGGGCACCGAAACCCGGTTCGGCGTGCCGGACTCCGCATTGTTCGCCAGCAGTACGACGCTCACCTCCACCGGCGCCGTCAACTCCTTCCACGATTCCTACACGAGCATCGGCGGCGCGACGCTGCTGTTCAACATGATGCTCGGCGAGGTCGCCCCCGGTGGCACCGGATCCGGCCTTTACGGAATGCTCGTGCTGGCAATCGTCACCGTTTTCGTCGCCGGGTTGATGATCGGGCGAACACCCGAGTATCTCGGGAAGAAGATAGGTTCCCGGGAGATCAAGTTCGCGTCCCTGTACTTCCTGGCCACGCCGGCGATCGCCCTGCTCGGCACGGGGATCGCGATGGGTCTGCCCGGTGAGCGCGCCGGCATGCTCAACTCCGGGGCGCACGGCCTGTCCGAGGTGCTCTACGCGTTCACCTCGGCGGCCAACAACAACGGTTCGGCGTTCGGTGGCATCACGGTGAACACCACCTGGTACAACACCGGGCTGGGCCTGGCGATGCTGTTCGGCCGGCTGCTGCCGATGCTGCTGGTCCTCGGGCTGGCCGGCTCCCTGGCCCGCCAGCATCCGATCCCGGCGACGGCGGGGACGCTGCCGACGCACCGGCCGCAGTTCGTCGGGATGCTCGGCGCCGTCGCCGTGATCATCGTCGCGCTGACGTTCTTCCCCGCCCTCGCCCTCGGCCCGCTCGCGGAAGGGATCCACTGATGAGCACCACCACCACCGTCGTCGCCTCGCCCGGCGCCGCGTCGCGGCGTGGTCCGGGCCGGGGCGGGCCGCGGCGGGTCGGCGGTGGCCTGCTCGACCCGCGTCAGCTCGGCCGCTCGCTGCCCGCGGCCCTGCGCAAGCTCGACCCCCGCACCCTGTGGCACAACCCGGTCATGCTCATCGTCGAGGTCGGCGCGGCGTTCACGACCGTGCTGACCATCGCCGACCCGTCGGTGTTCGGCTGGCTGATCACCGTCTGGCTGTGGCTCACGGTCGTGTTCGCGAACCTCGCCGAGGCCGTCGCCGAGGGCCGCGGGAAGGCCCAGGCCGCGGCGCTGCGCCGCACCCGCACCGACACGATCGCCCGCCGTCTGATCGGCTGGTCGCCCGGCCAGCCCGCCCCCACCACCGAGGAGATCGCCGCGGGCGCCACAGCTGCGAGGGAGAGCGCCGCGGGGAAGCGCGTCTCGGTGGAGGAGATACCCGCGCCCAGGCTCGTCCGGGGGGACGTCGTGCTCGTGGCCGCCGGTGAGCTCATCCCCGGCGACGGTGACGTCGTCGAGGGCATCGCCAGCGTCGACGAGTCGGCGATCACGGGGGAGTCCGCGCCGGTGATCCGCGAATCCGGTGGCGACCGGTCGTCGGTCACCGGCGGGACGAGGGTCCTGTCCGACCGGATCGTCGTGCAGATCACCCAGCAGCCCGGGGAGAGCTTCATCGACCGGATGATCGGCCTCGTCGAGGGCGCCGACCGGCGCCGCACCCCGAACGAGATCGCGCTGAACATCCTGCTCGCCGCGCTCACCGTCATCTTCCTGCTCGCCGTCGCCACCCTGCAGCCGCTGGCGATCTTCACCAAGGCGCAGCAGCCCGCCATCCCCGACTCGGCGGCCCTGACCGGCGACGGGATCACCGGCATCGTGCTGGCGTCCCTGCTGGTCTGCCTCATCCCGACGACGATCGGGGCGCTGCTCTCGGCGATCGGCATCGCCGGGATGGACCGGCTCGTCCAGCGCAACGTGCTCGCGATGAGCGGCCGGGCCGTCGAGGCGGCCGGCGACGTCAACACGCTGCTGCTCGACAAGACCGGAACGATCACCTTCGGCAACCGGCAGGCCCGGGAGTTCCTCCCGGTCGGCGGGGTCGACGCGGCCCTGCTCGCCGACGCCGCCCAGCTGTCCTCGCTCGCCGACGAGACGCCGGAGGGCCGCTCGGTCGTCGTGTTCGCCAAGGAGCACCACGGCCTGCGTGAACGCTCACCCGGCGAGCTGCGCGCGGCGACGTTCGTGCCCTTCACCGCGCAGACCCGGATGTCCGGCGTCGACCTCGCCGACCCGGCCGCCGGCGCCGAGATGCGTAGGCAGATCCGTAAGGGTGCGGCCAGCGCGGTGATCACCTGGGTGCGCCAGGCCGGGGGGACGATCCCCGCCGAGCTCGGCAAGATCGTCGACGGGGTCTCCGCCGCCGGTGGGACGCCGCTGGTCGTCGGGGAGACCACCGGCGCCGGCCCGGCGGCGCACGCCCGGGTACTCGGCGTCATCCAGCTCGCCGACGTCGTCAAGAGCGGCATGCGGGAGCGGTTCGACGAGATGCGCCGGATGGGCATCCGCACCGTCATGATCACCGGGGACAACCCGTTGACGGCGAAGGCGATCGCGCAGGAGGCCGGCGTCGACGACTTCCTCGCCGAGGCCACCCCGGAGGACAAGCTGGCGCTGATCCGCGCCGAGCAGGCCGACGGCAAGCTCGTCGCGATGACCGGCGACGGCACGAACGACGCCCCCGCGCTCGCCCAGGCCGACGTCGGCGTCGCCATGAACACCGGCACGTCCGCCGCCAAGGAGGCCGGCAACATGGTCGACCTCGACAGCGACCCGACGAAGCTGATCGAGATCGTCGAGATCGGCAAGCAGCTCCTGATCACCCGCGGGGCGCTGACGACGTTCTCCATCGCCAACGACGTCGCCAAGTACTTCGCGATCATCCCGGCGATGTTCGCCGGCGTCTACGGCGGGCTGGACCGGCTGAACATCATGCGGCTGGCCACCCCCGAGTCGGCGATCCTGTCCGCCGTCATCTTCAACGCGCTCGTCATCGTCGCCCTGATCCCGCTCGCGCTGCGCGGCGTGCGCTACACGCCGAGCAGCGCCTCCGCCCTGCTCTCGCGCAACCTGTCCCGCTACGGCCTCGGCGGGATCATCGCCCCGTTCGTCGGCATCAAGATCATCGACCTGCTCGTCCAGTTCATTCCGGGGGTGGGCTAGCCCATGTTCGCGCGACTACCCGGCTGGGCCCGCCAGCACCTGGCCGCCCTGCGGATCCTGCTCGTGTTCACCGTCGTCGTCGGCCTCGCCTACCCGCTGGCGATCCTCGCCGTCGCCCAGCTGCCGGGCCTGCACCACCGTGCCGACGGCTCGTTCGTCACCCGCGCCGACGGCCAGCGGGTCGGCTCGTCGCTGATCGGCCAGTCCTTCACCGACGCCGACGACAACCCGATCACCCGCTACTTCCAGAGCCGCCCGTCGGCCGCCGGCGACGGCTACGACCCGACGTCCACCTCGGCGTCGAACCTCGGCCCGGAGGACGTCGTCGACGCGTTCGACGATCCCGCCACCAAGGACGACGACGAGTCGCGGCAGAGTCTGCTCACCCAGGTCTGCGCGCGCAGCCAGGCCGTCGGGGCGCTCGACGACGTCGACGGCCGCCGGCCGTACTGCACCGCCTCCGGAGTCGGCGCCGTGCTCGCCGTCCACCACGCCGGACCCGGCTACGACGGCCGGGTGACGCGGGTCGTCAGCGTCAACGAGCTGTGCCCCGCCCGGCCGTTCCTCACCACCTACGCCGGGATGCCGGTGCGCTGCCGGTCGCTGACCGACGACATCGCCGCCGGCCAGCGCGTCCTGATCCGCGGCGACGCCCCCGCGCACCCCGCCGTCCCCGCGGACGCGGTGACCGCCAGCGCCAGCGGTCTCGACCCGCAGATCAGCACCGCCTACGCTGACCTTCAGATCAGCCGGGTGGCCCGGGTCCGCGGCCTGCCCACCGGCCAGGTCTCGGCGCTCGTGCGGGATCACACGGCCGGTAGAAGCCTCGGCTTCCTCGGTGAACCGGCCGTCAACGTGCTCGATCTCAACCGGGCGCTGGACGTGCTCATCCCGGCGCGACGGTGAGCCCGCCGGCCGGGTCGGGTGGCGAAGGGAGCGGCAGCCAGGTGGGACGCATCCTGCTCGTCGAGGACGAGCCGCAGCTGCTGCGCGCGATGCGGATCAACCTGCGCAGCCGTGGCCACGAGGTCCGCACGGCCGTCGACGGCGGCCAGGCGCTCACCGAGGCCGCGAGCTACCCACCCGACCTGGTCGTGCTCGACCTCGGCCTGCCCGACCTCGACGGCATCGACGTCATCCGCGGCCTGCGCGGCTGGACCCGCGTCCCGATCATAGTCCTGTCCGGCCGCACCTCCGGCCACGACAAGATCGCCGCCCTGGACGCGGGCGCGGACGACTACGTCACCAAGCCGTTCTCCGTGGAGGAACTGCTCGCCCGCATCCGCGCCGTCACCCGCCGCGCCGGCGGCGCCGAGACCGGCCCGGTCATCACCATCGGCCGCCACCGCATCGACTTCGCCGCCACAGTCGTCACCGTCCTGCCGGACCCGGACCCGGATCTGGATCAGGCGCCCGAGTCCGAGCAGGCGCCCGGGTCAGTGCGGCTGACGCCGACCGAGTGGCGTCTGCTGGCCGTGCTGGTCCGCGAGCCCGGCAAGCTGATCAGCTCCCGAGCCCTGCTCGACCAGGTCTGGGGCCCCGGTCACGCCGACGACACCTCGTCCCTGCGGCTCTACGTCAAC
>NZ_JANEZT010000314.1 GCF_025403405.1 Frankia tisae
GGCGGGCTGTCGAGACCGCGGAGGTCGTCCTTCTGCCGGCTGCGGAGGATCGCGACATCTGGCGTTACTTCGCCGACACCTCCTTTCCGCCCGAGCGCGTGGTCCGCGCGGTTCTCGGCGTGCTCGCCGGCGCCGCCCGGCCGATGTCCACCCAGGCCCTGCTGGCAGCCGTCGACCTCGGCCCCAGCCGGCTGGACCAGATGCTGAAGGTCCTCGACACCGACGGCGCGGTCCGCCGGGTCAAGGGCGGCTGGACGGCGACCGGAGCGGACTGGTCCTACGACGAGCCGCGCTACCGGCGGGTCGCCGCCGCGCGGGCCGCCGAGCAGCAGGCGATGCTCGACTACATCGCCACTCCCGGTTGCCGGATGGAGTTCCTGCGCCGCCAGCTCGACGATCCCCAGGCCGCCCCCTGCGGGCGGTGCGACCGGTGCACCGGTCGTGCGTGGCCATCCGCCGTCTCGACGTCCGCCAGCACCCGGGCCCGCGAGGAGCTGATGCGCCCGGGGGTCGCCATCGAGCCGCGCCGGATGTGGCCGACGGGCATGAACCGGCTGGGCATCAGCCTGTCCGGCCGCATCCCGCCAGCGGCCGGCGCCGAGCCCGGACGGGTGGTGGCGCGGCTCGGTGACATCGGCTGGGGCAACCGCCTGCGGCCGATGTTCGCCGCAGGACTCGCGCCCGGCTCCGATCCGGGCCCTGTCGATGGGCCCGGCCCCGGCCGCGACGCCGGGGGCGAGAGCGTGGTGGACGGCCCGCTGCCCACGGATCTGGTGGAGGCGGTCGTGGGCACGCTCGCCCACTGGAACTGGGAACGCCGCCCGGCCGCGGTCGTCACGATCGCCTCGCGCAGTCGGCCCCTGCTGGTGTCCAGCCTCGCCGGCCACATCGCGGCCATCGGCCGGCTGCCGCTGCTGGGCCAGCTTGACCGGGTCGGCGGCGGTCCGCACGCCGGACAGGTCCACAACAGCGCCCACCGGCTTGCCGGCCTGTGGGAGGCGTTCGCCGTCCCGCCGGGCCTGCACCGCGCCCTCGGCGCGGTCGACGGTCCGATCCTGCTCGTCGACGACCGGGTCGTCACCGGCTGGACGATGACGGTGGCCGCCCGCCTGCTTCGCAAGGCCGGCGCGCCCGCGGTGCTGCCGTTCGCGCTCGCTGTCGACACCACCTGACCAAGTAAAGGAATTCCTGAGTGCGCCGGTCTCGGTGGATCAGAGGCGGCGGAACAGCAGGGCGCGCTTGACCTCCTGGATCGCCTTGGTGACCTGGATACCACGCGGACAGGCATTGGTGCAGTTGAACGTGGTCCGGCAGCGCCAGACACCCTCGCGCTCGTTGAGGATCTCCAGCCGCTCGTCGGCGCCGGCGTCGCGGCTGTCGAAGATGAAGCGGTGGGCGGCGACGATTGCCTGCGGCCCGAAGTACTCCCCGTCGTTCCAGAACACCGGGCACGAGGTCGTGCAGGCCGCGCACATGATGCACTTGGTGGTGTCGTCGAAGCGGGCCCGGTCCTCGGCGGACTGCAGCCGCTCCCGGGTCGGTTCGTGATCGTCCGTGATGAGGTAGGGCTTCACCGCCCGGAACGCGTCGAAGAACGGCTCCATGTCGACGATGAGGTCCTTCTCGACCGGCAGGCCCTTGATCGGCTCGATGGTGATCTCGGGCCCGAGGTCCTTCACGAGCACCTTGCAGGCGAGCCGGTTGACGCCGTTCACCCGCATCGCGTCCGACCCGCACACACCGTGGGCGCAGGAACGGCGCAGTGCCAGCGAGCCGTCGACGTTCCACTTCACCCACATGATCGCGTCGAGCAGGCGATCGCTGGGATCGAACGGCACCTGGTAGCTCTCCCAGCGCGCCTCCGCGGCGAACTCCGGGTCGAAGCGGCGGATCTTGAGCGTGACGGTCACGGGCGCCGGTCCGGTCGCGGCCGGACCCGGGGCCGCGGCGGGCCGGGAGTCGACGACGGTCATCAGTACTTGCGCTCCATCGGCTCGTAGCGGGTGACGACGACCGGCTTGTAGTCCAGCCGAATGTCCGCCTCGGGCGAAGCGGCCGTCAGCGGTCCCGACCGGTAGGCCATCGTGTGACGCATGAAGTTGACGTCGTCCCGGTTCGGGTAGTCCTCTCGCGAGTGGCCGCCGCGGGACTCGTTGCGGGCCAGCGCCCCCACCACGAGGACCTCGGCGAGGTCGAGCAGGAAGCCGAGCTCGACCGCCTCCAGCAGCTCGGTGTTGTAGCGGCGCCCCCGGTCGGACACGCCGACCTGCTGGTAGCGGGCCTTCAACGCGGCGATGTCGCTGAGCGCCTGCTTGAGCGTCGCCTCGGTGCGGTACACCGAGGCGTTGACGTCCATCGACTCCTGCAGCTCGGCGCGGATCGCGGCCGCGTTCTGCGTGCCGGCACCCCCACGCAACCGGCCCAGCATGTCGTCGACGAACGACGCCGGATTCGCCGGCAGGTCGACGTGGCCCGCGGTGGCGTTCGCGTACTCGGCGGCGGCGATGCCGGCCCGCCGGCCGAACACGTTGATGTCGAGCAGCGAGTTCGTCCCCAGGCGGTTCGCGCCGTGCACGGACACGCACGCCACCTCGCCGGCGGCGTACAGGCCGGGGACGACGGTGTCGTTGTCCGCGAGGACCTGCGCGTCGATGTTCGTCGGGATGCCGCCCATGGCGTAGTGCGCCGTCGGCTGGATCGGGATCGGGTCGTCGTACGGCTCGATGCCGAGGTAGGTGCGGGCGAACTCGGTGATGTCCGGCAGCTTCGCGTCGAGCTGCTCGGGCGGCAGATGGGTGAGGTCGAGATACACGTGGTCGGCGTCGGGGCCGCAGCCGCGGCCGGCGCGGATCTCGGTGTAGATGGCCCGGGCCACCATGTCGCGGGGGGCGAGGTCCTTGATGGTCGGCGCGTAGCGCTCCATGAACCGCTCGCCGTCACGGTTGCGTAGGATCCCGCCCTCGCCGCGGGCGCCCTCGGTGAGCAGAATGCCCATCTTCCAGATGCCCGTCGGGTGGAACTGGAAGAACTCCATGTCCTCCAGCGGAATGCCGCGGCGAAATGCCAGACCCATACCGTCGCCGGTAAGCGTGTGCGCATTCGACGTGACCTTGAACACCTTGCCGAACCCACCGGTGGCGAAGACGACCGACTTGGCCTGGAAGACATGGATCTCGCCGGTCTTCAGTTCATAGGCGACCACTCCGGCCGCCGCACCCTCATGCAGCAGCAGGTCGAGGACGTAGAACTCGTTGTAGAACTCGATGTCGTGCCGGACGCACTGCTGGTACAGCGTCTGCAGGATCATGTGGCCGGTGCGGTCCGCCGCGTAGCAGGACCGGCGCACCGGCGCCTTGCCGTGGTCGCGGGTGTGGCCGCCGAAGCGGCGCTGGTCGATCCGGCCTTCCGGGGTGCGGTTGAAGGGCAGCCCCATCTTCTCCAGGTCGAGGACGGCGTCGATGGCCTCCTTCGCCATGATCTCGGCGGCGTCCTGGTCGACCAGATAGTCGCCGCCCTTGATCGTGTCGAAGGTGTGCCACTCCCAGTTGTCCTCCTCGACGTTGGCCAACGCGGCGCACATGCCGCCCTGGGCCGCGCCGGTGTGCGACCGGGTCGGGTAGAGCTTGGTGAGAACGGCCGTCCGGCAGCGCTGTCCCGCCTCGAGGGCGGCGCGCATGCCGGCGCCGCCCGCGCCGACGATGACCGTGTCGTACCTGTGGATCTGCACGCCTACCTCCTCACAGGTCCGGGGTCACAGGTCGGGGTCACAGGTCGGGGTCGAAGGTGAAGATGACCAGCGTGCCGAGGGTGACGACCAGGAACGCCGAGGTGTAAAGCAGCATCTTCAGCCAGAACCGGGTCTGTGCCCGTTCGGCATAGTCGTTGATCACGGTGCGCAGACCGTTGGTGCCGTGCAGCTCGGCGAGCAGCAGCATGACCAGGTCCCACAGGCGCCAGAAGGGCGATGCCCAGCGGCCCGCGACGAAACCGAAGTTCACCCGCTGCACGCCGCCGTCGAGAATGTTCATGATGAACAGGTGGCCGAGCACCAGGAAGAACAGCAGCAGGCCGCTGATCCGCATGAACACCCAGGCGTAGAGCTCGAAGTTGCTGCGTACCTTCGCCGCGCCCGGCTTGGTCCGCCGTTGCGGCGAGCGCGGTGCGACGAGCTCCGGTGCGACGAGCTCCGGTGCGCCCCGACCTGATGGCGCCGCCGCCGTCGCCATCAGGTCGCGCTCCCGAACAGCGTCTCGGCGGTGTGCAGCAGCATCCGGTAGGCCGCGGGGACGAGCAGCACCACAAACAGCACAAGTTCGATGTACAGCATCTGCTTCTGATACTTGGGCCCGGACTCCCAGAAGTCGATCAGGATGATCCGGATGCCGTTGAGCGCGTGGAACAGCACGGCGGCCACCAGGCCGACCTCGAGCAGGTTCACGATCGGGCTCTTGTAGACCTCGATCACCTCGTTGTACGACGAGGGCGAGACTCGGACGAGAGCCGTGTCGAGTACGTGCGCGAACAGGAAGAAGAAGACCAGGACGCCCGTGATCCGGTGGGCGACCCAGGACCACATTCCCTCTCGCCCGCGGTACAGCGTGCCCGCTGGTGCCTTCGGCAATGAAAGCTCCTCCGGATCGGCCAGCCGCTCGGCCAGAAAAGATCATTTCAGCTACGCTGGCGGCGCCGTGAAGCCCCGGTGCATCACCGGGAGGACCCCGCGTGCCTTCGGCCGATGCTAGTGCCGGGCCTGGTCAGCGGCGGGTCCGGGTCCGTCGCCAGCGGGTGAACTATGCCACAGCGGGCCGGCCGCCAACGCCACCGTCATTGCGCGGCGGCCGCGGCGGCCGATTGGCCGGCTGTCGGCGTCGGCGCCGGGACGGTGGGCGGCGGCGTTTTGACGGGCGGTGTCGCCGCGGGAGTCGTCGGTGCCGGTTTGGTCGGCGGCGGCGTCGTCGGCAGTGGCTGCGTCGGTACCGACGACGGCGTCTCCGGCACGGTCGTCTCCGGCACGCTCGTTGGGGCCTCGGTCACCGAGGGCGCCGTCGACCGCGGGCGGCGGCTGCTACTGCTGCCGCTGCGGTTCGGTGTCTGGGGGGTCACCACCGTCGGGGCGGCGGAGGGCGCCGTCGTCGGCGGCGGAGTGGTCGTCGCGGTGGAGGGCGGAGCGGTCGTCTTCGGCCCCGTCACGTCGGTCGGCCCGGTCGGCGAGCCGCCCCCGGACAGGCCGACGGCCAGGGCGATCGCCGCGCCGGCCAGGACGGTGGCCGCGCCGGCCGCGATCGCGATGGTTCGCCGCCGACGCCCCGCGGGATCACCGGGCTCCCGGCCAGGGCCTGCGTGCGCGCCTTGGTGCGTCGCCTCGGAGCGTCGGCGGGCCTCGTCGAGTGGGACGAGCCCGGCGGCGTGATCGTCGTCGAACAGCCCGAGGCTTGCCGTCGACGCCACGACGGGGACGATGCCGATGCGGGTCTCGTCGTCCGCCCCGCCCTGCGCCGGCCCCGTCGCCTGGGCCGGCGGACCGATCCTGGTGTGGGCATCGTGATCGACCTGGGGTCGGGTGAGGTGCGGTGCGGCAGGCCGGGACGGTTCGTACCGGGCCGGCCGGGGGCCCCCGCCGGTGGCGGGTGAGATGGCGGTCTCGTCCAGCGCTCCCAGCACCGGATCCGCGGTGATCTCGGCGTCGCCGGACTCGGCTGGCCCGCCGGACTGGGTGGGTCCGCCGACGAGCGGGGCCGGGACACCAGCGGTGCGTGGGCCGGTGCCGCCGGCCTGGCCGGGCGCCGCGGCGCCCGTGGATGACCCGTTCCATGCCGAGGGCCCGGTCCGGCGGGCGGGACGAACCGCGGCCGGCCCGCCGCCGGTGATCGGGGCCGAAGGCGCCGGGGCCGCCGGCTCGTCAAGGTTCTCCAGACCGACGTCGGCGGCGCTCGCATCCTCGTCGTCCTCGGACCGGGGACGCGCGTGCATGACCGACGCCGGCACCGGGTTGGCGTTGCGGGCGACGGGAATCAGCCGGCG
Source organism: Frankia tisae (assembly GCF_025403405.1). Taxonomy (GTDB): domain Bacteria; phylum Actinomycetota; class Actinomycetes; order Frankiales; family Frankiaceae; genus Frankia; species Frankia tisai. The sequence goes on from NZ_JANEZT010000314.1 coordinate 6,022, forward strand.
ACGGATCTCCGTGACGTCAGGGCGTTCCTCCGCCGGGCGATCCATCAGGTCGCTGAGCAGGTTACGCAGGGGCCCCGCCAGTCGGAAGGCGCGGCGGCGGCCCTCGACCACGGCGGTCAGCACCGCGTAGGTCTCCGGGCCCTCGAACGGGGGCTGGCCCTCGACCGCCGAGTACAGCGTCGCGCCCAGGCCCCACAGGTCGCTCGCCGGGCTGCCCGAGGAGCCTCGGACCCGCTCGGGGGCGATGTAGGCGGGGGAGCCGACGAGCGCGCCGGTCCCCGTCAGGGTCACATCACCCTCGGTTGCGGCGATGCCGAAGTCGGTGAGCCGGACCCGGCCATCCCGGCCGAGCAGGACGTTGCCGGGTTTGACGTCGCGGTGCAGCACGCCGGCGGAATGCGCCGCGGCGAGCGCGTCGGTCAGCGCCAGCCCGATCGCCGCGACCTGGTCGAACGGCAGTGGGCCGTGGGTACGGATCACGTCGCCGAGGCTGTCCGCGTCGACGAGCTCCATGATGATCCAGTGCCGCTGGTGCTCCTCGACCACGTCGTACACGGAGACGATGGCCGGGCTGTGCAGCCGGGCCAGCGCGCGGGCCTCCCGCAGCACCCGCGCCCGGATCGCGTCGCGTTCGTTCTGCGCCCCGGCCATCGGGACGAGGATCTCCTTGATGGCCACCGGTCGTTGGAGTAGCTCATCCTCACCACGCCAGACGACGCCGGCTCCACCACGCCCGATAGGCGTGTCGAGGCGGTAGCGCTGAGCTACGTAACGAGGCGTGCTGTGCCGTGAGGTGTCCGGGGGCACGCTTGCCGATTTGGCCATCGTGTCAAGTCTGACAGACAGACGGATCCGCGCGCTCGACGGCCGGCAGGTTTGCGACCGCCGCGAGAGTCGGAAACCCGACGAAAGCTGCCATCACGGACCGGGCCGGAAGGCGCCGAAGAGTTGGTGCATCAATGCTTGATCCTGCAACCACAGATCCTCCCGGGTATGCCAGTAGAGGGCATATCCGTGGCCGTTGCGAACCGCGCCCCGGTTGAGCACATGCACCATGACCCCGTCCGACCTGCGGTACCCGAACTCCCAGTCGGCCTGCTCGGTGCCATCCCCGCCGTCGCTGGGAGCCAGCCGCACGCGCCGATAGTCCTGCACACTCCGGACAAAACCGGCCTCGTTGCGTTGCCAGTCGCCGATCGCGGAGGTGTTTGCCCGACTGACGCTACCGACCCGCAGGAACGCCTTGGTAGCCGGGTCCACGAAATCGACGTTGCCGGGGCCGCCGGGCCCCTGCCGGCGCTGCCAGGTCGACGGATAGGCCACCGACCAGCCGGCATCGGGATCCACGTAGGGGACCCAGCCCGGAGGTGCGGTGACCGGAGTGGTGTCCCGGGCCACCGGATCGGCGGCCCCGACCGGCGCGTCGGCGGGGCGGATGGGCGCGTCGCTCGCCGCGGTCCCCCGGGCCCTACCGCGCCCGGCGGCGACGTCGGCGGGCCCCGAGCCCCCCCCGCCGCTGATCAGGACCAGGACCACGATGATGGCCGCCGCGGCCAGCACGGCGAGTGCGGACACCATGACGAGGCGGCGTCGGTGCGGGTTGGGGCCGCCGGCGGGCGGCCCGTCTCCCGCCGGGCCGCCCGCCGCCCGTCCGGCCGGCGTCCCGGTGGGAGACGGCGTCCCGGTGGGAGACGACGGCGTGGTGGGAGACGACGGCGTCGAAGGTGAGGCCGATCCGCCCCGTGCCGAGACGGCGCCGGATGTCCCCGCTGGTCCGATCGGAGCTGCGGGCTGGGCGCCCGTGGCCGGGGGCATCTGGGCGACGGGCCGGGCTGACGCTGCGCAGGCCGCTGCTTTCGCCGCCGGGATGGCGGGTTCGGTGGTGGTCTCGGCGCGCGGTCGGCTCCACAGCTGGCCGAACCGGCCGCGCCGCGCCGCCCCGACAGGTGCGGTCGGTGCCGAAGCCGGGCGCCCTGCGCCGCCGTTCCCGGTGGCCGGGTCGGCGGCGGCCGCGTTGTCGGACGCCGTTGAGGCCGCCTGGCCGAGGTCGGGGGT
>NZ_JANEZT010000315.1 GCF_025403405.1 Frankia tisae
CCACGATTCCCGCAGCCCCCGCAGCCCCCGCTCCGCCGGGCGCGGGGACGGCTCCGCCATCACCGGTGGGAGCTGCGCCGGCGCGCCGAGCAGGTAGGACAGCGATACCGCCGCGATGCTCTGCGCCGTCAGCATGGCAACCAGGATGATCACCTGGAGCCGGGCGGCGGTCGCCGGGGACGCACCGCCGAGCAGCGCGCCGACGAACGTCCCTGGCAGCGAGACGAGCCCGACGGTGCGGGTCTGGTCGAGCGGTGGGACGAGCGCCTCGGCCACGCTGTCCCGGGCGATGTCGACGACGGCCCGGCGCGGCGTCGCACCGAGCGCCAGCCACGCCTCCACCTCGTCGCGGCGGCGGCGCAGCCCGTCGGCGAGCCGGCGGCCCGTCAGCGTGCAGGCCGTCATCGTCCCGCCGACGACGCTGCCGGCGAGGGCGACGAGATTGCGGACGTTCGCCTCCACCGCGCCGACGGCGAACACCACGCCCAGGGCCACCGATGCCCCCAGCAGGCAGGACACGCCGACCCGGCGGACCGCCGCCGGGAAGCCGACCAGCCGCCGCGACGCCGTCCCCACGGCGGCCACCAGCATGACGGCGAGCACAGCCGCCGCGGTCGCCGGCGCGGCGAACACCCCCCGCAGCGCGAGGCCGATCAGCGCGAGCTGGGCCACCGCCCGGGCCGAGGCGGTCAGCACATCCCGGCGCCGCGGCACCCGAGCCCAGGTCAGGCAGGCCACCGCCGCCGCGAGCAGCAGCGCGAGCCCCACGACGAGCCGCAGGTTCGCCTCGACGTCCACGACGGCCCCTTTCTGCGTCCCGGACGTCGTTCGGTTCTGGTCGCGTCATCGTCCATCGGTTACAGGGAGCCGAGCAACTCGACCGTGCGGGCCCATTCCGCCGCCCCGGCGATCTGCAGGTTGGCCAGGAGGTGCGTCGCGCCCGCGGCGGCGAGCCGACCGAGTTCCCGCTCGACCTGCCGCTCGTCGCCGATGATCGCCACCTCCGCCGGGGAGTCGACGCCCTCCCGGTCCAGCATCGCCCGGTAGGACGGAATGGTCCCGAACAGCGCCAGCGACTCGGCGGCGCGCTCGCGCACCTCGTCCGGGTGGTCGGTGACGCAGACGGGCAGGCCCACGACGATCTCGGGGGCGGGCCGGCCCGCGGCGGCGCGGGTGATCGCCGGGACGATGTGCTCGCCGATGGTGCGCGCCCCCGCCAGCCAGGTCACGGTGCCGTCCGCCACCTCACCGGCGACACGCAGCATGGCGGGGCCGAGCGCGGCGAGCAGGACCGGCGGCGGCGTGGCCCCGGGCACGCGGGCGGACACGCCGCCGGTGACCGCGGTGACGGTCTCGCCGCGGACGTCGACCGCGCCCTCGCGCAGCAGTGGGAGCAGCGCCGCCAGGTACTCCCGCAGGCGCAGTGCCGGCCGGTCGAACGGCAGCCCGTACCGTTGCTCCACCGATGCGCGGTGCCCGACGCCGAGGCCGAGGCGCAGCCGGCCACCGATCGCCGCCTGAGTGGTCTGCACCTGGCTGGACATCGCAATCGGATGCCGCGCGGGGACGATCGTGACGGCGGTGCCCAGCGTGATGGCCGGGATCTCCCGGCCGATCAGGGCGAGCGCGGTCAGCGCGTCGAGACCGTAGCCCTGCCCCAGCCACAGCGACGCCAGGCCGGCGTCGGCCGCCCGGCGGGCACGCCCCAGGAGGTCGTCGACGGCATTGGGGACATCCGGAGCGGACAGTTCAAGGGCCAGGCCAACCGGGATCATGACGGAAAGATAGTTCGATAATCCCGAACTATCAAACTGTCTGGCATGGGCTGAATATGCTGGCGCCGTGCGACGCCTGCCCCATCCGGCCACCGCGGATCTCGACCTGGCGGTGATCCTGCACGCGCTGGGTGACCCGGTCCGGCTGGAGATCGTCCGCCGCCTGCGCTCCCAGCCCGACGTCACCTGCGCCCCGGCGGGCATGGACATCCCGAAGTCGACGCTGTCGAACCACTGGCGAGTCCTGCGCGAGGCCGGCCTGACCTCGACGACCGTCGAGGGCCGCCAGCGGCGGATGCGGCTGCGCGCCGCCGACGTCGACAGCCGCTTCCCCGGCCTGCTCGACACCCTCACCGACCGCGACACCCTCACCGACCGCGACACTCGCACCGACCGCACCGACCTGACCGGCCAGGACGCGATGGATCGGTTACTGGCCGGTGCCGGCGACGGCCGCTGGGTCGAGCTCACGGCACTGTGCACCCCGGATGCGGTCGTGGAGTTCCCCCTCGCCGACCCGGCCTGCCCGCTGCCGCGCCGGCTGCGGGGACGCGTCGAGATCGCCGACCGGCTACGGGATCTCAACGGGCTCGGGCTGAAGATCGCCATCCACGATGCCCGGATGCATGTCGCCGACGGTGGGAGCGCCGACAGCGGGAGCGTGGTGATCGAATGCACGCTTCTCGGCCGCCTCCCGGCCGGCCCGGCCTGGCCTCCCCTGCCGGCGGCGCTGGTCATCGACTTCCGGGATGGGCTCGTCGCGGCCGTGCGTGGCTATCTCCCGGGCGGGCTGCCGGCACCGGAGGTGGGCCATCCGGTGGGATCTGCCGCTGGCGACTGTCCCGTCTGACACGCCCGGCGACAACCTTCTACCATCCGTCGTAGACAGGAATGCGGGTGACCGCGCGGTGATACGCGCGGCGAGATCGGAAAGGGCGGCGGGATGCTTGCGGACGGCGGCGCGGGACGCCATCGATGATCGACGGACTGGCGGCCGCGTCCATCGCCTGCGCGCTCGTGGCCGGGGCGGCCTGTCTGCTGCAGACCTGGCGCGATCGGGCGGTCGGGGTGGGGCTGCTGGCCGCCGCCGGGGTGGTCGAGGCCGTCCTGCTCGCCCAGGTGATCTCCGCGATCGTGATCGTGGCCGGCGGCTCGCACGCCGACCAGCCGACGAACTTCGTGCTGTACCTGGTCGCCTCGGTCGTGGCGCTGCCCGTCGGGGTGTGGTGGTCGCTGGGTGACCGCTCCCGCTGGGGCAGCGGAGTGCTGGGCGTCGCGTGCCTCGCCGTCGCCATCATCGTGGTCCGGTTGGGCCAGGTCTGGGAGAGCACGGGTGGATGAGACAGCTCAGGTGAAGGAGACAGCGATCCGCGGAGCCTCGCCGACGGCGGGTGGGCCGGGGCGGATCCTCGTGACGGTCTACGCGATCTTCGCGGTGGCCGCCTGCTCGCGGTCGATCGTCCAGATCTCCACCGAGTTCGACCACGCCCGGGTGGCCTACCTGCTTTCGGCGTTCGCGGCCGTGGTCTACGTCGTCGCGACGGTGGCACTGGCCCGTCGCGGCGCGGCCTGGCATCGGGTCGCCGTCACCGCCTGCGCCACCGAGCTGCTCGGCGTGCTCGCCGTGGGGACCGCGAGCGTCGTGGATTCGGCGGCGTTCCCCGACCAGGCGGTGTGGTCGAACTACGGCAGCGGCTACCTTTTCATCCCGGTGATCCTGCCGATCGTCGGCCTGACCTGGCTGCGCAGGACCGCGGCGCGCGCGCGGACCACCGATCGACCAGCCCGGGAGTCGACGAACCCCTGACCAGACGTCTGCCGAGACCGCCATCCCCCCGGCCCGGCCATCTCGTAGGTTCGCGGTATGCACACCCTTACCCGGGACGAGGCCGTGACGCGCGCGAACCTGGTGCGCGTCGACGGGTACGACATCGAGCTGGACCTGACGGCGGCCCGGACGTCGACGGAGTTCGGCTCGACGACCAGGGTGCGCTTCAGCCTGCGCGAACCGGCGGCGATCCTGGCCCCGGGCGAGGGCGGGCCGGCGACGTTCGCCGAGGTCAAGCCGGTGAGCGCGCATCTGGTGCGGCTCAACGGCCGGGCCCTGGACCCGGCGGCGCTCGACGGCAACCGGCTCCCCCTCACCGGCCTCGGCCCGTCGAACGAGCTCACGGTGACGGCGACGATGCGCTACTCGAACACGGGTGAGGGGCTGCACCGGTTCACCGATCCCGAGGACGACGAGGTGTACCTGTACGCCCAGACGTTCCTCGACGACGCCCAGCGGATGTTCGCCTGCTTCGACCAGCCCGATCTCAAGGCACCGGTGCGGCTGACGGTCCTGGCACCCCCCGACTGGGTGGTACGGGCCAACGGCGCGGGCCGGCAGACTGCCCCGGGCCGCTGGGAGTTCACCGAGACCCCGCCGCTGGCCACGTACTTCGTGACGGTGGTCGCGGGGCCGTACCACGTCATCGAGGACAGTCACGACGGCATCCCGCTCGGCCTGCTCTGCCGCCGCTCGCTCGCGCCCTACCTGGACGCCGACGCCGCGGAGATCTTCGACGTCACCCGGGCGTGCCTCGACCGCTACCACGAGCTGTTCGCCGACCGTTACCCGTTCGGCACCTACGACCAGGCGTTCGTCCCCGAGTTCAACGCCGGAGCGATGGAGAACCCGGGCTGCGTGACGTTCCGCGACGAGTTCGTGTACCGCTCGGCGGTCACCGACACCGAACGCGAGCTGCGGGCCGTCGTCATCGCCCACGAGATGGCGCACATGTGGTTCGGCGACCTGGTCACCATGCGCTGGTGGGACGACCTGTGGCTGAACGAGTCGTTCGCCGAGTACATGGGCTACCGGGTGACCGCCGAGGCGACCCGGTTCACGCAGGCGTGGACCAGCTTCGCCGTCGGCCGCAAGAGCTGGGGCTACGCCGCCGACCAGCGGCCCTCCACCCACCCGGTCGCCCCGCCGGACGTCACGGACACCGCGCTGGCGCTGCTGAACTTCGACGGGATCTCCTACGCCAAGGGCGCCTCCGTGCTGCGCCAGCTCGTCGCCTGGGTGGGCGACGAGGCGTTCCTGACGGGGCTGCGCGCCTACTTCACCAGCAACGCCTACGGCAACGCCACCCTGGCCGACCTGCTGACCGCACTGAGCGAGGCGAGCGGGCGCGACCTCGCCGGCTGGGCCGAGCTGTGGCTGCGCCGGGAGCAGGTCAACACCCTGCGCCCGCAGGTCACCGTCGACGCCCACGGCCGCTACCAGCAGGTCGCGGTCGTCCAGACGGCGCCGCAGGCCTACCCGACGCTGCGCCCGCACCGCCTCGGCATCGGCATCTACGGCCCCGCGGACGGCGCCGGCGGGGGCGGCGGCGCCGGCGAGGGCGGCGGCGCCGGCGAGGGCGGCGAGGGCGGCGAGGGCGGCGGGGGCGGCGAAGCACCGATCGAGCTGCTGCGCCGGGTCGAGGTCGACATCGACCCGGCCGCGGCGGACGGGCGGACCGCGGTCACCGCGCTGGCCGGCGCCGAGGCCGGCCGGCTGCTGCTGGTCAACGACGGCGACCTGACCTACGCGAAGGTGCGGTTCACCCCCGACGACCTCGCGGCCCTGCCGGCCGTGCTGCCCCGGATGGCCGACCCGCTGGCCCGCGCGGTGATCTGGGCGGCGGCGGCCGACGCGACCCGTGACGCACAGTGGCCCGCGGCCGACTACCTGGCGCTCGCCGCCTCCGCGCTGCCGTCGGAGACCCAGCTCGCCGTCTTCGAGGACGCCCTGCGCTTCGCCCGGGCCACCGCGCTCACCCGCTATCTCGCCCCGTCCGCCCGGCCGGCCGCGGGCGCGCGGCTGCACGCCGCCTGCCTGCGGGCGCTGGCGGACGCCGGTCCCGGCAGCGGCCGCCAGCTTTCGGCCGCGCGCGGCGTCATCGGATGCAGCGGACCCGGTGAGGTCGACGGGCTCGCCGCCTGGCTGGCCGGGCAGGACGTGCCCGCCGGGCTGCTCATCGACCCGGAGCTGCGCTGGACGCTGCTGCACCGGCTGGTCGTGCTCGGCCGCGCCGGCGAGACCGAGATCGCCGCGGAGGGCCGGCGCGACCGCAGCGCCCGCGCCGCCGAACACGCGGCACGGGCCCGCGCGGCCATCGCGGACGCCGCGGCGAAGGCCCGCGCCTGGGAGATGATCGTGGCCGACGACAGTGCGTCCGCGCGGCTGATCGGGGCGACCGCCGAGGGCTTCTGGCAGCCCGAGCAGGGCGACCTCACCGCCGCGTACGTGCCCCGGTACTTCGAGCAGATGCCGGCGATGACCGCCCGGCGCACCCCGCACGCCGCCCGCCAGATCGCCACCTTCGCCTACCCCCAGTACGCCGTGTCGGCGGGGACGCTGCGGGACGCGGACGCCCTGCTCGACCGGGGCGGCCTCGACCCGGTGCTACGCCGGGTCATCGTCGACGCGACCGACGAGCTACGCCGCGCCGTCCGCGCCCGCGCCTGACCCGGCCGGCGCGACAAGTGGACCCGAAAGGTCCGTAACGAATTTGTCGTCCCGCCGACGATCGCCAGCGCGAACGGAAGCCCTCGGGCATAGTTTCCGCAGAAACGATCGTTCGCGGAGCGGGGGCGGCATGGCAGTCGGCGCACAGGCGCCCAATCAATCGACCGGCCGGGGCGTGACGACGGCCGGCGTTCTTCTGCTCGGCGCCGCCGTCGCCGTGTCGATGGGCGTATATGCAAAAGTCCACGACCCCGCTGGCCGGCCCGTGTTCACTCTCGGCTTTTCCGGAATGCTGCCGATGAAAGCATGGCTGACGACGGCGGCCACCCTTCTTCTGATCGTCCAGCTCATCACGGCGCTGTGGATGTGGGGCCGGCTGCCCGGGGCGGGCCCGGCGCCGTCCTGGGCCGGTGGGCTGCATCGATGGAGCGGCACGGCGGCGTTCGTCCTGACCCTGCCGGTCGCCTTCCACTGCATCTGGGCGCTCGGTTTCGCCGACACCGACGCCCGCGTTCTGGTGCACAGCGTCGTCGGTTGCCTCTTCTACGGCGCCTATGCGGCGAAGATGCTCGGCCTACGGGTGCGCGGCCTGCCCGGGTGGGCACTGCCGGTGCTGGGTTCCACGGTTCTGGCGTCACTCGTCGTGCTCTGGCTGAGCGCCTCGCTGTGGTTCTTCACCCAGTCCGGAATTCCCCATGTCTGAGTCGACGCTCCCCGGCCCGATATCGAGGAAGAGAAAATGACCCAGGAAGCGCCGAGCCGGCGGACCATCGTTCCGGGAATCGCGGTCACCGTGGCCGCCGGGGCGGTCGGCTACGTCGTGGCCGATCACAGTGACGCGGCGAAGGCGACGTCCGGGCGGTCCGGCGAGTACGGCCGGACGTCGGCCGCCGCCGGCAGTTCCGGTGGCGCAGGCGCCACCGGCGGCTCGGGGAGCACCGGCGACTCCAGCGGGAAGGGCGCGGCCTCGGGCGGTTCGGGGGGCACAGCGGCGCCGCTGGCCCGGGCCGGCGACGTGCCTGCGGACGGCGGGATCATCCTCGGCGACGCCGGCATCGTCCTGACCAGGGACGCCGCTGGCAAGGTCCAGGGCTTCTCGAACGTCTGCACCCACCAGGGCTGCTCGGTGAACGCGGTGTCGAACGGCCGGATCCGCTGCCCGTGCCACGGCAGCGCGTTCGACACCCGCACCGGCCAACCTCTCGCCGGCCCGGCGAAGGCGCCCCTACCCCCCGTCGCGGTGACCGTCCGCGGCAACGAGGTCTTCCGCGCCTGACCGCCCGGCCGACCATGGCCCCAACCGCATCAACCCGCTCGGCCAACCTGTTCGGCCCGACCTGTCCGGCCGGCACTCGCCCAGCCGGCCCCCGGCCGGGCCGCTTCGAGAGGACCAGCAGTGGACCCGACAGCGCTGCGGATCGTCACCCCAGCCGGCGAGACCGTGCTACCGCCCGACCGCGACCACGTCGTCGGCCGCGGCCGCGACTGCGACGTCGTCATCGCCGACGGCCGGGTCTCCCGCCGGCACCTGCGGCTGGAGCCCAGCGGCGCCGGCTGGCTCGCCCGCGACATCAGCTCCAACGGCATCTGGGTCGACGGCACCCGCAGGGTCAGCGTCCCGCTCACCGGCGGCGAGGTCCAGGTGCATCTCGGCACCGCGAACGGTCCCCTCGTCGTGCTGATCCCCCCGCCGCCGGTGAGCGGGACGCTGACCCTGCGGGTGCCGTCGACCCAGATGC
>NZ_JANEZT010000316.1 GCF_025403405.1 Frankia tisae
GGGCGGGCGGGCGCCGCGGCGCCGGCGGGCTCGCGGCGGTCGCCGCCGCAGCCCGCGAGCAGGCCTACTCCCGCCAGGAGGGTGAGTGTCGTGACGGCGGCGATGAGGACCCCCAGCCGTGCGGCGCAGCGTGACGCCCAACCGTCCGTCCGCACAAGTCGCCAGAATAGCCGCGGGAACCCGGCATGTGGATAGGCCTCCACGGAGAACGCTGCGCAGGTCCTACTATCAGTTCGATGATGGGAGTCACCGACGGCGACCGGGCATTCCACCTGCACCCCCCCGCCGAGGCGGGCGGGTCGGTCGAGGCGGTGCGGCGGAGATCGCCGCCCGGCGGCAGCGGGCCGGCGCCGACCCTCGATCATGGCGTGCCCGTGCAGCGGGGGGCGCCGGGGAACGTCATCGCGCGTTATCTCCATCATCTGGAGGGAGAACGGGGACTCGCCCACAACTCCGTCCTCGCCTACCGTCGCGATCTGCGTCGCTACCTGAACCATTTGTCGGCGCATGGCCTGTGCACGTTGGACGCGGTCGGTGAGGCGGAGGTTGCCGGCTTCGCCGCTGCATTGCGCTCCGGGGACGACACGCATCCCCCGCTCGCCGCGGCATCGGTGGCGCGGATGCTCGTCGCGGTGCGCTCGCTGCACCGTTTCGCCGCCGACGAGGGGGACGTGAGCGAGGACGTGTCCCGCCCGGTGCGACCGCCGACGCCGCCCCGCAAGCTGCCCAAGGCGCTCGCCGTCGACCAGGTGACCGCGGTGCTCGCCGCGGCCGCGGGCACCCCGCAGGCGGGGGTGGCAGGGGTGGCCGACCGGGCTGCGGATCCGGCGCCGGTGGAACCCGCCGAGGCGGTCCGCCGGTTGCGTGCCTCGGCGCTGCTGGAACTGCTCTACGGGACCGGCGCGCGGATCTCCGAGGCGGTCGGGCTGGATGTCGACGATCTCGACCTGGAGACCGCGGCGGTGCGCCTGCATGGCAAGGGCGGCCGGGACCGGATCGTGCCGCTGGGCCGGTGCGCTGTCGCCGCGCTCGCGGACTACCTGCGCCTGGGCCGGACGAGTCTCGCGGGGCCCCGCTCGGGGGCGGCGGTCTTCCTCTCCCGGCGCGGTAACCGGCTGTCCCGGCAGAGCGCGTGGACGGTGCTGCGGACCGCGGCGGCCCAAGCCGGGGTCGACGGGGTTTCACCGCATGTGCTGCGGCATTCCTTCGCCACCCACCTGCTCGACGGGGGGGCCGATGTCCGGGTGGTCCAGGAGCTGCTGGGCCATGCGTCGGTCAGCACCACGCAGATCTACACACTGGTGACGGTGGATCGGCTACGGGAGGTGTATGCGACGTCACATCCCCGAGCGCTGGGCACGGGTCGGCCCGCTGCCGCCGCCGGCGGGTTGATCTCTGGGCACTCGGCCGGCGGGTGAGGGACCGGCCGGCCTCGTAGGACCGACCTCCGGCGCTGAAACACTCTCGCCCACTGCCGGCCGCGCGCCGACGGAACCGGCGCGGCCTCGCGCGGGTCGAGGCATCTCCACGTACTTGCTGTTCGCGCTCCCGCGTAACCGGCGCTGCCACAGCTGCGCCGGTCGTGCCCCCGTTCGGGTGGTACGGCACCGCGGGCGGCGCTGCCGCCGCGGTGGCTGTGCGTTGCGCAAGCCGGCTTCAGGACGGGGTGTAGGGCCCCAGGCTCGGCATGCCGTTCGACGGCGCGGACGTCGGCACCCCGCCGACCCCGCCAACCCCGCCGACCGCCTGCGTGCTCCGCTCGGCGAGAGTCTCGCCCACCTTGCGTGCGATCGCTTCCATCAGGCGCAGTGCCTGCGGCAGCGACAGGTTCAGCACCACTTCGCTGTCGTTCGTCATCGCGAAGCGAACCGATACGTCCGCCATTGCTCGACCTCTCTCGCCTGATTCGGAAGATCTGCTCGATGCGTGTGAAACCGAACGGTACGGCCCATCTGGGACCAATGCACGCCCGGGGTTGCCGGGGGCGCCACCGAAATCGCTTGGCGTGGGTGCCCGCTCACCTATCGTGGCGGTCCATGGGTTGTAACTCTCTGTCACGTGTACTGCTCCTCTGCCGGTAGCGACGTGTGTGAGGCCCGTCGGGTCCGGCCGAAGTCCCGGCCGGGTGGGGGCGGGTGAAGCAAACACGTAGCTGTCCCGTTGTTCATGCATAGTCCCTCATTGCCCCCGGCTGTCCGCGAGGGGGTGGGCTCGTGGCTGGACGTCGCGCCGGAGGGTGAACGTCCCGGTTCCCACCGTTCGGGCAGTGCTCCGGGGACTGATTTCGGGCCGCCATCCGGACCCGCGCGGCGAACGGCCCGGTCGGGCAGGATGACAGGGTGACTTCGACTGACCAAGTCCTCCCGGACGTCCCCACACTGACGATTGGCATCCTCGGCGGCTCCGGCCCCCAGGGTGGCGGCCTTGGCCTGCGCTTTGCCGCGGCCGGCCATCTTGTTCTCATCGGCTCCCGGTCGACCGAGCGTGGCCAGGAGGCGGCGGCCAAGCTCGCCGGCCCCGGCCGTCGCATCGAGGGCGCCGACAACGCCACCGTCGCGCAGCGTGCCGACGTCGTGATCGTCGCGGTCCCCTGGGACGGTCACCGAGAGACGCTCGAGGCGCTGCGGGAGCCGCTCGCCGGGAAGATCGTGATCGACTGCGTCAACCCGATGGGCTTTGACAAGGGCGGCGCCTTCGCGCTGCCGGTGCCCGAGGGCAGCGCCGCCCAGCAGGCCGCCGCCGTTCTGCCGGACAGCACCGTCGTGGGCGCGTTCCACCACGTCTCCGCCGTGCTGCTGGCCGACGAGGCGGTCGCGAAGATCGACACCGACATTCTCGTGCTCGGGGACGACCGGGCCGCCACCGACCTGGTCGCCGCGCTCGCCGAGCGCATCCCCGGGATGCGCGGCATCTACGCCGGCAAGCTGCGCAACGCCGGCCAGGTCGAGGCGCTGACCGCGAACCTGATCTCGATCAACCGCCGCTACAAGGCGCACGCCGGCCTGCGTATCACCGACGTCTGACCGTCGCGGGGCAATGCAGACGGGGCCCCGGTGGGCGGAACGAAGAACCCTGACGTCGACGCGATCGTCGCGCTCGCCCCCGACCTGGTCTGCGCCAACGCCGAGGAGAACCGCGAGCCCGATCTCGCCGCCCTGCGCGCGGCCGGGCTCGCGGTGTGGGTGACGGCGCCGAGGACCGTCGAGGCGGCCCTGGTCAGCCTCGACCGCATGCTGCGCCTGGCCTGCGGCCTACCGCGTCCCGCCTGGCTCGACGCCGCCGAGGCGGCCCACGAACTGGCGGCGGCGCTGGCCCGCGCCTGAGGATCCACCCGGACCGGGCGGTCAGTAGCTGTGCTCGACCGTCGGGTACTGCCCGCCGCGTACCTCATCGCGGTAGGTGCGTGCCGCGTCGCCGAGTGCGGTGCGCAGGTCGGCGTACCGCTTCACGAAGCGGGGGACGTGCCCGCCGCTCAGCCCGGCCATGTCCTGCCAGACCAGCACCTGCGCGTCGCAGTCGGCACCGGCGCCGATCCCGACCGTGGCGATGTGCAGCTCCTTCGTGACGCGCGCGGCGAGATCCGCGGGCACCACCTCCAGCACGACCGCGAACGCGCCCGCGGCCTCGATCGCCAGCGCGTCGGCGAGCAGGACCTCGCCGGCCTCGTCCCGGCCCTGCACCCGGTAGCCACCCAGGGCGTGGATGCTCTGCGGGGTCAGGCCCAGATGGCCGATCACCGGGATACCCGCGCCGACCAGTGCGGCGACCGCCGGGGCGACCCGCGCGCCGCCCTCGAGCTTCACCGCCTGGGCGCCGCCCTCCTTGAGGAACCTGGTGGCGGTCGCGAGCGCCTGCTCCGGGCCGGCCTGGTACGACCCGAACGGCAGGTCGGCGACGACCATCGCGTGCGGCGCACCACGCACCACCGCGCGCACGAGCGGGATCAGCTCGTCGACGGTGACCGGCACTGTCGTGTCATAGCCGTAGACGACGTTTGCGGCCGAGTCGCCGACCAGCAGGACGGGGATCTCCGCCGCGTCGAAGACGGTGGCGGTGGTGAAGTCGTAGGCGGTGAGCATCGACCATTTCTCGCCGCGGTTCTTCGCCGCCGCCACGTCGCGGACCGTGAACCGCGACCGGCGCGGCGGCCTCGTCTCGGCCGGCGCGCCGTAGAGCGTCGCCGCCGTGCCCGCAGAGTCCGTGGGTCGAGGGTGGTCGTCGGGTGTCTGGTTACGGACAGTGCCTGACGAATCCATGAGCACTCCTGATGCGTCCGTCCGGGCGCTGGGCGTCCCGGCGTGCTGTCCATGCTGCCACGCCCGGGCCGCTGGGCCGAGTGGACGGGAGCGGAGTGGGGGGAGCGGAGTGGGCGAGAGCGGTGCGGAGCGCGCATCCGGGTGGAATGGAACCGCCCGCCACGCCGCTGCCATGGCAAACGGATGCGCCTGGGCCCCCGGACACGTATGCTGATCTTGAAATGCGGCAGGAACACACGGCGCGACCAGGTGGCGGGTGGCCTATCCATGCGGATGCATCGGCACGGTGGTGACGGGATGGATGGCAGAGCGGACGGGGGGCGCGCCGCATGACGACCGCGGATGCGCGCCCCCCGCGTCCCCGGCGTCCGGCCGACCGCGTGCCCTCCGGGGTGAAGACCCCACGCGCCCCCGGTCGCCCGCGGGATCCCCGCTGCGATGAGGCGATCCTCGACGCGGCCCTGCACGAGCTGGCCACCGTCGGTTTCACCGGATTGTCCATGGAGGCGGTGGCGACCGGCGCCGGTGTCGGCAAGGCCACCGTCTACCGGCGGTGGCCGACGAAGGACGCACTGATCGTCGACGCCCTGGACACGTTGGCCGACAGCGTGGACGCCGTCGAGACCGGCTCGCTGCGCGATGACCTCGTGGCCTGGCTCAACGCCCTGCGCCGGCACAACATCCAGTCGCTGTCCGGGCGCATCCTGCCCAAGCTCGCCGCGGAGCGGTCGGCCCATCCGGAGCTGTTCGCCACCTATTCGCAGAAGGTGGTCGAGCCGTTCCGGCAGCGTGCGGCGGACCTGCTGCGTCGGGGCATCGACTCGGGAGAGCTCGCCGCCGATGTCGACGTGGACCTCGTCGTCGACATGCTCGTCGGCCCGGTTGCCTATCGCCAGTACATGAGTGGCAACCGTGAGGTGAGCGGCACCCGCATCGGGAAGATCGTCGACACCGTGCTCGGTGGCATCCGGTGCCGCGACCGCGACCGCGACGACGGGCTGCCGGAAACCGGTGCCGGCCCGGAGGCCGCCCCTGGCGCCGACGGGTCGGACGGCGACCCGCTCGGCCCGGCCCTTCCCAGCGGCCCGGCCTCCGCTGGCCCTGCGGATGCGGCCCCGCTGGTAGGCCCCGTCGCCCGCCCGGGCGCAGCCGGCGGATCGGATTCCGGCGCCTACGCAGTCGGCGGCCCCTACAGCGTTGGCAGTCCCTACGGCGTTGGCAGTCCCTACAGCGTTGGCAGTCCCTACAGCGTTGGTGGCCCTGTCGGCATTGGCGGGACGCGCGGCCGCAGCGGGGCATATCCGACTCGGGCCGTGCACGGCGTGGTGGCCCGGTATGGCCCCGGTGGGACGCGCCGGCTGGCCGGGCCGGTCGTCACGTATGGGCACGGCCCGGCAGATCATCACCCTGAGTGATATCTCGTTGAGGGTCAAGCGCGTGCGCGAGTAGCATCGCGATCGGGCCAGGAAGGCCCGCTGTGGGTTCACCTGCAGGGCCGGCGGCACATCGTCGGCGCGGTGACCCCCGCGCACGCGTTCTACCTCAACAGGAGAATTCTGGTGTCCGACGTCCGCGTTACCGTCCAGCACGCCCAGCGCAGCGATCCGCGGGTGGTGCCGACTGGTACGACGGCCGCCGATCTGTTCGCCGACGACCGCGACGTCATCGCCGCCCTGGTCGACGGCCAGCAGCGTGACCTCGCGCATGTCCTCGACGACGGCGCCGTCGTCGAGCCCGTCGCGATTGATTCGCCGGCCGGGCGGGCCATCGTGCGGCACTCGGCGGCGCACGTCGTCGCCCAGGCCGTCCAGGAGCTTTTTCCGAAGGCCCGTCTCGGCATCGGGCCGCCCATCGACAACGGCTTCTACTACGACTTCGACGTCGAGACCCCGTTCACCCCGGACGATCTCAAGGCCATTGAGAAGAAGGCACAGGCCATCATCAAGGCCGGCCAGCGGTTCTCCCGGCGGGTGGTCACCGAGGAGCAGGCCCGCGCCGAGCTCGCCGCCGAGCCGTACAAGATCGAACTGATCGGGCTGAAGTCGAACGCGGGCGAGGACGCCGAGGCCAGCGTCGAGGTCGGCGCCGGCGAGCTGACGATCTATGACAACCTCGACGCGAAGACCGGCGAGCTGTGCTGGAAGGACCTCTGCCGGGGGCCGCACGTGCCGAGCACCCGGTCGATCCCGGCGTTCGCGATCCTGCGTTCGGCAGCGGCCTACTGGCGGGGCAGCGAGAAGAATCCGCAGCTGCAGCGCATCTACGGCACCGCCTGGGAGTCCCGCGACGCCCTCAAGGCCTACCAGACGAGGCTCGCCGAGGCCGAGAGGCGCGACCACCGCCGCCTCGGCGCCGAGCTCGACCTGTTCTCCTTCCCGACCGAGATCGGGCCGGGCCTGGCCGTGTTCCACCCCAAGGGTGGTGCGATCCGCACCGCCATGGAGGACTACTCACGGCGCCGGCACATCGAGGGCGGCTACTCGTTCGTCAACACCCCGCACATCACCAAGTCGGACCTGTACGAGATCTCCGGTCACCTGGACTGGTTCGCCGACGGCATGTACCCGCCCATGGAGCTCGACGGCGGCACCGACTACTACCTCAAGCCGATGAACTGCCCGATGCACATCCTGATCTACCGGTCGCGGGGCCGGTCGTACCGGGAGCTGCCGCTGCGGCTGTTCGAGTTCGGCACGGTCTACCGGTACGAGAAGTCCGGCGTCGTGCACGGCCTGACCCGGGTGCGCGGCCTCACCCAGGACGACGCCCACCTGTTCTGCGCCCGGGAGCAGCTGCCCGCCGAGCTCGACAGCGTGCTGAACTTCGTCCTGGGGCTGCTGCGGGACTACGGGCTCAGTGACTTCTACCTGGAGCTGTCTACCCGGCCGGAGGGCAAGGCCGTCGGCACCGACGCCGAATGGGAGGAGGCCACCGAGCTGCTGCGGGAGGCCGCCCAGAAGCAGGACCTGGAGCTCGTCATGGACCCGGGCGGCGGCGCGTTCTACGGCCCGAAGATCTCCGTGCAGGCCCGGGACGCCATCGGCCGGACCTGGCAGTTGTCCACCATCCAGGTCGACTTCCAGCTACCGCAGCGCTTCGACCTGGAGTATCAGGCCGCGGACGGCACCCGCCAGCGCCCCTTCATGATCCACCGAGCGTTGTTCGGGACCATCGAGCGGTTCCTCGCCATCCTGCTCGAGCACTACGCCGGGGCGCTGCCGCCGTGGCTGGCCCCGGTCCAGGTGGTCGGCATCCCGATCACCGACGAGCACGTGCCCTACCTCGACGGCGTCGCCGCGAAGCTGGCCGCCCACGGCATCCGGGTGGAGGTCGACTCCTCCGACGACCGGATGCAGAAGAAGATCCGCACGGCGCAGAAGCAGAAGGTCCCCTTCATGCTGCTCGCCGGGGACGAGGACGTCGCCAAGGGCGCGGTGTCGTTCCGGTTCCGTGACGGTTCCCAGCGCAACGGCGTGCCCGTCGACGACGCCGTCGCCGAAATCCTCGACGCCGTCCACCGCCGCATCCAGGTCTGACTGCGGCCCACGCCCAGATGTGATGTCAGGTCCCCGGGTCATCACCACCAGTCCGCCTCCCGGGGTGACGTCGAATCCGTGACTTCGCCCCGGAATCGGGTGGCTACACTTGCCTGGAGGTGCGGGAGGACCGCGGGGGAGGGC